>JADHVS010000003.1 GCA_016783865.1 Bacteroidales bacterium
GCTAGCATAAAGTTTTGTATTTTTACCGGAAATAAACAGTCAACTAAGATGAAAAAGATATCCGCCAGATTACCAATAAGTATGATCCTGGGATTAAGCATGATCTTCCTCTCAGCACAAAACCTGAATGATCAAAGCGATCAGACAGCCGACGAAAAAATTCTGATTTATAAATTTGATATCAAAGAACAGATTGCTCCTGCCATCTGGCGGGTTACTCAAAAGAGTTTTGAAGAGGCCATGGCGATGGAGGCCGACCTTATCCTTATCCACATGAACACCTATGGCGGTTTGCTCGATGCCGCCGATTCGATACGGACCATCATTCTTAATAGTACCATCCCGGTATATGTTTATATTGATAACAATGCAGCCTCCGCAGGGGCACTGATTGCCGTCGCCTGCGACAGAATTTATATGCGTCCGGGAGGAAACATTGGAGCCGCCACTGTAGTAAACCAGCAGGGAGAACAGGTTCCGGATAAATACCAGTCTTTCATGCGGGGAATGATGCGATCAACTGCAGAATCACACGGAAAAGATACAATTATATCAGGCAATGACACCATAATCCGCTGGCACAGGGATCCTGCCATTGCAGAAGCCATGGTCGATCCCAGGTTATTTATTGAAGGCATCATCGATACCGGGCAGGTATTGACCCTGACAACGGATGAAGCCATTCAATTTCATTTTTGTGAAGGGAAGGCAGAATCTGTAGAAGAAGTAATTAGCAATGCCGGTATCAAAAACTATGAAATCCATGCTTTCAAATATTCTGCGATGGATAAAATCATTGGCCTGCTTCTGAATCCCATTGTCAGCGGATTGCTCATTATGATCATCGTAGGGGGAATCTATTTTGAATTACAATCTCCGGGTATCGGGTTCCCGCTTGCAGCAGCCGTCATAGCAGCAGTGCTTTATTTTGCCCCATTGTACCTGGAAGGCCTCGCCGAGAACTGGGAACTGATCCTGTTCGTTGTTGGTATAATCCTCATTGCACTGGAAGTATTTGTCATTCCCGGTTTCGGAGTGGCAGGGGTATCAGGCGCACTCCTTGTGATCGTCGGATTAACCCTTGCCATGGTCGATAATGTGGTGTTTAATTTCGATTTTTCTGTGGCCTTCAGTGAAGTTATACGTGCCTTTTTTATCGTGATCACCTCCATATTCCTTTCCTTTATCCTGTCATTATGGCTCGGAAAGAAAATGTTTACCTCTCCAGCCCTGGGTAACCTGGCCCTCAACCGTAATCTCAAAATGGAAGATGGATTTCTCGGTGTTGAGAGCCAGCCCAAAGAACTGGTAGGGAAAACCGGTATCGCTGATTCGGTTTTGAGACCGTCGGGAAAAGTAATCGTAGATGGTGAAATATATGATGCCAAATCTGAATACGGATTAATAGATAAGGGAAGTCAGATCAAGGTGATCAGATATGAAACCGGACAGGTTTATGTAGTGAAGACCGGTGATCCCGAAGAAAAAGAATAACCATGAATCCCCGGATATTTTCATAGATCCCTTGGACAAACTTCAAATTCATATCAGAGAGTATCAGCCAGATGATTTTGATGGCCTTATTGAACTCTGGCAACTAACCGGGCTGGACTATCCGGAGCGCGGTGATGACAGATCAACCATTGAAGAATGTCACCGCCAGGGAGGTAAGTTATTGATAATGACCAATCAGTCATCCAATCAATTGATTGGTTCGTCGTGGATGACCTTTGATGGACGGAGAATCTTTATGCACCATTTTGGCATTCGTCCTGAATACCAGAACAGGGGACTGGGGAAAATGTTGCTTAAAGAATCTCTGAAATTCATCAAAAGCAAAGGAAAGCAGGTGAAGATGGAGGTACACAAGGAAAATCAGGCTGCCAGGCATCTTTATGAATCTGCAGGTTTCTTCGCCTTTACGGATTATGATATTTATATGATCAGGGATTTTGATGAAATTAATATTTAACTTTTTCTTAACCTGGCTGATCAAACAGGATTCCGATCTTTGTCGTAAATGAATTCAGTATGAAACATCCATGATGATATTTTCAATAAAATCACAAAAGGTGATGAAAATATTATCATGGTAAGTTACACAAGGCCAATTAATTAAATAAAATATTTTCTTGTGAAAATTTCAGTTGCTCTATTTACATTATTTCTTGTTGTTTCAGCGCACAGCCAGTCCTGGGATCCAGCTCTCCTGGAAAAAGCCAATACCGCAAAAGATGTCAGATACCTGAAAGAAGATGAAAAAATGGTGATCTATTATACCAACCTGGCCCGCATCGACGGACAACTATTTGCCGATACCTATCTTAAATGGTTCCTGGATTCAACCCAGGCCAAAACAAATAATTATATCCGGTCGCTGCAAAAAGACCTTAAAAAAGTTAAGAACCTGCCGGTTTTGTATTCGCAGAACGACCTGTTTATTATTGCAAGGGACCATGCGATCAAATCTGGCAAATCCGGCCAGGAAGGGCACAAAGGATTTAAGAACCGGTTTAAACCGGTGATGGGAACCTATAATTATGTTGGGGAAAACTGCTACTACGGCAGAGAGGATCCAGTTGTTATCGCTATAAAGCTGCTTATTGATGAAGGCGTAGAAGACATGGGACACAGGTATAATATGCTTGAGCCCTCATTTAATTCTGTAGGTGTTGCCATTAAACCTCATAAACAATACGGATACAATTGCGTGATGGATTTCGGAGCAAAACGATAATTGAAGCTACTCCTCCCGAGTGTTCGGGAGCGAAGCCAATGCGCCCGCATGATTCAATTAAAAATGAATGATCAAAACAAAATCTGCCTGATCACAGGAGCCACCTCAGGGATCGGTAAGGAAGCTGCCCTGGGTTTGGCAAAGCAGGGAATGGATATAATATTTAATACAAGGGATGAAACACGGGGCCGGAAAGTAAGGGAGGAACTTATCGGACAATCCGGAAATCAAAACATCGAAGTTTTAAATTGTGATCTCGGTTCATTCCAATCTGTTTGCAATTTTGCAAATCAGGTAAAAAGCCGTTATGAAAAAATCGATGTATTGATTAACAATGCAGGGATCTGGACATCAAAAAAAGAGCTTTCAGAAGATGGCATCGAACTGCAGTTTGCGGTGAATCACCTGGCTCCCTTTCTCCTTACCCACCATTTAATCGACCGGCTAGAAAAAGCCCCTCAGGGCCGGATCATAAATGTCTCCTCGGGGGTTCACTATCGCGGAAAAATTGATCTTTCTGATCCGGAGTCCAGGAAAAAACCCTATATTTCGATCAATGCTTATACCCAATCCAAAGTAGCCAATATTTTATTTACCAGGGAATTGGCGAAGAGGTTGAGTGAAAGCAATACTACTGTCAATTGCCTGGCTCCCGGCTGGGTAAATACAGGACTGTTCAGGGAAACAAATTTATTTGTAAAAACTTGTGCCAGGTGGATGGCACTGACACCTGAAAAAGGAGCTGAAACCACGGTTTATCTGGCCAGCTCTGATGAAGTTGAAAACACTACAGGGGAATATTTTACAAAGAAGAAGATAAAGAGATCAGCACGGGTCACTTATGATACAGAACTCGCAACCAGGCTCTGGACTCTGAGTGAAAAATACGTTAAGGATTTTTTAACGTGCTGAATGAAATAATGTATTAACTTTAAGAAGTAGTCAGTAGTCAGTAGTCAGTAAAAATCATAACTTTAGATTAAATCCATTGTCATGAGACATGAACGATCACACACCAAGATCATTGCCACGCTGGGGCCGGCATCCGTTAAAAAGGATGTACTCTCTAAAATGTTTGAAGAGGGGATCGATGTCTGCCGGTTGAATTTCTCCCACGGTTCACATGAAGACCACTTAAAATCTATTGAACTGATTAATGAGTTGAACGATCATTATGGCTCAAATGTAGCCATCCTTGCCGATTTACAGGGACCAAAACTTAGAATAGGTAAAGTGGAAAACGATGCTGTGGAATTGGTCGATGGCAATGATTTTTGTCTCGTTAATACACCCTGTGCGGGTAACAGCGACCGGGTGTACATGAGCTATTCCCCCCTGGCAAAAGATGTTAATGTGGGTGAGATAATCCTGGTGGATGATGGGAAATTGAAATTGGAAGTAACTGAAACTAATGGTAAGGATGAAGTCAAAACAAAGGTCATTGCAGGCGGTATCCTTTCCTCTAACAAAGGAGTTAACCTGCCCAATACCAAAATTTCTCTGCCCAGTCTGACAGAAAAAGACAGAAAGGATGCCAAATTTGCACTGGAACACGGAGTGGATTGGATTGCCCTGTCATTTGTGCGGAATGTTACCGATATTATCGAAATAAAAGAACTGATCAAACGCAGCCAACGCCCACGCACAAGGGTTATTGCCAAGATCGAAAAACCGGAAGCCCTGAAGGAGATTGATCAGATCATAGATATAACCGACGCAGTAATGGTAGCTCGTGGAGATCTTGGAGTTGAAGTACCCTTCGACCAGGTCCCCCTGATTCAGAAAGAACTTGTACAGAAATGCATCCGGCAATCCAAGCCAGTGATCATTGCCACCCAGATGATGGAAAGTATGATCACCAATTTTCGTCCTACCCGGGCTGAAGCCAATGACGTGGCTAATGCAGTACTGGATGGTGCCGATGCAGTCATGCTGAGTGGAGAAACCTCTGTCGGAAAATACCCTGTCGAAGTGGTCAGCAGCATGCAAAAGATCATTGATTGGACTGAGAAAGGATACCACTATTACAGGGATAATCCACCCAGGGAATTTTCACGTACTTTCCTTTCTGACTCGATCTGTTACAACGCCTGCAATATGGCAAAATTAGCCAGGGCAAAGGCTATCATTACATTCACACATTCAGGATATACTGCCATGCAGATCGCTTCCCACAGGCCCGATGTCAATATTTTTGCCTTCACCGATAACCAACGGCTTTTAAGAAAATTATCCGTTGTCTGGGGGGTTCGTGCTTTTTATTCAGAAGTCTATGAAAACATAGACGATTACATCAAATATTCCATTGAAAAACTCCTCAAACTTAAACTTATACAGGATGAAGATGTTATTGTGCATGTTGGTAGTACCCCAATATTGGAAAGGGGCCGGACCAATATGATCAAACTAAGTTATGTTTGACAGACAATGGTCTGAATACCAGAAGGATGCAGGAGTCAGGATCCATTAATATCAAGATATCATCAATAGAAGAAAAATGGCTGGGTACGCTTTATGAGCAATGCCGGTCACATTTCCAATCCATCCACCTCCCCTCCCACGATCATTTCCACCATTTCAGGGTATGGTTTTATGCAAAAGAGCTGATCCTCACTTTGTCAGGATCAGGAGTTGAATTTCCATATGAACTTATCGAAGAAATTATTTTTGCAGTCTTCTTTCACGATGTCGGAATGTCTGTTACCCTGGATGAAAATCATGGCAAAGTCAGTGCCGGTTTGTTCCGTGATTTTATTTCTGAAAGGTCAGGTCAAACCGAAGCCAATCAGGACGAAATCTATAGGGCCATTGTTCATCATGATCTGAAAAATTATGAAAATGTACTCTTTGAAGAAGCTTTCGAAAAAAATAATATTTTATCAACCGTTTTGAATATTAGTGATGATCTGGATGCATTTGGTTACAAAGGTATTTACCGCTATTTGGAAATTTATCTTCTGAGAAATATCCAGCCAGATCTTCTTGCCAATAAAGTGTTACCAAATCTTACCAGGAGGTTCTCGAATATTTCATTCACACTTGGGAAAATTGCTAGCTTTGTAAGCATCCATCAAGTCAGATATCAGCAAACCCTTGATTTCTTTAACGACCTGAGAAATTCAGGATATACACAGGATGGTCCGCTCTCAGGTCCTGCCGGGCTTGTAAAACTGATTAAGGAGCATGTTATTGATAAGAATGGCAGCTTGAATAACCTGATTGAATCACAAGAAATAGTTAAAAACGATGAATACATCAGAAACTATCTTCAGCATTACAAACAAGAAGAAGACAACTTCATTTCTTTATACCCCGATCTTTAAAGCGTTAACCATTTTACTGTTGTTAGGGCCAATTAATTCACTCCCGGCCCAGATTGAATTACCTTACAAAAACAATCAGACCCTCCCCTATGATCGGGTGATTGAATTATACCAGCAACTTGACCGGGAATTTAAAACCGCCATGCTAATCGAGACAGGTACTACCGATGTTGGGAAACCTTTGCATTTATTCATTATCTCCAAAGACCAGGTTTTTGAACCGGAGCAAGTAAAAAAGGAAGGTAAGCGTGTTGTATTCATACTCAATGGAATACATCCCGGCGAATCTTGTGGTGTGGATGCAAGCCTTCTTTTTGCAGATGATTTGCTCAGAAATAAAAACAATATGGGCGATTACCTGGATAATACCGTTGTTTGTATTGTCCCGGTTTATAATGTTGGAGGCTATTTAAAACGCAGCGCCTGGAACAGGGCGAACCAGGTTGGTCCCGAAGAAACCGGATTCAGGGGAAATGCGAGGAACCTGGACCTGAACCGTGATTTTATCAAGACCGATACAAAAAATGCACGATCTTTTACTACCACTTTCAGAGCCTGGGATCCGGATGTTTTTCTGGATACTCATACTACGGATGGTTCTGATCACCAGTATACCATAACCCTTATTGCCACAAACTCACAGAAAATCCATCCCCTGGCAGGGCAATTTATGGATAAGGAGTTTGTACCGGGTTTGTACAGGCTGATGAAGGAAACACCCTATGAGTTGACTCCCTATGTTAATTATATAATCTCGTCTCCCGAAAATGGAATAACCGGATATAACGACCTTCCAAGGTTATCAACAGGATATGCATCCCTGTTTAACACGATAGCATTTATGACTGAAAATCACGCATATAAACCTTTTCCCGATCGTGTAGAATCTGTCAGATATTTTATGATCAATCTCCTCAAACTTACACATGAAAATGCAGATGAAATAGGCCAGATCAGGGAACAGGCAAAGCATGAAACCAGTCAGCAAACAGAATTTCACATCGAATGGGAATTGGATACCAGCCGGTTCGAAACCATAACCTTTAAAGGGTATAAGAGAGAAAAAAGGACCAGCCCGTTGACCGGCCAGGAAATGTGGTACTATAACCACAACGAAACATACACAAAAGAAATACCCTATTATAAATATTTCAAACCGGTTAAACAGGTAATTAAACCCGATTTATATATTATTCCTCAAACCTGGGAACATGTTATTCACAGGCTGGAACTAAATAACATAAAGCTCAGGCAACTGCAGACGGATACGGTTATCCGGGTTGAAGCATACTATATCGATGATGTACAAACCTCCGGTCAGCTAAATAATGGGCATTATAAACATGACAAAGTAACTACCAGAACTGAGGTTCAGGAAATCCAGTTTTTCAAGGGAGATTATCTCATACCGGTAGATCAACCGGAAAACAGGTTTATTATTGAAACCCTCGAACCTGAAGCGCAGGATTCATATTTCAGCTGGAATTTCTTCGATCCGATCCTTGAAAGGAGAGAATACTTCTCACCCGCCACTTTTGATACAATGGCCATCGGGATACTGGATAGCGATCCGGTGCTGAAGAGGGATTATGTGAGAAAGATGGAAACTGATCCGGATTTTTCAGGAAGTTACTATGCCCAGATGAGTTTTATTTATTCCCGTTCGAAATGGGCAGAGACATCCTACCGGAGATACCCTGTATACAGATGGATAAAGAATTAAAAAGAGGGTGCCGTTCGGGGCACCCTCTTCCTGTTTTAATATTAAGTATTAATTCGTTACAAGGGCAAATTCATTGAGAACTGATCCCCTGTTTAATATGGTAATAACATAAACTCCAGTAGACCTCGGCTTCCACATGACATAACACTCATCACCGGCGTCTTCATCCAACACGATCAGATTGCCATCCTCATCAAAAATATAGAGATCCAGATCGGTACTCCCGTCACCAACAACGGCTGCCTCGGCTGCATCACCACCTGTAAACTCAACAGCATACATATTGGCTTCTTCACCGTTCACCTTGTCGATCACATATCCTGGTCCGCCAACCCGGCCACGGGAAGCTGCTGATAATTCACGCATCGATTTGATAACAGCTTTGAGGTTTTTGTCATTATCAGCAAATGCCTCAGCATCTGTCAATAATTTTTCCACATCCAGTGTTAGTTCACTGGTGCCAGCATCCTCACCTCCTCTTGTAGTCTCTTTTACTTTTGCCTCACCGGCAGATTCATCAATAACGATCTGAGCAGCACTGATCAGGGATATGGCAGACTCATTGGCATAACCGTAGGCTGCCAGCTCCTTGGCCAGGGTCATATTCTCAATTTCCTGACTCATATATTTCATGGGTTGCTGGGAACCCTTTTCCTGGGCATGCAATGCTGATGTAAACACTAATAAACACAAAACAGTAAGAAATCCTTTAATACCTGAATGAAGATTGTTTTTTTTCATAATGATATAAATTTTAATTAAACCAGATTTGTCAATAAATATATAAAACTCATTGATAACTAAATGGATTACCTGAACATTTATGACGGAGGCCGGACTCTTTTTTATAAGATGCCTCAGGAACTTGATAAAATGGAAATTCTTTTGGCTGAAAGAGCAAATTTTCAATGCCATGCCCAATCCCCCGAATCACGATTCACTTTATAAAAAAATCCAAAAGCTTGCGATCTTCCAGCCAGGCTTCCAGGTGATCACCAATTTTTACCGGTCCTGCTCCGGCAGGTGTGCCGGTAAATAACAAATCTCCTGTTTTCAATGTAATATACCTTGATATATATGATATCTGCCGGTCGATCGGAAAGATCATCAGCGATGAACTGGCTTCCTGAACAGTAGTACCATTTATGTCCAGCCGGAAGCTTAAATTATTAATATCCTCAAATATTGAGACTGGAATGAATTTACTGATCGGGGCAGAATTATCAAAGGCTTTTGCCACCTCCCATGGATGTCCTTTTGCCTTGGCGGCATCCTGCAGATCCCTTGCAGTAAAGTCGATCCCTAATCCAATTTCATCAAAATAGGTATTGGCATACCTTCGCTCTATTGATTTTCCCACTTTACTGAACTTAACAACAATTTCCAGTTCATGATGGATCTCCTTGCTGAAATCGGGATAGAAAAAAGGTTTATTGTTCCTGACTATACTGTTTTCATGCTTCATAAAGAAAACAGGGTGCTCCGGCAGGGGATTATTTAATTCCTTTGCATGGGCCACATAATTCCTGGCCATACATATGATTTTCATATTTTTTGATTTTAACCGGGAAAAACAATAGTTGGAAGGCTATTTCCCGAAGGCTCTCAATTTGATATTAGTAAGTACATTTTTAGTATACAGTGGAAAATCTCCATTCATCATCCAGCCAAAATACCCGGGATCCTTCGATAATACCTGCTCTACGGGCTGACCTTTGTATTTACCGAAATTAAAGACCTCCACTCCTTGTGCATTATAAATGATACGTCCTGCCAGATCAACATTTTTATGCTGGGAAGAAAACTTGGACAGGTAGTCTATATCATTCTGCAACTTTGGATATCTGTCAAGCTGGGCTTTTAATACTTCGTAGGTGGCTGTGGTATCCGATTCAGCCCGATGGGCATCGGAGAGCTTTTTGTTACAATAAAACTTGTAGGCTGCACCCAGGGTGCGCTGCTCCATTTTGTGAAATATCACCTGCACATCAATGAACTTACGCTTCATCAGGTCAAAATCCACCCCGGCCCGAAGAAACTCCTCGGCCAGCAAGGGTAAATCAAACCTGTTGGAATTGTAGCCGGCAAAGTCACAACCTTCAAAATCATTGGCCAGTGACTGGGCAAGTTCATTAAATGTGGGAGCATCTTTCACATCTTTATCCGTGATGCCATGGATAGCCACAACTTCCTGTGGAATAGGGATGGTGGGATTTACCAGTACTGTCTTGCTGGCCTCCTCACCATTCGGAAAGATTTTTAAATACGCTATCTCCACAATCCTGTCGGTAGCTATGTTGATGCCAGTAGTCTCCAGATCAAAAAAAATCAGTGGATTTTTGAGTTGTAATTCCATGGTTAAGAAGTTACGAGGTTGTGTGAGCTATGGGATTTGGGTGTGTATGAATATTTTTAATAGCAGACCACACTTACAACCCACACTCACCCCCACTTCCACACCCCCGATTCACGATTCACGACTCACGACTCACGCGTTGATCATCATAGGCATCAGCAGCATGAGTACATCCTCCGATTCATTATCCTGCTCCGCTGGAAGTAAAATTCCGGCCCGTGTGGGATCAGAAAGCTCAAGTACTATATCTGAGGAAGCAAGATTGGCTAGTATCTCCAGTAAAAAGGTTGATTTAAATCCTATCTCCATATCATCGCCCTCATACTGGCATTTGATTCTCTCGTAAGCAGAAATTGAAAAATCTATGTCCTGTGCCGAAACTGTGACCTGGTTTCCTGTAAGCTGAAGCTTGACCAAATTGCTGGCCTGATTTGAAAAAACAGAGACCCGCCGGAGTGTATTCAGAAATTCATGTCTGTCAATCGTAAGTTTATTCGGATTTCCTGTAGGTATTACCGAATTGTAAGATGGATAATTACCTTCAACCAAACGACAAACCAACCTGTATTCTGTCATCGAGAAAAATGCATTCTTGTCATCAAACTCGAGGGTCACTTTATTCTCTTCTTTAGGTAAAACATTCTTTAGTAAACTGGCCGGCTTTTTTGGAAGAATAAACGATGAATTCTCCGCTGCTTTGGCATCGGTCCTCTTATATCTTACCAGTTTGTGAGCATCTGAAGCTACGAACGTGATATCATCCGTCGAAAGCTCAATAAAAACACCATTCATAACCGGACGAAGTTCATCATCTGCAGTAGCAAACAATGTACTGGAGATACCACTGAGAAGCAGATCCGGAGCCAGCTCAATACTCGCTTTCTTATCTGGCTTAATAGTCGGCATCTGCGGAAATTCACCTGCATTATATCCTACTATGGTAAACTTTCCATTCTCAGAATTGATGATGACAGAAAGTTTATTCAGATCAATTTCGAATGTAAGCGGTTGTTCTGAAAACTCTTTTAAAGTATCTGTTATTAACCTGGCCGGGATGGCAATACTTCCTTCATCTGTGGTATTTTCAATTCCCATGGTCGTCACCAGGGTTGATTCCAGATCGGATGCAGTGATCTCCAACTGATTAGATTCCAGCTTAAATAAGAAATTATCAAGAATTGGTAAAGTATTTTTTGTACTGATCACTCTGCTGACAGCCTGCAGGTGACTTAGCAATTCAGTGCTTGATACGACAAACTTCATCAGAATTTGTTTTAATTATTTGGCTTGGTAATTATTGATCCTGTTCAGAATAGGGTTATCAATTATACAAAAAAAAAGTCAGATGCTCTATGACCGTTCAGGCTTTTTTTTTAATCACTTATAAAATAGTCAATCTGCTTTACTATGGGATCAAGGTCAATATATTCGATTCTTGCCCATTCAGATTGATTAATCCACAAAAACGCTTCATTCATATTGACTTGTACTCCACCCCTGTTGTCATAGTAATATGCTGTATATGAGTCTATTTCAATTATATTGTTGTTTGAGTCAGTCAGCCGGAATTGTACTTCGGGTTCATCATCGCGAAGCTCATCCAGAAAATTAACTTCAGAAACATTCAGGTATTCGGCCAGGGTTACCCTTGAATAATAGCTTAAATAACGTTGCACCAGATCCTGATTAATATTTCCTGTCTCGGTACCGTCAGTGTAAGATAAAATTTTCGGAAGGGTAATTCCATCATTTACCAGTTGAAAAGAATATTCGGGATGCTCAGGAAAAAAACATTGGATGTGCCTGATTTCTTCCGGCCTGTATTGAAAAAGAATGTTGCTTTTCCAAAAAGCAGTCTCCGTATTAAACAATACAGCCAGGTTCCTGTATTTAACTCCGGGGACCTCGACGCGATAAATTGCATTGCCATTTTCATGGATCATGTAGGTGTTGTCAGAATACAATGTATCATGGTAAACAATAAATGACCTGATCACTTTTTTACTATCGGCAATAATAATTTTCTTTCCGGCCAGGTCCAGAGCATTACCGACCTCTTCATATAGTTCCGCCTGAACAGTGCCGGCTATTTTTATTCGGGACAGCAATATCAATAATCCCCTGACTTTCTCACTGCCGGCCGAAAACTGGCCGTCCACTATCCAGGTTTGCCCATCCCTGGTCAGCACTACATTCTGGCTAACTGATTCGATGGAGATAAATTCAATATCGGCTGTATCTTCAATATTAAAATCCTCTGAGGACCAGCCCGGGCCTCCCATCTGGTTCTGTATTACCAGGTATCCCGCTACAATAAGCAGCATGACCAAAACGATGTATATGTACCTGGATTTTTTCACTTCTGACTTCTGGATTATTCGCTTCACACAGGCATCCGCACAGCCTGCTCATGAAAATTTCATACGCTCCGCTTCTGAAATTGTACTGGATTCTGACTTCTGCCTCTATCGTCCATATAATCTCTTTCGGTAGAGATTGATAAGCAACCCAAACAAAATAATAAGTGCCGATGGCAAAATCATATTTACCAACTTTATCTTTAAGGCTGCATCCACCGTTTTTTTGCCGTCGAGTAATCGCAACCTGAACTCCCTGCCCCGAAGCTGTATCAATCCCGACTGGTCGGTCAGGTAATTCACTGCATTCAGGATAAAATCCTTATTCCCGAAAATCTGGGAAGAATACCTGTCGAAACCAAGCGGAAGGATCTCAACTCCCGATGAGGTGTTTCTCAGGTCATTCCGGATTATATCCCCGTCCGAAACCACCAGCATCCTGGCAAAACTGCTTTTTTGTATGGACTGCTGTGGTTTTTTCAAGACTCCGGCAGGTATCGGCCTGTTCCTGAAAACAGATTCAAATTTTCCTTCCAGCAAAACTGCCAGTGGAAGGAATGAACTGTTGAACTCCTGCTGAGCAGGACCCACATCAGTTATCCGCAGTGATACCTCAGCCGGGGCCTGTAAAGTTCCGGAATAAGGTGATGACGACAGAAGGATGGTCTTTTTGATGTCCGGATTTTCTCCAACTGTGTCAATCGTGCTGGCAAACTCCAGCTTTACCATATTGAGACTCTTGGTTACCGGATGCTGTTCGTCAGGGGCAACAATCGGGTAGTAGTACCAGGGACTTAACTGCCAGTTCGGTTGTCCTCCCACCAATCCCCTGTTCACAGGTATAACATGGCATTGCATGTCTTTAACCAGGTCCGGATTTATCCGAACCCCATACTTAAATAACTGGTCTTCAAGATTAAGTGGCCTGTAAAATGCAAATGTTGATCCTCCAATCAGGCTGTCAAGCGAAACCTCAACCAGATCAAGAAACCACAAAACATTACCACCATTCATAATATACTGATCGATCACATACTTATCTTCCTCACTGAAACGGGATATTGGTTTGGCAATAATGATTGCCTTATAATCATCCAGACTGCCATATAAACCGCCGATCACCCCCTGGTCTACCTGGTAAAAATCAGACAGCTCTTTCATTATATCACCAATGCTGTAACTATCTAATTCTCCTTGACCCTCAATAAAGGCGATCTTCTCAACCTCTTCGTTGCCCAGGTTCCTGATCATATTAATGAATTCATATTCAAGGGCCTGGATGGAGTTGTTCAGGTTAATTTCATGGTTTAGCACGGGATTGTTCTTTAACAGGTTGATTCCCACATCTATTCCGGCATACGAAATAACAGCTCCCGGAAAAATGATTTTCTGAGTCGAACTTCCATCCTTTTCTTTCACCTGTATATTGGTCGGTTGCAAGCCCAATTCATACAGTTCCATCATTATATTACGCCGGAATGCGGCATCGGTTTCTTCGGAGACATCGAGGAACTCATATTGGATCTTCCGTGGTGTGTGCCACCTGAACTCTTCCAGCAGGTCCTCAATAGCCGATTTCATTCTGACGAATCCGGGGGGAAGCTCACCATCCAGGTATACCCGTATGAAAACAGTCTCGTTTAAGTCGCTCAGGGCCTGTTTGGTAACCGGCGATAAAGTGTATTTCTTTTCAGACGTAAGGTCAATCCGGTAATGAATAAAACTTCCTATTATATTGATAAGCAGTATAATAGAGAGCCCTGCCAGCAAACGGACCACATAATCCTTTTTAATTTTCTTACTGCTATCCAGTATTATTCTTGCCATGATTAAAAAGAATGCGATCATACTCAGGAAATACAAAATATCCCTTGTATCCAGCACACCCCGGCTCATCGACCTGTAATGTTCCAGAATTCCAACTTTATTAATTATGCCTTCAATCCCACTCACCATTCCAATGTCACCAATTTTATCAAATCCTATGAAAAGTATAATAATCAGTATCGATGATGCAATAAAAGATACGATCTGGTTTTCGGTGATAGTCGAAATAAAAATTCCGATCGAGGCATAAATACCAGCCAAAAAGATCAATCCAATATACGATCCCCATGTACCGCCGGTGTCAATATTACCCTGGGGGCTGCCCAGTTTAATGACAGTGATATAAAATATGAGGGTTGGTATGACTGAAAGAAGAACCAGTGCCATTGTAGCCAGCCACTTTGCAAATACTATTTGCATCTCGGTCAATGGCCTGGTAATTAATAAATCGAGTGTCCCGGCTTTTTTCTCCTCTGCAAACATCCGCATGGTAATAGCAGAAATAAGAAAGATAAATATCACGGGTGATATAATAAATAGCGGTTCCAGTGTGGCATAGCCATTTCCTAGAATTCCATAATCATTTGGAAAGGGAAACTCCCATAGGATAACTCCATTCACAACCAGAAATACAGTCACTACAATATAACCTGTTAACGAACTGAAAAACGAGGTTATTTCCTTATTCAAAAGTGTAAACATGCAGGATAAAATTTAAACGCATGAAAATAATGCTTTTTAGCTATCCTTCAAAAGAGGTCATTGACTCTCCTCGCAGCAAGCTGCGAGGAATCATCGATCCTTTATATAAATTTTTAATTGCGCTCGCTAACCCCGCAGCAAGCTACGGGGAATGCGCTCGCAGGATTCAGAATATGAATCAACCAGACCAGGAATAAATAAATAATTAATAATCTGTATGTTATCAAAGTAGTACTGTAATATCTGGGTGTAATGATAACCTTTCCTTGCCATATTTATTGCACCTTCCTGGCTTAAACCTACTCCATGACCATAACCTTTGCCATCCAGAATAAAATACCCATCCGAATATTGTATGGAGAAAAATCCAGAGTATAAATCCCAATCTTCACGGATCTTCGAATACTGAATGGAGTCATTTTCAGCATAATAATATTTTTTTCGGTGGACCTGACTCGCGGTTAAAAGCTCAGGATCCGTGTCATCCTCAATTTGAAAATCCTTTTCTTGAAGGTATTGAATCCATTCTGTTACCGGGATCTTTTTGGTCCATTTAGCATGAGGCATACCCATACTGAATGGATCGAGGACAGGCTTCAGATAGGGTAGGTTAACCAGCCAGATCTTATCGGCTGCCTGTGTTTCACCACCACTATTGGAATGGAAAACAGCCATTATAGGTATCGAATCCTTGTCTATCAGTATCATTCCATTTGATACTTCAACAGCTATTTCCAGGTCTTCACTCCACCTGTTCCTTCCCTTGTACGTCTGACAATGCGTGTCATCGCAAAGGTGATATCCTTCGTACTTATGCTTTTCAATGTTCCTTATTGCATAGGTCCTGCCAATAATGGTTTGCACCTTGTAGAGCTCAAGCGGTGCTGCAGGCCCCACCTCTGTTTCCACAACCCCCATCAGGTATCTTTCCAGGTCAATGACATTGATCAGCTGGAGGCTGTTGAAAACCATATTGACCTCCAGGTGACCATAGTACTCCCTGCCTTCCATAACCGGCAAAACAGGCTTTATCCGGAGAATGGCATCGTCATTTGCAGCTTTGAAGGCCGCTGAGGAAAAACTGTACCAATCCCCATTTTCATCCCGGATCCAGAGGAAACCGTTTTCGGCTGTTAAAAAGAGTTCTTCCTGCTGTGACAGGGTGTAATCAATATCCTGATCGTCAGTAAAGGAATAAGAACCTGAGGTACACGTTAACAGTACTGAATTCAGCACATGAGGATGAAATAAATTTATCCTGCAATCGATGGCCCGGCCTGATATTGAAATTAACAGGAGGCATGAAATGAAAATGAAAATATGGCACTTCATACCACGAAATTAATAAAAATCGGTGATCAGTGATCGGCGAACCGGGAGTTTGGGAAACAGGAATTGGATGTGAGCATTAATCGCAGTCTTCATGTCACTCGCAGACTCGCGACTAGAAGACTCGAGGACTGCTACCGGATTCCAGTTGCCAGGTGGTTATGTCAGGATTCACAAATCAAATCAAATATTCTTTGTCCAAGCCGATAGGAGGCGCCCGGAGCACCCAGTGTTTCCCTCAACCCGGCAAAATGTTCCAACATGGAATCACGGTAGGAAGAATCGTTCAGGATCCTGTTCAATTCACCCGATATATCCCTTGCAAGATTGAATTGCAATAATTCCTTTACAATTTCCTTATCCATAATGATATTTACCAGGGAAAAGAATTTGGGCTTTACGAAATGTTTGCCCACATGATAGGTAAATTTTCCCGCCTTGTAACAAACCACTTCCGGGACATCCATCAGCGCTGTTTCCAGAGTGGCCGTTCCGGATGTAACTATTGCGGCTTCAGCATACTTTAACAGGTCGTAGGTCTGCTCGTAAAGGATGGGCACATCCCGGGAAGAAATAAATTTATTGTAGTAATCCGGATCAATACCCGGGGCTCCGGCAATAACAAACTGGTATCCGGTAAAATCAGGAATAACAGCCATCATTTCAGGCAGGCAAAGATCAATCTCCTGCTTTCTGCTACCCGGGAGAACAGCTATAACCGGCTTGTTTGACAGGTTGTTTCGTTCAGCAAATGCCGGCCTGGCATCCGGTTCGTTTTTTTTATCAGTTATTGCATCCAGCAAAGGATTACCGTAATACTCTACTTCATAATCATGTTCTTTGTAAAAACCAACTTCGAAAGGGAAAATGACAAACATCTTATCGACCACTTCCTTTATGGTCTTAACCCTTGAACTGTTCCAGGCCCAGACTTTCGGTGAAATATAATAGAACACCCTGATTCCCAGCTTCTTTACATACCTGCCAACTTTAAGGTTAAAGCCTGCCAAATCGATCAGTATGACCACATCCGGCTGAAATTCCTTAATATCCCGCTTACAAAAAGAAATGTTCCTGGTTATGGTACGAAATTTTAGTATTACCATGCCTATGCCCATTAAGGCCATTTCCCGATAATGCTTTACCAGTTTCCCTCCCTGAGATTGCATTTTATCACCACCTAAATAACGGAAATTGGCATCCGGATCAGCCTGTAATATACCTTTCATCAGGTTTGATCCGTGCAGGTCACCGGAAGCTTCACCTGCAATGATATAATACTTCATAGAAGGAATTTAATGATAATCATAATAAAGCCTGCAATGAAGGTGCTAAGCAGAACGCCCCGGGCAGATAATAAATTGTTCAGCCAGATAAAGATCAAAAATACCAGAAGATTGGGGATCGCACACAGGCTGATTATAGCACTCATCATTTTCCTGGCCATCATAGTACTGAAGAATTCGCTCACATCCAAATGATCAAACCGGATCTTCCAGGCGACGAAAATGGTAATAACAGGTACAACAAGACCCAGGATTACACCCAGCCAGGTATTATTAAATCTTCCTTTCATAGCGGTTTTAAGATAATCTTAACTCAGGTTCCATTGCTTGAAATGATCTATTGCCTGGTACGAGGTAAAGTCAGTCTGAACAGGGACAATTGAAACATAATTATTCTTTAGTGCCCATTCATCAGTGTCTACAGCACTGGGTTCCAGGTTTTTAAACTCACCCGTCAACCAGTAGTAGGTTTTCTCCTGAGGATCAGTTCGCTTATCAAACTCTTCAATCCATACACCCCTGGTCTGACGGCAAATCATTACACCTTTGATATCTTGTGAATTTTCTTTCGGGAAGTTGACATTTAAACAAGTCCCTGAGGGCATGCCAGAGTTCAGGGCTTTATCGATGATTTCACTGATATATTTAGCAGTACCTTTAAACTCGGCATCCGGGGAATAATCAAGCAGTGAAAAACCGATCGAGGGAATTCCATTCAAACAACCCTCCAGTGCTGCGGCCATAGTACCGGAATAAAGGATACTTGCAGAAGAATTTGATCCATGATTAATCCCCGATAATATCAAATCAGGTTTCCTGTCGAGCAAAGTATTGATGGCCAGCTTTACACAATCCACAGGTGTGCCGCTACAACACTGCATTGTATAGTTAGGTTCTTCAATTATCTTTTTTACCCTGATTGGATCTTTTACTGTTATCGCATGTGACATTCCCGAACGGCTCTCTGTCGGGGCAATGACCACGACCTCTCCCAGTGGTTTCACAAGCTCGATCAGTGCTTTTAATCCTTTGGCCTGAAAACCATCATCATTCGTTATCAGGATCAACCGTTCTTTTTTCTCTTCCACAGGTTTCATTTAAATTAAAGTACAAAAATATCATTTTATCCCGAGTGTTTTTAGTCATTTGATTAATCATTTCTCCAAATAAGGTTTATAAAAAAAGTTGGTATTTCGGTAATCCGATGTAACTTCGTTATCCGGCAAAGGTTTTCTACTTTTTTACCTACTTTTGCTTTTTGACCATTTGTTGATTATTTCATATGAAGATTTCTTACAACTGGCTGAAGGATTATATTGATATTAACCAGCCGCCCGATGAAATAGCAGATATTCTCACCAATATTGGGCTTGAAGTAGAAGGTATTGAAACTTTTGAGACCTTAAAAGGAGGCCTGAAAGGTTGTTTTGTTGGTAAAGTTCTAAGCTGTGAAAACCATCCAAATGCCGACAAACTCAGTGTCACTACTGTGGACATTGGTGAAAAAGAGCCGTTACCCATCGTTTGCGGGGCACCCAATGTGCAAACCGGCCAGAAAGTTGTAGTTGCTAAGATCGGAACTACCCTTTATAAGGGAAATCAGAGCCTTACTCTTGAAAAAGTAAAGATCCGTGGAGAAGTCTCTGAAGGAATGATCTGTGCGGAAGATGAGCTTGGCCTGGGAGATAATCATGACGGTATCATGGTGCTCGATCCTAAGGCAAAAACCGGACAACCTGCAAAGGATTATTTCAATATACAATCTGATACCATCATTGAGATAGGGCTTACACCGAACAGGATCGACGGGGGTTCACACCTGGGCGTTGCCCGGGACCTGGCCGCCTGGTTCAGCCTGCATCAACCCAAGGCAGTTAAAAAACCGGATATACCAGAAATCCATGAGGATAACACAGACCTTCTGATCGAGGTTATCGTTGAAGACAGCATTGCATGTCCCAGGTATTCCGGGATCACTTTAACCAACGTAAAAGTAAGGGAATCACCAGTCTGGCTTAAGACAAGGTTATTATCCATCGGGCTTAATCCGATTAACAACATTGTCGATATTACCAATTTTGTATTGAATGAACTCGGACAACCGCTTCATGCATTCGATGCAGATAAAATTATTGGTAACCAGGTCATCATAAAAACACTTCCCAAGGGAACATCTTTTGTTACTCTGGATGAGATTGATCGAAAACTCTCGGCCGATGACCTGATGATATGTAATACCGAATCCGGTATGTGTATTGCAGGTGTGCTGGGTGGAATTGAATCGGGAGTAACCGAAAAAACCAGCAACCTTTTCCTGGAAAGTGCTCATTTTAATCCTGTCTCTGTAAGAAAAACATCAAAAAGGCATGGGATCAATACAGATGCCTCTTTCAGATTTGAAAGGGGATCTGATCCGGACATAACTGTTTTTGCATTGAATCGTGCCGCCCGGTTGATTTGCGACCTGGCTGGAGCAAAGATTTCATCCCCCTTGATTGATATATATCCCGAGCCGGTTGAGCCGTTTAAGGTTCATGTACGGTATGCCAATATCTCCGGATTGATCGGAATTGACATTGAAAAAACTACCATTAAGAAGATACTGGCTGCACTGGAAATAGAAATAGAAAATGAAACAGAGAAGGCGTTGGATGTACTGGTTCCACCATACAGGGTAGATGTTCAGAGGGAAGCCGATGTCATCGAAGACATTCTGAGGATTTACGGATACAGCAAGGTTGAACTGGGTGAAACTGCATCAACGGTCTTGACACATTCCGAAAAACCAGATAAGGAAAACATCACAAATCATATTGCTAATTATCTGGCTGACAATGGATTCAATGAGATTATGTCAAACTCCCTCACAAAAGAGGAGTATTATCCCGATGCCACTAACACTGTGAATATATTGAATCCACTCAGTACCGACCTGAACAGGTTAAGGACAACACTGTTTTTTGGCGGTCTGGAGGCTATCTCTTATAATATCAACCGGCAGCGCAGTGATTTGAGATTCTTTGAATTTGGCAATTGCTATTTCTTCAATAAGGGCAATAAGGGGGATGATATATTGAAAGATTATTCGGAAGAAGAACATCTGGCCCTGTTCCTGACGGGTAAGAGATCAGCAGGCAACTGGATAGAGAAAGACCTGCATTCAAGTTTTTACCAGCTCAAGGCTTTTACCGAAAACCTGATGATGAAGTTAGGTTTTAACCTGGATGAACTGAAATATGAAGAAGCCGGCTTAAACCATATTGATGCCGGCCTGCGAATATCATCTGGCAAAAAAGTACTGGTGGAGTTTGGAGCCGTAGCAGAACAATTCCTTAATCAGTTTGATATAAAATCAGATGTGTTTTATGGCGAATTTAACTGGAACCAGGTAATAGCTTCCCTGAATGAACAGGACATCTGGTTTAAGGAATTACCAAAATTACCTGAAGTTAAGAGAGATCTTTCCATGGTTTTAGATAAAAGCGTTAACTTTGAGGATATAAGGAAGCTTGCATTCAAAACCGAGCAAAATATTTTAAAGAAGATAATCTTGTTTGATGTGTATGAGGGGGAGAAAATTGAAAAAGGGAAAAAGTCTTATGCGATCAGCTTTATTTTGCAGGATGAAGACAAAACTCTCAGGGATAAATTGATCGATAAAACCCTTGAAAAACTTGCAGCTGCTTTTGAATCCCGTTTCAAAGCGCTGATCAGAAAATAAATCAATGAGCCGTATAGAAGTTCTGAAAGGTAACATCACCTCCCTTGAGGTGGATGCCATCGTAAATGCAGCCAACAAATCCTTAATGGGCGGAGGTGGTGTGGACGGAGCAATTCACAGTGAAGCTGGTCCTGGTCTTACAGAGGAATGCAGATCATTAAATGGTTGCGGCACGGGTGAGGCCAAAATTACCAGTGGATACAACCTGCCTGCCAAATTTGTTATTCATACTGTCGGTCCCATCTGGACGGGCGGTGGGCAGAATGAAGAGGAACAGTTGGCGGGTTGCTACCTGAACAGCCTCAGGATTGCTTCGAATATAAAATTAAAAACCATTGCTTTTCCAAATATCAGTACAGGAGCATATGGATATCCCAAGGAACTTGCAGCCACCATTGCGATAAGCCAGGTAAAAAGATACCTGGAAGAAAACGAGGAAATTGAGAAGGTGTACTTCGTAATCTTTGATGATGAGAATCTGGAGATCTATAACCGGATGCTCAATCAGTAAGGCTGCAGGTTTTACAGAAAATGACCTTATGCCCGGAGCAGGTGTTGCAAATAAGGAAAAATTCTTTATTTTTACTTCCGGAGATATACTGAGCCTTGATTACTAATTAAGATTTTCCACTAAACCTAAGAGTAACCTGGCTGAATTTTTCAGCCAGGTTTTTTTTATGCCCTGATCATTCTTATTAATTTTACAGATCAAATTCTTTATTTAATTAATTTTTTAATCATTGATAACAAAAACCGGGATGCAGGCTAATCTTTCATACGAAGACCTTAAACGAAGGATGCTTGAACTGGAACAGCTTCTATCTCATGCTGAAGAACGTTATATCCGGCTGGTTGAAAATCTGAGCGAAGAATATGTATTCTATTCCCGTGATAAAAGAGGATCGATCACTTACATTAGTCCCTCTGTCGAAAAGGTTTTAGGTTATTCGCCAGAGGAAGCCTCCAGGAGCTATAAGGAGTTCCTGACGAACCATGCCATGAACAAAAAAGCACTGGATGTTCTTGAATTAAGCCACCAGGGATTGACTCAACCACCTTATTTAAATGAACTCTACCACCGTGATGGTACCACCCGGATTTGTTATAATTCTGAAATCCCTGTCCTCGACGAGAACAACAATGTGGTTGCTGTAGAAGGCATTGCGAGGGATGTCACCGACACTATCAAGGCTGAAAAGGATCTGATAACACAAAAAGAACGGTTCCGGTTGCTGGTGGAAACAATCGAGGAGGTATTCTGGATCCACGATTTGAAAAAGGATAAACTTCTCTATGTCAGCCCAAATTATGAAACGATTTACAAACGGCCCACTAAAACCCTCTATGCAAATCCAGGCTCCTTCCTGAAAGTGATTCACCCTGAAGATGTAGAACAGGTGAAGCATGCTTATAAACAAATCGCTAAGGGGAAAGGGATTAATATGGAATACCGTATCCTGCATCCCGACAGTTCAATTACCTGGATTTGGTCCCGGTCGTTTATTCTCCCGGATGAAAAAAAGAGGTCCTCCCTGTCGATTGGTACATCCATGGATATCACAGAGAGAAAAAATGCAGAACACGAAAAAACACTACTTGCTGCCATCGTTGAAAACACTATCGATCATGCGGTGATCAAGGATCTCGATTTGAAAATAATTGCCTCCAATAAAGCCAATTACATTGCTGCCGGTAAAAAGAAAATGGAGGATGTATTGGGAAAAACGGATATCGACCTGTATGGCGACCATGAACATGTCAGGCAATACATGGAAGATGACAGGAAAGCACTCAAAATGAAGAAAGGGGATACACTGGTTAATGAGCAGCTTTTTGTCTATCCGGATGGCCGGGAGATTCATTCCCTTGTAAAAAAATTCCCGGTTTACAATGAACAAAATCAAATAATTGGTGTAGCCGGTATTTCACGGGATATTACCAATTATAAGCAAGCCCTGGCTGACCTGCACGACAGCGAAAGCAGATACCGTCTCCTGGTAGAGAATCAGAATGAAGGAATTGGACTGCTGGATAATGAACTGAAATTCATTTTTACCAATCCCAGTGCTGAACTCATTTTTGGAATGGAAAAGGGTAAGATCAATGGAAAATTTTTAACCCAGTTTCTGCGTAAAGATCTGAGAAAAACAATTAAGAATCAGTTTCCGGAAATCGGGAATAATGATAAAAAAAACCTTGAGTTGGAGATAGTGCAGCCGTCGGGAGAAACCAGGTTACTTGATATCACAATCAATCCACAGTTCAGGGACGATAGCTTCATTGGCTTTTTCACTGTTTTCAGGGACATAACAGAATGGAAAAAGGCAGAGCATAACCTGATATCATCCGAACATATTCTGCGTGAAGCAAATGCCGCTAAAGATAAATTCTTCTCTATCATAGCTCACGATTTGAAAAATCCGTTCAACTCAATACAGGGATTCTCCGATTTGTTGATCAAACATTATAGTTCGTATGATACAGACGAGGTATTGACCTTCATCAAAATGATCCGTGATGCATCCAAACAGGCATATAACTTACTGGAAAACTTGTTACACTGGTCACGGGCACAAACCGGCAGAATAAAGTTTGATGCAAACGATACTGACATCTATGAACTGGTTGAACAAACTATTCTTTTGCTTGAAGGCACTGCAAAAGAAAAAAATATTCATCTTGTCAATAATGTAAACAAAGACACCCATGCATTCTGTGATCCGAACATGATCAGTACGGTGATCCGTAACCTGGTCTCAAATGGTATTAAATTTACCAGGCCAACTGGAAAAGTAACCGTTACCGCAAAACCAAAAGGTAAATTGCTTGAAGTTTGTGTTTCAGATTCAGGAATTGGAATCGATGAGATGAATGCTAAAAAATTATTCCGGATCGACTCAAGTTTTTCTACTTCAGGTACCGCTAATGAGGAGGGTACTGGATTAGGCCTGATCCTCTGTAAGGAATTTACCGAAATTAATAATGGAACTTTGGCATTTAAAAGCAAACCTGGTAAAGGAACAACATTTATTATTACCCTTCCCAGGACAACCTAGCTCTCAATCCTAAATTCTACTCGTATGAATCCACTCAAATTTGCATTACTCTTAATATTTCTGCCTGGGATTTGTGCAGTCTCTTCAGGCCAGAAAGACGAAAGCTTAATCTTAACTTTTGATGAACATAAATCACCTGTTCTGTCGGTGGCGTTTAGTCCTGATGATCAAATCATTGCATCGGGATCTGAAGATATGGTAATATACCTGTGGAAGCGTTCATCCGGTGAAATTGTAAAAACCTTTACGGGACATACTTATAAAATCCAGTATCTTGAATTTTCCCCAAATGGAGAAAAATTAATCAGTGCGGCAGGGCCTCAGGTATTTGTCTGGGACCTGGAAAGCGGTACACGGAAAAATATTCCCGGACACCGTACCCATGTCTGGAATGCAAGGTATAATACCAATGGGGATCAGATTGCAACCACCTCTCTTGTGAGTACATTCAGGATCTGGGATGCAGAATCTCTTGAGGAGATTCATACTTTTGATGGCCATAAAAAAAGTACCCTCGCAGTTGCCTTTAGTCCGGATAATTCAATCATTGCCAGTGGCTCACTTGACCTGTCCGTACGCTTCTGGGATATGCAAACAAAGGAAGAGATCAAAAACATCAGTGCACATGGGGGAAACATATATTCCCTCGATTTTAGTCCCGACGGTAAATTACTCGTCAGTACGTCAAATGATGAGATAGTAAAATTATGGAATGTAGAGACGGGTACAATTAACCGGCTGTTGTCAGGACACCAGTATGCAGTAATGTTTGCAAGGTTTAGTCCCGATAGCAAATATCTGGTTACAGCCTCCTATGACATGACAGCTAAACTATGGGGAGTTAGTACAGGTCATTGTATCTACACTTTCATTGATCATGAAGATGTGGTCAATGTAGCCGATTTCAGTCATGATGGACAAAATATCATTACCGGATCCTCTGACGGCAAGGTCAGGCTATGGGAAATTTCACCCAGATTTTTTGCAGAGTATTATTACTGGGAAGAGCTGAAGCAGGAAATGGATGCATCTCCACTATTCGCACCCAGGGAGAAGTCAGAGAAAAAAGCAGACTATAATGCCAGGTTGGAAAAGGCAGATGAATATAAAAAAGAATTACACCGGAAGTATTATCAGAAATACCTGGAAGAGAAATAACCCACGATTCATGACTCACTGATCACCGAATAAAATTCGTTTCATGAAGGACCTGACGACAGGAAATGCGGGCAGACTGATTTTCAAATTTGCGATGCCCATGCTTCTGGGCAACCTTTTTCAACAGCTATATAACATTGTCGATACTATCATTGTAGGTAACTTCCTGGGCAAAGAAGCCCTGGCAGCTGTCGGCGCTTCCTTCCCTATCATTTTCACACTCATTGCCTTGATCATTGGAGTCGCATCCGGCGGAACCATTGTGATTGCGCAATATTTTGGGGCAAAAGACTTTAAGAGTGTCAAGCGGGCCATTGATACATTGTATATTTTTATGTTTTTTACCTCTGTTGTTCTATCGGTTATCGGTGTCTATTTCACAGAAGATATTTTTAGACTGATACAGTTGCCTGAAGAGATCCTTCCCCAGGCCAAATCCTATCTGACAATATACCTGTCCGGTCTCGTTGTCTTTTTTGGATTTAATGGAACCAGCGCCATATTAAGGGGACTGGGCGATTCAAAGACGCCACTTTATTTTTTAATGATCTCAACTTTATTTAATATTCTCCTGGATCTGTTGTTTGTTGTTGTCTTTGAATGGGGAATTGCAGGGGCAGCAATTGCCACAGTTGTCTCACAGGGAGGTGCTTTCCTGACGGCAATTATTTATCTTAACAGGTACCATAAGATTATACAATTCACCCTTTCCGAATTTCAGTTTGATAACAAGATCTTCAGGCAAATCTTGAGGATTGGCTTACCTACCGGCATACAACATACTTTTGTATCGCTTGGAATGATGGCTTTAATGGCTATTGTTAATACATTCGGAACAGATGTTATTGCAGCCTATTCTGTTGCAGGCAGAATTGATAACCTGGCCGTATTGCCTGCCATGAATTTTTCTGCTGCCCTGGCAACTTTCGTGGGACAGAACATTGGTGCCCGGAAACCAGAGCGGATCAGGTCCGGATTGATTGCCACCCTGCTGATGTCAGCAGGGATCACCGTGATAGTTATGCTGATTGTCATTTTGTTTAAAGGGCCATTGATCGGTATGTTTACCGATGACACTGAAGTGATACGAATTGGATCTGAATACCTTGTTATCGTTTGTTCTTTTTACCTGATCTTTACAACCATGTTTATGTTTGGAGGAGTCATGAGAGGAGCCGGTGACACCCTGATTCCTATGTTTCTTACCTTATTTTCACTCTGGATAATCAGGATCCCATTTGCCTGGCTGTTTTCATCCAGGATCGGGGAAACCGGTATCTGGTGGGCCATACCTGCTGGCTGGGTGGCCGGTTTAATCCTATCCTTTCTATATTATTTAACCGGACGATGGAAACGAAAAGTATTGATTAAGCCACAAGCAGTTTCTGCTAATAGTATAACAATTACCTAAATTGAGGTTAAAATATTAATTTTGCATCAATAACTAACAGAAAGCCACCTACATATGCTAGTCTCAATGACAGGTTTCGGAAGGGCGGAATCCGAATTAGAAAGTAAAAAGATAACCGTGGAGGCCAAATCACTCAACAGTAAGCAACTCGATCTGATATTGCGAATGCCTCCTGCCTATAAGGAATATGAAATAGCACTGAGAAACGATCTCTCAAAGAAATTGGTACGCGGGAAAATTGAGGTTGTAATCTCGGTGGAATCCATGTCGGAAGATTCCATTCACAAAATAAATGACGCGGTTGTCATGAAATATATCGAACAGTTATCAAAAATCGCCAGGGAGCTTAAGATTCAGGATTCAGAAAGGCTGCTCCAGATTGCAATGAATCTGCCGGATTCGCTGGAATCGGTAAAATCAGATCCCGATGAAAAAGAATGGAACTCAATCCTGAACATTATTTACTCGGCCCTCGACCTGATGAAAACCCATCAATCAAATGAGGGGCAGGTACTTGAATCTGATATCAAATCGCACATAATTAACATTGCCAAGGCCCTTGACAAAGTTGAACCTTACGAAAACGAGCGTACAGAACATCTGAAGGAGCGGTTGAAGCAAAACCTTGAAGAAAATCAATTAGGTGAATCTTTCGATCCGAACCGGTTTCACCAGGAACTTATTTATTATCTTGAAAAAATGGACATTACAGAAGAAAAAGTACGGCTTAGAAATCATTGCAATTATTTCCTTGAAACTGTGCAGTGTGAAGAACCGGTTGGGAAAAAGCTGGGATTCATTTCCCAGGAAATTGGTCGTGAAATTAACACCCTCGGAGCCAAAGCGAATAGCAGCGACATTCAGAAACTGGTGGTAGAAATGAAAGATGAACTGGAAAAAGTAAAAGAACAAATCCTGAATATAATGTAGAAATGGTTGCTGGTTCAGTCAATGGGATTGAAATGACCCTATGAAAGGTAAACTCATCATATTTTCTGCCCCTTCGGGTTCCGGGAAAACCACTATTGTGAATCATTTGCTTGAGCAGGACCTGCCATTGTCGTTCTCCATCTCGGCTTGTACAAGGACGCCACGCAACAATGAGCAACATGGGAAAGATTACTATTTTTTGTCGGTTGATGAGTTCAAAACAATGATTGAGAGGGAAGAGTTTATTGAATGGGAAGAGGTGTACAAGGGTCATTTCTATGGTACCCTCAAGTCTGAGTTAACCCGGATCTGGAGCCTGAAGAAGCATGTTGTATTTGATGTTGACGTGGCCGGCGGTGTCAATCTGAAGGAACAATTTGCAGATCAGGCCCTGGCCTTGTTTATCATGCCTCCATCGATCTCTGTGCTGAAAGACAGGCTGGAAAACAGATCAACCGATTCCCCGGAAAAAATTAAAATCAGGCTTGAAAAGTCAGAGAAAGAGTTGGAATTTGCTGATAAGTTCGATCTTGTGATAGTGAATGATCAACTCAATGTAGCTGTTCAGGAAGCATATAATGCCATTGTTAATTTTTTGAAATCAGGTTAGTAGTTTAATTTACAAGGATTTAATTCCAAATTTTAGTCATTTTAGTCATTTTAGTCATTTTAGTCATTTTAGTCATTTTAGTCATTTTAGTCATTTTAGTCATTTTAGTCATTTTAGTCATTTCTTCTATGAATATAGGCTTATTTTTCGGCTCCTTCAATCCCATACATGTTGGCCATTTGGTCATTGCAAATTATATGGTTGAATTCACAGCCATGGAACAATTATGGTTTGTGGTTAGCCCCCAGAATCCATTAAAGGAGAAGAAATCATTATTGGCTGATTATCACCGATATGAGCTGGTATTGAAGGCAATCGGAGATGAAGACAGGATCATGGCAACCAACATTGAGTTCAACATGCCCATACCCTCCTATACAATTGATACCCTGACCTGGCTGACAGAGAAACATCCAAAGAATAATTTCAGCCTGGTCATGGGATCAGATCAGCTATCTGTTTTTCATAAATGGAAGAATCATCAGGAGATCATCAGGAGCTATCACCGCTATGTATACCCCAGGCCAGGGATTGAACATCGGTCGCTTCCATTGATGGAAAATGCATCGCTGGTCGATGCGCCCATGATTGAAATATCTTCAAGTTTTATCCGCCAGGCCATAAAGGCTGAAAAGGATATCCGGCATTTTCTGCCCCCCGGGGTCTGGAAGTATATCCAGGAGATGAATTTCTATAAATAAAATCCCGGATGGGATCCGGGATGAATAATCCAAATTTGTCATTCCGAACTTGTTTCGGAATCTAATTATCAGCTACTTAGAGATCCTTATCCGCCAGCTGGCGGACAGGATAACATTTGAGGATCAGGAAACAGTAGTCACCTCATAGACTACTTCCATCCCCCGCTTTATTGCCTCTTCATTTACAGCAATGAGATGATGATAACGTGGTGGCAGCGATTTTTTCAGCCCCAGGATAACATTTTTAAGCTCCACCAATGGCTTTATCTTCAGAAAGCCCCCGAGCACAATCATATTAAAGGTCTTGGTGGTTGACATTTTGCTGGCCTCACTGGCTGCATCAATCCTGAATATGCTGATATCTTTACGCCCGGGATGCCTGGAAATGCCATTCCCATCATATAAAAGCAATCCTCCCTTTTTAACCATGGGTTCAAATTTATCGAGCGATTGCTGGTTCAGCAGAATGGCAGTGTCATATTCATTAAGGACCGGGGAAGAAACCCTTTCGTCGCTTATAATTACTGTTACATTGGCAGTCCCACCCCTCATCTCGGGTCCGTATGAAGGAAACCAGCTTACCTCTTTCTCCTGCATTATACCCGAATAAGCCAAAATCTTACCCATTGAAAGAACACCCTGGCCACCAAATCCTGCAATAATAATTTCTTCTGTCATTATTTTTTGGTTTTATTTTTCTTTGTGGCTGACTAATTCCCCATCAACCTTAATATCTCCCAGGGGATAGTATGGAAACATGTTTTCTTCCATCCATTTATTGGCCTGAACGGGTGTCATTTTCCAACCGGAATTGCAATTTGATACTACTTCAACAAATGATAATCCCTTCTTTAATGTCTGGTTTTCAAAGGCTTTCCTGATGGCTTTTTTGGTCCTTCTTACGTTTCCCGGCTTATGTACCGCCTGCCTTGTTACAAAGTAGGTTCCGGGTAGCTGGGCAACCAGTTCTGTCATTTTTATAGGTGCTCCCATCGTTTTCACATCACGGCCATATGGAGAAGTTGAAGAAACCATTCCTGGCAAGGTTGTTGGCGCCATCTGTCCCCCGGTCATCCCGTAGATCCCGTTGTTGATGAAAATGATGGTTATATTTTCACCCCTGTTGCAGGAATGGATAGTTTCGCTGGTACCAATTGCGGCCAGGTCCCCATCACCCTGGTAGGTAAATACATATTTATCAGGCATGACCCGTTTTAGTCCTGTAGCCACTGCCGGAGCCCTTCCGTGAGGGGCCTGAAGCATATCAATATCCATGAAATCATAAGCCAGCACAGAGCAGCCAACAGGTGCCACACCAATTACCTCCGATTGGATTCCCATTTCCTCGAAAACCTCCATGATCAGGCGGTGCGTAGTTCCATGGCCACACCCCGGGCAATAGGACAGTACCTTATCGGTAAGCAATGGGGTCTTTTTGTAAACAATGTTTTCTTCCTTAATGATATCATTCAGTTCCATAATTATTTGCTTAAATAGAATTTTTTCAGTGCTCCCAATACTTCATCCGGAGAATGGATCATTCCCCCATACCTTCCATAGTGTTCTACCCTGACCTGTCCATTTACGGCAAGTCTTACATCTTCAACCATTTGTCCGGCATTCATCTCGACTGATAAAATACCTTTCAACTGGCCAAGCATATCCTGCAGAACCTTTGTTGGATAGGGAAAAAGTGTGATAGGGCGGAGCAGTCCCAATTTGATGCCTTTATCCCTCGCCAGTTGAACTGCCTTCTGACTTATCCTGGCACTTGATCCATAGGCTACAATCAAGTACTCAGCATCATCGCATGAAATGGCTTCATACCTGACTTCAACTTCCATTTTCTTGTATTTCTCCTGAAGATCCTGATTGTGTTTTTCCATACCAGCCGGATCCAGATCCAGTGAGGTAATTATATTTCTTTCCCTGTCAGGTGTTTTTCCAGTGGTCGCCCAGGATTGGTCAAACTCTGTAGCCCGGGGTATCTGTTTAAACAGTTCCACTTTTTCCATCATCTGCCCGATCAGTCCATCTGTTAACAGCAATACCGGATTTCTGTATTTGAAAGCCAGGTCAAATCCCAGCAGAACAAAATCTGACATTTCCTGGACCGATGCAGGGGCCAGTACGAGCAATCTGTAATCGCCGTGCCCCCCTCCTTTTGTAGCCTGAAAATAATCGGCCTGTGAGGGTTGAATGGTTCCCAGGCCAGGTCCCCCGCGAACCACGTTCACGATCACACAGGGAAGTTCAGCGCCGGCAATGTAGGATAATGCCTCCTGGAAAAGGCTTATACCGGGGCTCGAAGAGGAAGTAATTACCTTGCGACCCGCACCGGCAGCACCAAAAACCATATTGATCGCAGCCAACTCACTCTCTGCCTGCAAAACAACCATGCCAGTGCGCTCATGTGGCTTCTCAACCATCAGGTATTCCAGTACTTCCGATTGGGGGGTAATGGGATAGCCAAAGTAAGCGTCTGCCCCGGCACGAATGGCTGCCTCAGCCACCGCCTCATTCCCTTTCATTAACCGTAATTCCTTCATTATAAGAATATTATTTTTTTACTTTTCTGCGGATTGAGTTTTTACCCGGTAAACAGTAATGACACCATCCGGACAAACGATGGCACAATTAATACAACCAGTACAGGCTTCAGGAATTTCCATATAGGCAAAGTGGTAACCTTTACTATTTACTCTCTTTCCCATCATGATCACCTGGGTTGGACAGGCATCAACGCAGATTTCACATCCCTTACATTTTTCAATATCTACTACAATTGCTCCAAGGGGTTTTGCCATTTTGAAATTTTTGATGAGAACAAAATAATTTTTAAAAATACTAAATCTTATGATTTAACCCGGAAGATGCTGCATGATAAAAATCAGAAGCGGTACTGTTTTTTAGCACAAATACTTATGAATGGTGTGCTTGAAACTTCTTCAATCTCTCCTCCAAAACACCAAATTGATCTCTGCTTACCTGAGAAACACATGCCCTGAGACCCTCCTTTTTCTCACTTCCGGTTATTTCAAGAGATATGGCGCTAATGCCATAGTACAATAATTTTTCAAGCAGCTCAGGGCCCGTAAATCCAGGATACGAAATGGTAAAATAAAATCCATCGCCGACAGGGACATCAACATCAAGGTCATAAACAATCTTAAAACCATATTTTATAAAGAGCGCCTTCATGATCTTTGCACGCTGTTCGTATTCTCTTACTTCTTCTACAATGTTGAATTTGCCATCGTTGGCTGCCTTCAGAATGGCAGTCACAGCGTACTGGGCTGAATGACTGGCACCGGCTGATAAGGCGTATAACGCACCAAAGATCATCGCATACCCAAACATGTCAGAAGAATAATACCTGAGCAGATCAGGATATCTTCTGTAGAAAAGTTTTTCCGAAATGACCATTAAGCCAATCCGCTGTCCGGCATAGCTAAATGTTTTTGAACAGGAGATCAGCAACAGGTAATTGTCTGTATACTTAGCTACGGTTGGTTGGAAGGGTGGCTCTCCGGGGACCGAAACGTCCCTCCTGAAATCCATTCCAAAATAGGCTAGGTCCTCAATTACGACGGCATCATAACGGGTGGCAAGGTCACCTATAATTTGCAGCTCTTCCTCTGTAAAGCAGATCCATGAAGGATTATTTGGATTGGAGTATAAGATGCTGGAGACTTTACCCGTATGCAGGTATTCCTCCATTTTTTTCCGCAGTTTTTTTCCTCTGTAATTATATACATCAAAAGTCCTGTAACTATGCCCAAGTACATTACATTGCTGCTTTTGAACCGGGAATCCCGGATCGAGGAACAGGGTTCCCTCGCGTGTCTGGTCATCCCTGTTAACAACCATGAATGCAGCCATGCTTCCCTGCATTGAGCCAACGGTGGCCAGGCATACGTTAGGATTGACATCAATATCCAGGAATAATTTGCTAAAACGGGCAATCTCATGTTTGAGTTCTGGTATCCCTTCAATATTAGCATAGACAGAGGCGACACCTCTTTTGATAGCCGCTATTTCGGCCTCTGTACCTACATCTGCAGGTTTTAATCCAGGCACACCCATCTCCATCCGGATATATTTTTCACCCGTTGCTTTTTCAATATCATTTACAAGCTTTACTATCTCACGGATCTTAGCTCTTCCGATATCAGGTAAATGATGATCCTTGATTAATTTTCTGACGGTCTCAAAATGTACAGGGGTATCTTTTGCCATGGTAGATAAATTAGTGAATCGTGAATCGTGAATCGTGAATCGGGTGTATGTGCGAGGGAAATGTGCATGATTTAACTATAATTATGAAAATTCTGACTTCTGACTTCTGAATTCTGACTTCACCTCCCGATCCTCAACTCCCAAACCCTCGACTCACGATTCACGACTCACGACTCACCGATCTTAATCCTGGCATCAACAGCCCAAATCCCATCCTTAGAACCTATCAATGGATTCAGGTCCATCTCTTCTATTTCCGGACAGGCTGTTGCCAGGGCCGACAGTTTCACCAATATCCCGGCAAACCGGGTTTCGTTTACCGGATCCTGTCCCCTTACACCTTTTAGCATCTCGCTTCCCCTTAATCGCCTTATCATGTCATGAGCAACATCCATAGTAAGGGGGGCCAATTCTGAGGAGACATCTTTCATCACTTCAACAAAAATACCTCCCAGTCCACAAAAAACCAGAGTGCCAAATTTTGGTTCCCGCTTCAGCCCTGCAAACAGTTCCAATCCTCTCAGCATGGGCTGTATCAAAACACTGGTCACTTCCGGCAGTTGTATCATACGCCGGAATTCCCTGACTACCTCATCCCCGGAATGAATCCCCAGAACAACTCCACCGATATCTGTCTTATGGATGGGCCCGATCACCTTCATAACAACAGGAAATCCCATCTGTTCTGACTGAGCAACTGCCTCATTTTCATCCTTTACATAGCACTCAGTTATCCTTGGTATGTTCGCAGAATCGAGAAGCTGTCCAACCTGATCCGGTGATAAAAAACCTTCCTTCGCATCGTTTATTACAGAGTCTATCCTGTTATGATCAACATCAGGAAGAATGATCTGATCAGTTACAGGTGAAGGTGTTAATATAATCCTTGACAATGCCCTGCCCAGGGCCACTTCATCTGGAAAATTAATCTGTCCCCTGCCCAAAAATTCAGCTATCTCTTCACGGGCGTTAATGACAGATGGCAGTACCGGGAAAATGGGTTTCCTGCATGTTTTCATCTTGTTGTAAATGACTTCATACACTTCATTCACGGGGAATAAACCAGGACTGCCAAAGATGACCACCATTGCATCTATTTCATGAAAGTATCGGTCACAATAATCAATTATCTCTCTTAGTTGATCTGCTGTTCCTGTGGCCAGAAAATCAATTGGATTAGCAACTGAAGATCCGGGGTGCAGTTTTTCTAACAGTTCTTCTTTCTCCGGTGAATCAATCCGGGGTACAACTAAACCAGCTTCGGAGAGTGTATCGGTTAGCATCACTGCAGGCCCCCCGGCATGTGTAATGATAGCCAGGTTTTTCCCGGTCAATGGTTTATGCATAAAGACGCAAGCAACTGTGGTTAATTCCTCCCTTGAATAGCATCGAACAATACCTGCCTTTCTGAGAAGTGCATCTACCGCTGTATCCGAACTTGCCAGGGCCCCGGTATGAGAAGAAGCTGCCCTGCTACCCGCCTCCGATGTACCTGCTTTAATAGCTGCAATCCGACACCCTTTCCGGATAAGTGAAGAAGCATGCTTCAAAAGCAAATCCGGTTTGTCGATATTTTCAATGTATAATAGTTTCACCCTGGAACTAACAGCCGGATCAAAGGTTTCGTCGAGGTGTTGCAAAACCTCTTCAACCCCGACCTGAGCGCTGTTACCGACCGAATAAACACTGGAAAATTTAAGACCATTTGGTATCCCCGCCTCCATAATGAATACGGCTGTTCCACCTGAGCCTGAAATAAAATCACATCCCCGGGCATCCAATACAGGAATGGGAGTTGTGAAAACTCCCTGATAGTTCTGGTTCAATACACCAATACAGTTTGGTCCGATCAGAGAGCCTCCTGCTTTTTCAACGATACCTGCGATGGCCTCCTCCATTTTTGCTCCTTCCTCGCCCTCCTCTGCGAAACCTGCAGACAGGATAATAAATCCTTTTGTTCCTTTATGCTCGGCCAGGAATAGTATGGTGTCCTCACAATATTTTGCAGCAATGGCCAGAATAGCCAGGTCAGTTTGAGGCAGATCAGCCATATCTGAATAGGAACGGATGCCCTGAACACTGGTTTCCTTTGGATTAATTACAGCCAAATTACCCTTGAAAGTCCCGTTGATTAAATTATAGAGGACCTTCCCCCCCGCTTTTTGCAGGTTATTTGATCCCCCTACAACAACAATACTTTTTGGGCTAACTAGTTCTCTTACAAGCATTTGAGTTATTATTGCTCAATAAACAAATTTAAAAAAAGCTACACTGAATAAAGCTGATAGTTGTCATTTTATACATATTTTATTAAACATGTGTTTTTATATCATCAGGCATCCATTAAATTTACACCATAATTATCTATAACGGTATGAAAATGGAAAGGTTAATAAGGGCGTTGGCGATTTTATTCCTATTGATGCCTGTATCGGTTAATGCGCAGCATATCTCACAAATTTTTGAGGATATCATCATAAGGGTGAATACCAATACCTATTCCATTCAGGAGCATCACCTTTTGCAAAACAATATTGATTACCTGTACTTCAATTATGATATCCCTGATGAAGTGTGTGAAGTGCTCCTCTATCCTTCAGCTGATAATGAGATCAAACACATCGATTTATTACAATCGGGTGATTTTTCGATGATTGATTCTATAATGCTCATAAATGATGCTTTCTACAGGTTTAAAGTTGAATTTAAAAACCTTAACAAATCCCGGTTCCTGAAATTCCTGTTTAATATCAGTGATACAGGTTCGGCAAATCCGAAATTAATTGAGCTGAACCTTTTTCCGGTAACCTCAACCAGGGTAAATCTTACAACGCTGAACGATGTTTTGTTTATTGGAGAGGGAAAAGTATTTGAATTGATTACCAATAATATCGACAATGTCAATTTCATTCCAGATTGGCAGGATAGTGATGGAATGAGTTACCGGATATCCAAGACTTTTAACCAGTTACAGCTCCATGTTTTGCCAAATACACTGGGAAGGAAAACCATCCGGTTACAATTATCCACCTTCCAGCCTTCCTTAAATGACCTGGGCGACCCAGTATATATGCTTCCTCCGATTGAATATACATTTAACATCGAACGGAGCCGGCTTGAGTTTCTTAACATCGATATAAGGGAAGTAACCATGGATGATTCTACCCGGCGTCAGGGAACAGAAATCCAAATGGACAATTCACGACTGCTTAATATAGGTAAAACTTACCGGGTAGAAAACCAGGAGCAACCCGGAGGCACTCTTATTGCTGAGATTTTTACCAGGAATTCTCTCACAAATAATCGTGTCCTGTGCTGGTTAAGGGTCTATAATTATCATCGTGAGTCGGAAGGGTATTTATATATTAAGGATGGTGACCAGGCCATGTTTATTACCAATATAAACATCACACCAAAGACAAGTATCGAACAAATCAGCATTCTGAGAGATGGCAGTTGGTCTCAAAACCTTTCAGTATATCCCGGTGAGACGATTGACCTGAAAATTGAAGGATTAGCCCTCCACAAAGCAGATTTTGCATTTGAGGAACTCGAGGAAGTATCTGCCGATTCTGTGATACGGTCAGAAACTGTCGCAAATTTTACCTGCCATGTCCCGATGGGGATTTCAAAAAGGATTTTGAATTTATATAACCATGGAACCAATACTGGTCATTCTCTCTCTTTAAGGGAATACCAGAAACCCAGGCCGTTCGATTTTTATAAGATAAACTTCGACGGCAACCAGCGCCGCATAAGTGACCTTCAGGGAACCATTCTTGTAGATAAAACCATTCAGGATATCATCTTTTACAGTGATAAAAATATCATCGATTCGAAAGACATGCTTTATGGTAAACAATACCTGAATATGGATATCACCGTTACAGACAGAAAAAACGAGTTGATTGAATTGAAATCCATCGACGGCATTGTAATTTGCCCTGGCACCAGTTCTCCCAGGGCAGAGTATTATCCTGATAAGGATTGTAACCTGGAATATTTCAACCTGAACAGGTATTTGAGAAAGCAAACTTATGGTCTCGATATCTGGTCAACCATTAACATCAAGCTAAGCCATGACAAGGATAAATACGGTGGTGAGGGATTTACGAGGGAATTCGACCTGGTTCTGCAGAAAAGATATAGTTTTGACATAGAGGTGTCATTCCCGGCAGGTTTAATAACCGTTTCGAAACCGGATGAAGACGCTTTAGACGAACGATTTGGGCAGTTATCGGGTATCAGCATCGCCGCGATTGCCCAGTTTACCTTTTACCATCCTGAAAAGATTAACACACCAAGACCATATAAAGCAGGTGCCGGTTTCCTGGCCCTGAATTCATTCAATTTCAGTGACAACAATGATAACAGGGATATTGGCCTGGTGATTCTTGGGTCACTGTATCCTACCACTAAAGATGTGAAGCTAACATTCCCACTCTACTTCGGGGGAGGTTACCTGTTGAAAGGACAAAAGTTCTTCTTCCTGCTCGGACCGGGGATCAGGATAAGGCTCTAAGAAAAGTCAGGTAATCAAAAGAATAAAGGAGTTGGATGAATAATTTACTGAATTTATGACCATTCAGGTATGACCACAAAAAAAATCCTTATCATTGATGATGATCCGGACATAACAAGGTCCCTTCAGGTTACTTTAGAAGATGCCAGTTACGAGGTTCACACTGCCAACAATGTCACAGATGGTCTTGAAAAACTGAAAACCGTTTTTCCGGATTTATTAATTCTGGATGTGATGATGGAATCCACTTTTGAGGGTCATTCATTTGCAATCAGGATTAAGAAAGAACCTGAGTATATAAATATGCCGATCCTTGTGATAACAGGGATAATGAACCAGCTTGGAATCGATTTCAAAGATGCATTTGATGATTACATGGCGATGCCTTTGGTCTTTTATTTAGACAAACCCGTTGATCCTGAAGAATTATTAATAAGGGTGGCAAAATTGATCTAGAAAGGATGCTCTAAATGAAAATACAATCAAGAAGAGATTTTATAAAGTCCTTAATCCTTTAGACTGCACTGTTGACAAAATTATATCACAATTCTTCGTGCTGCATTTTCCAGGGTGGTAACAGCCATAAAAGAAAGGTCAAAATTAAAAGCGGTATAATAATCCATACCACGGCCATCAGTGAGCCCTCTGAACCTATCAGGCCCAGTTTGAAACTTGTAAATCCATAAAAGCTTTTTGAGAATAACTGGCCGCCAATAACCACATTCCATCTCATAAAGAATATTCCCACCAACACCAATGAACCAGATATAATGTATATTATCTTACGGATAAGGATTTTTGGCTTATATAACTGTAAAACGGCAAGGCTGATTAAAGGAATAAGGGTACCGAAAATTACCTGAATAACAATCAGCGTTATATTTAATTTTCCTGAAACAAGAAGGGATATTATTTCAAAAGATTCTTCTGCTTCATAGATCCTTTGGATCTGGTCCAGGGCTTCAAGTGAAAAATCGAGAATCAATACATAAAACAGGAATTTTGCAATTTTATCCAGTGCATCCATCATAATGGGTTGTTTGCGTATGTAGCTGATTACTATGTAAATCAGCATTACCAGGGCTATTCCCGACACCATGGCAGAAAACAGGAATATAACAGGCATGAGAACCGAAGACCACCATGGATTGGCTTTAATTGATCCAAAAATAAATCCTACATAACCATGTAAAAGAAAAGCAGATGGAATTCCTATAACAGTTATGAAATAGCCTAATTTCCTATCCCATTTAAGGGTTCTGGGGGAAAGATCTGTAACACCAAGAGTAAGTATTCTGTAAACCCATTTCATGATCCCTGTTTTCTCTTTTGACCAGATGACTAGACTGTGCCGATAGTCAAACCAAATTTCCAGTAACAGCACAACCATCAGATACCACAAATAGACAAATCCAAAAACCGCCATCGCCGATTTGGGATTAGGGGTAATCATTATCATATACGCCCTGAAAGGTTTTGTCAGATGGCTTGCAAGGGGGAGAGCTGCCACCAGTAAAAATGCGAGTGCAGTAAGAAGAGCAATCTCATAGGTAGGTTTCAATACATTCACTTTAAATACCCTTTCCAGGGAGGCCAGTATAAAAGCCCCGGCAACAAGTCCTGTAATATAGGGGTAGAGTACTATCAGGATTCCCCAGTGTAATTCTATTTCATTTGGATAAATGTAGCCCTCCACTTTGGAAAGCATTTCAAATAAATGCTGGAAGTGTTCTTGCATATTACCGTACCTCCGAACTTAAGGCATTATAATAGAGTTTGGATCCTGTATTCAGATGAGGCTTCAGTACCTGGCAGGTGTTCTCCTTTAGAAATTCTACCATAACTCCTTCCTTATCATTTAGATCTCCGAAAATTCTGGCACCTGTCGGGCAAACTTCAATACAGGCCGGAGATAGCCCTTTCTTAATCCTGTGATAACATAACGTGCATTTATCTACAACCTTCTTTTCGGGATGAATATACCTGCAGCCATATGGACAGGCCTGAACACAATAACGGCAACCTATACATTGCTTGTCATCAACCAGTACCACTCCTTCCGGGCTGTCGTAGGTGGCCCCTACGGGACAAACCTGCACACAGGGTGACATAAAACAATGGTTACACATTTTGGGAACAAAAAAAGATTTGAATATCTCCTCCTCGGGTATTTTCTGCTCAAAGCCATCAACTCCTCCATTTGGAGATTCTACGATTACTTCACCGTCATTTTTTATAGTATACTGCTCAATCCAGGTGCGAAAGAAAAAAGGCTCCCGGGGTACATTGTTTTCCACTTTGCATGCCCCGGCACATCGTCCGCATCCAATACATTTTTGAATATCTATCCCAATACCATACCACGGACCAGATTCATTTACAGGACTGGCAGCATACAATAATATCCCGGAAGGGTTAAGCAGGGTAAAGGCAAATCCTCCTCCAGCTGCAGCTGCAAATGATTTGATGAATTTTCTCCTCGAAGATTCTATTCTTTCAGTTCCCATGGCTGATGCGGATTATGACAATCAATACATATTTTTTCAATATAATGCTCGTCCGGATTTATTTGAAATATAACATTGGTGGACTTGGCCGCATGAGCAGCATGACATAGAGCACAAAAATCCCTTTCCCTGTTGAGTTTTACATCAACTGAATCCGGATACTCAACATGACTCTGAGCCGGGCCATGACATATCTCACAGTTTAGTTCACTATGAAGATCTGCCTCTTTCAATTCAAATATATCAGAATGGCATTCGATACACGCTTCATGTCCGGCATATTTTATTTCATAGGACTCATTATCCTGCAGGGAACCGGCCCTGTAATGCCCGTAATCTCCAAACCCTTCCGGGACTAAAACAGCACGGATCAAAATAAATACGACAATAAAAATAGTCATCAGAAGCAGGAGGCGCTTAACCTGCGGTGGGATGTATATTTTCATACAATAAAGAATATATCTGCATTTGTTAATACAGATTATATGTACTGTTAAATATATTTATTATTTACCACAAAAATTACATTATATATTATTTTTATAATTTAGAACAAGTTTAATAAAAGACTTATATCATAGCTCTTACTCATAGTTAAATATGTTTATGAACTTGGAATCATCAGATTTATTCTGCCAGGATCTGCCTACTGCTCCGCGATCAGATATTGGAACAGTTTTAGTAACCGGGGCAACGGGTTATATTGGCGGACGGCTCGTTCCTGAACTGGTTGCGCGTGGCTATCGGGTCAGAATCATGGTACGGAGTTACTCACCTGAACTGGAGGACAGGTTTCCGGGTACTGAAATAGTTGTAGCTGATGCCCTGAATGTAGGTGACCTGGGAAAAGCCCTGCAAGGGGTCGAAGTTGCCTACTACCTGATCCATTCCATGCTGCTAGGGAAGAAGGAGTTTGAAATAGCAGATATACAGGCTGTTACTAATTTACGGCTGAAAGCTGAAGAATTGCATATTAAGAGAATAATATACCTGGGAGGATTGGGAGAATATAGAGAAGATCTCTCAGGGCACCTCAGGAGCAGGATTATTGTGGCTGAGATATTAGCGAGAAGTAAAATCCCAACTACGATTTTAAAGGCTGCAATAATAATTGGCTCAGGAAGTGCTTCCTATGAAATCATAGAAAACATTGTAAGAGTCGGTCCTGTTTTATTCTTCCCATCATGGTCAAAAACCCTTTGCCAGCCTGTTAGCATTCGCGATATTATTAAATACCTTGTAGGTGTGCTGGAAATAGAGGAAACAGCCGGAAGTTCCTATGATTTGTGCGGTGATGAGATTCTTAGCTACAAAGATATGATTAAAACCTTTGCTAAACTCCTGGGTAAAAAAAGGTTGTATCTCAAATCTCCGATCTCCAATATTAAAGTCTTCAGTTACATTGCCAGCCTGGTGACACCTGTGCCTGCTGCCATCATTTATTGTTTGATGGAAGGGGTGACCAATGATGTTATCTGTAAAAACAATGCTATAAAAAAGTACTTACCATTCAAAACACTGGATTACAAAGTGGCCATTCTGAGAGCCCTTTCAAGGGAGGAACAGGATAATATATCAACCCGCTGGTCGGATGCTTATCCGCCTGCTCATGAACTGTCTATTAAATTATCCGAACTGAAGGAAAAACCACATTATAGAAGTTCGTATCATGTTTACACAGACAAATCTGCAATACTACTGTTCAGTTCCATTTGCAAAGTCGGTGGAAAAGATGGTTGGTTTCACAACAACTGGATGTGGAGGTTAAGAGGATTTATTGACAGGATGGCCATGGGAGTCGGTTCATCCAGGGGAAGAAGAAGCGCTTCAACTTTGCGGATAAATGATGTTATAGGATTCTGGAGGGTTGAGGACCTTATTCCGAATAAGAAGCTTTTGCTCAGGGCCGAAATGAAATTACCAGGCAAAGCCTGGCTCGAATTCACCATTAACCAGGTGAGTCAATCAGACAAGAACAGGTTATCTGTCGATGCCTATTTCTCTCCCAGAGGATTACTTGGTAATCTTTACTGGTACAACTTCCTTCCGTTTCATTTTATTATTTTTAAGAACTTATTGAAGCAATTGATTAAAAGAAGTTGATCATTAATCGAAATTGGCCAGGGCCTGGCACAAACAAGCTTCACATCCCGGATTATTGAGGAAGGATAAAGCAGAATTTCGAACCGGAACCTTCTTCACTCTCCACCCAAATCTTTCCTCCATGGCTTTGCACTATTTGCCTGGCAATGGACAGGCCAAGTCCTGTACCTTCGGCACTGATTGCTTTGGCATTACTTGCCCTGTAAAACTCATCAAAAATAAACTCCTGTTCTTTAACGGGTATTCCCATACCCTGGTCGATGATTTCAACCAGCATTCCATTTTTATGTTTTTTAACATTCAGATTCACTTCGCTTTTTTCTTTGGAGTAGTTGATTGCATTAATTAATAAGTTTGTTACCAGTTCTTCAAATGAAACCCTAATGGCGGATATCTTATCCACCGATTCCTCAATATCAACCTGAAGGTCGACTGATTTTTCTTTTGCCCTGTTTATTACATCCTCTGCTATCTTTCGAATGGAATCCCTGACTGGAAATTCTTCGGATTTGATTTTATCAATGAGTTTTAACCTTGTCATGTATAACAGATCTTGTATGAATCTTGTGAGAACCTTTGTCCTGTTATATGCTCGTTTTAAAAATTCCTCTCTGGTATTATTGTCTGAAGGGCTTGTCTTATTTACCACAATGCTTATACAACTTTGAATCGCAGCAAGATGCGCCTTGATATCGTGCGTGATTCTCAGTACATATTCATTTTTTATAGCGTCTTTCCGTTCAAGTTCCTGGTTTGCTTTCAAGTATGCCTTTTCATGTTCTCTGGATTGTCTTGCAAGGCGGTTTGTAATGTAAGCCACCAGGTATGAAGTGGTAACAAAAATTACTCCGGTTCCAATAAGATACAATCCACTCTTATATAATTCATGGGAAACAAATCCATTCAGGCTGTAATGCGGAATGAATCCTGAATATTCTGAAATGGTGAGCAATCCAATGAGCACCAGAGCAAAGGTTACCTGCATAAAACTTTCTATTGATGATAAGATAATACTGGCCATTATCATATGGAAAATATAGTAAATGATAAAAGGATTTTCAATGCCACCGGAATAATGGAGCATAACTGTCAGGATAACAAAATCAGCAGCTATTTGAAAGTTTATCAAGTACCTAACATGCAGATCCTGGTTACTATTGCTCAGTTTAGTTATCCTATTAAAAAGTATTGTATATACAACATTAAGAATTAGAAATACCCCGGAAACTGCATAAAGATTGAACTCTTTGACGCTGATATCCATTATTCTGCTTGAAAAGGCAGTAGCCAGAATAATACCTATCACACCAATCCATCTAAGCCTTACCAGCCAGAAGGAAAATTGAAACAACTTATTATCTCTTGATCCCATTTTACAGAAATTAATAATTAAGATTCGTTGAAATTATTTTTAGTGAAGTATAGTTTGAAATAAATTACGCAAAGTGCGCCAACCTGATTGGTCTGCGATCATGTTATCAGGTATTAACATAATGAAAAAACTCAAATGAACGATAATTCATTTCTTGTGATCATACCACAATATTAACGGTAACGCCCTGAGAAACATCCCTGCAGCATTTTTTACAGTTGAAGAATTTCACTGGATCTACCTGCAGCCTCTATTGCCAGGATTCTATTATAATCCGGGGATGAATACCTTCCAAAAAGTAATCAGATGAGTCAGTATATTATAAATTGTCAATGCAATAATCAAAATCCCTTGAGCTGATGATTTTAAGTATTCGATTTATCTGGCAATTCATTTTTTCCCGCTTTTCTGGCTACCCGGATCAAAGAATTGAACTAAATAATTTTTTTTATTTTCGTTAATAATTCCTCCTGGTCAATAGGTTTGTCCATAAAATATACGGATGGCAAAGCATCCAATTCATCAAATGCATCTCTGATATTTACACCAATACTATCTAGCATCCCGGTAATTATCAAAATTGGAATATCTCTGAAATCGGGATCATTTTTTATTGTATGAGCAAATCGATGACCTTCCAGATCAGTATCCATCATTACGTCCAGAATCAATAGATCAGGCTTTTTATTTTTAATTTTTTCCATTCCAGTGATCGTGTTGGATGCCGTATCTATTTCATAGTTTTTGCTTTCCAGAGTAACCTGGAAAGATCTTCTAATATCTTCATCATCATCGATAATCAGTATTTTTTTTGTTTCCATTAGTAGATAGATTTAGTTTAAGGCAAATTAGTTTAATATAATGGAAATATCAATTAACGGGACAAGAATCATAAGAATCAGATTGTGGTTAAAGTTACCCTCAAAATTGTTTTCCATTTTTTCTACCAGTGAGATAAAAGATGTTGCGGATGTCCCCTGCTCATGAATAAATACTCCAGACCTGTACTTTACTGAATAACGGTTTTAATTTATTAATGCTAATTCTGATTTCGATAATATTAATAATGGGAACTTTTTTATTGAACAAGTTTCGCAATTATTATATCTAAGGTCCTTTGGTATATTCATCATGAAGCCGATGTTTCAATTATTACTTGATATCAGATTTATTTTTTCTTAGCATTATATTCATTGATCCCGTTTTATATCCCTTTAAATCAATTGTGACAAAATTAAAGCCGGCATTCTCACATATTGATATTAATTCAGTTCTAAGGTTCCATGCCATATCCATTTCTCTATGATCGAATTCTAACCGGGCCAGGTTCTCATGATTCCGTACTCTGAAGATTTTAAAACCCAGATTCCTGGTCTCTTTTTCCACGCTTGCAACCCTGTTGAGCTTTTCTTTTGTTATGTGCTCTCCATAAGGAAATCGTGAAGCCAGGCATGCATATGCCGGTTTATCAGCAGTTGGCAATTTAAGTTCCCTGGAAAATTCTCTAATCTCCTCCTTTTTAAAACCAGCCTTAACAAGAGGTGATAAAATCCCTTTTTCTTTAAGTGCTAGTCTCCCAGGCCGATAATCATCCAAATCATCTGCATTACTCCCATCAAATACAATATCATAATTTTCCTTCTCAGCAATGTATTTGATTTTTTGGAAAAGTTCACTTTTACAATAATAACATCTGTCGGGAGGATTATTTGAAAATCCAGGTATCTCCATTTCCTCTGAAATAATAATTCTATGCTCTATTCTTAATAATGCAGCAATTTTTTTTGCATCGTCCAGTTCATAAAACGGATATGTTGAAGAGGTTGCCGTAACAAGTAAAAGCCTGCCATCAATGCTTTCTTTTGCAATCCGGGCTAAAAATGTACTATCTACTCCGCCTGAAAATGCTATTACAGCTGATTTATAACTACTCAATATTGATTTCAGTTTATCTAACTTATTCATTTCTTTTCAATTCTTTAGAATATTTCCTGGTTATTAATTAATTTAAATTGCTAGTTACTAGTTACTTGGCACAAGGTGTCTGGTTAACAGTTATATATAAATTAGCACGCTAAATAAATTATTATTAATCCAATAGATTTTATGTTATTGATTATTAATATCTCATCCAGCAACTAGCACCTAGTACCTGGCAACTTGAACTAATTGATACATAACGCGGTATGATATTAGACTAAATATAGTGGAATCATGCATATTCTTTAACCAGCCTTAATCAAATGTCAGGTTCCTGAGTGATTACTGTCTTAATTCAAATAATCGATTGTCTATAGTTCATTTGAGAAACTGCTTCAACAAAACCTTCAAGTCCAGATTTTCTTCCAGAATGGAGTAAACTTCACATTCCCTGCAATTGATATTCCTGCATTCAGGTCCTTTTTCAGAGGCTTCCCAACAAGGTTGGGTGATTGAATTATACGCCTCACAATTTGATCGCTCACCCACCGAACATGACCGGATTGCCCAACAAGGAATCAAAGCCAAAAGAGATTTGATTCCAGCGACATTTAATCCCTGTTCATCCAGTTGAGTGCGGATTTTTTTAAAACGGACAATATCAACATCAGAAAACAAATGCCGGCTGGTATCTTTTTTATAGGGTATGATCAATCCCTTTTCTATATATTGCCTTATTGAGTGAATGGGGATGCCGGATAATCGGGAAGCAACACTTAAAGTGTAAACAGGATTCGTCTTTTTAAACATGATATAAATTAAGGATTTGTCAGTTTTTGATTATACATCTTTAACTAAACACTCTCTAAAATTAAGAAAAAAGTATTAATATGTATTATATGATTACCTATTAATATATTTACAAACACCTTTCATCTGTATTTTTCAATTCAGTTAATATTATATGAATCTCACAAAAAGCTATACTGGAGTAAAAGAAAACGAAGGATTAAATTGTTTCCGATACTATGAGACGGTAATGAATAATTAAAATAGCACAATTCGATAAAAAATATTCTAAAATTTGGTGTTTCGGAATTTAATATCTTAATTTGCCTTACGTTCAATTACCGCTCAAGGATGTAGTTGATTTATAAAGAATGAGGTGAGAGAACAGGCTCTGCGATCCTCTGGCAACCTTACCCTCACGTGGGTAGCCGGTGCCAATTCCTGACCATTTTTATGGTGAATATAAATTAAGTACAGATGAAAAAATCAAAAGAAATACATTATTAATCTTCATTGGTATATCCATTTGAAGAACCATGGATTTAAACAGATCAGTAAAAAAAATGCTGACCTGCTCAATTCAATTTGTTAGTAACAATTAAATTATATGATTATGTCACAACATTACCGATTTGAAACTCTGCAGTTACATGCCGGGCAGGAAGTAGATCCTGCGACCAATGCCCGGGCCGTGCCTATTTACCAGACCACCAGCTATCTGTTCAATGATTCTGAACATGCGGCCAATCTTTTTAAACTGAAGGAGTTCGGGAATATATATACTCGCATTATGAATCCCACAACAGATGTTTTTGAGAAAAGAATCGCTGCGCTGGAAGGAGGTGTTGCCGCACTCGCGACTTCTTCCGGGCAGGCAGCACAGTTTCTGGCCCTTTCTAACATACTCGAGACCGGAGACAACCTTGTATCCACCTCATTTTTATATGGTGGCACCTACAACCAGTTTAAGGTTCAGTTCAAACGATTAGGGATAGATGTCAGGTTTGTGGAGGGTGACAATCCAACAGATTTTGAAAAGCTTATCGACGACAGAACGAAAGGGATCTATATTGAAACCATTGGAAATCCAAAGTTCAATATACCTGATTTTGAAGCTTTTGGAAGTTTAACACAAAAATACCAGATTCCCTTAATAGTGGATAACACCTTTGCAGGCGCAGGATACCTTTGCAGGCCCATAGATTACGGGGCCAATATTGTAGTACAGTCAGCCACAAAATGGATCGGGGGTCATGGCACCAGCATAGGGGGCGTAATTGTTGACGGAGGTAATTTCAATTGGGCTAATGGCAAATTCCCGCAGTTCACCGAACCCTCTGAGGGTTACCACGGACTGAAATTCTGGGAGACCTTTGGAGAGGGAAGCCCGTTCGGTAATATTGCATTCATTATACGTGCCCGTGTCGAGGGATTGCGGGATTATGGAAGTACCCTGAGTCCGTTCAATGCATTTCTCTTCCTTCAGGGATTGGAAACGTTGTCACTGCGTGTACAACGACACGTTGATAATGCACTTGAACTGGCCGCCTGGCTACAGGATCAGGAGTGGGTGGAGCAGGTTAATTATCCCGGCTTGCCGGATAGCCCTTATCATCAATTGGCAAAAAAATATCTCAGGAATGGATTCGGGGGGGTCTTAACTTTTAATATTAAAGGCGGAGAGAAAGTTGCCGAACAACTGGTGGGTCATGTTGAACTAATCAGTCACCTGGCCAATGTAGGGGATGCAAAAACATTGATCATTCATCCTGCATCAACTACCCATGAACAACTATCAGCGGAAGAGCAGATAGCCTCGGGTGTGGAACCTTCGATGCTCAGGGTATCTGTCGGTATTGAAAATATCGATGACATCAAAGAAGATCTTTTGAGTGCATATTCAAAAGTCAAATAAAAGGATTAATTTAAACCCTGATAAATCTCTAAGCATGCCTATCAATATACCTGATAACCTGCCAGCAGCATCGGTTTTGCGGAACGAAAATGTTTTTGTCATGGACCAGTCACGCGCTGTCCACCAGGACATACGTCCGCAGCGTATCGTGATCCTTAATATCATGCCCATCAAGCAGACTACAGAAACCCACATTCTGCGCCTGTTATCAAACACCCCGCTTCAGATCGAGATTGACCTGATCTACCCCAAAACACATAAACCCAAAAACACTCCCATGGAGCATCTGAAGTCATTCTATAAGACCATGGATGAGGTGAGCAAACACAAATATGACGGTATGATCATCACCGGGGCACCGGTTGAGTTGATTGAATTTGAAGAAGTTAACTACTGGAAGGAATTGCAGGATATAATGGATTGGACAACAGAAAATGTTACCTCCACACTGTATATATGTTGGGGCGCCCAGGCGGCCCTCTACCATTTCTATGGCATTCCCAAATATACCTTGCCAAAAAAAATGTTTGGTGTTTTTTATCACCGGGTTCTCGATAGAAAGATTCCGCTGGTGAGGGGATTTGATGACAACTTCCCGGCACCTCATTCCCGATATACCGAAATAAAAAAGGAAGATGTGCTCCGGGTAAAGGAGATCGAGCTTATATCAGAGTCTGACGAAGCTGGGGTATACATTGTCGGTTCAACAGATGGCAAAAAAATATTTGTTACCGGACATTCAGAATACGATCCGAACACATTAAGAGACGAATATATAAGGGATAAAAAGAAAGGCCTGGATACTGAGATCCCATTAAATTATTTTCCCGGTGACAATCCACAACTGGCTCCGGAGGTAAAATGGAGAAGTCATGCGAACTTGCTGTTCACCAACTGGTTGAACTACTATGTTTACCAGGTTACCCCATTTGAGCTTGGGACGAGCTCAGGATAAGCTGCGGATTCAGGATTTGATATCTCGGGTTAGTTGAGTACGAAAAGGAGTGTGATTCTTTTCCTCAAAAATCAACTCTCATCATTCCTTGTTCTGCAATCAATTTGCATCCTTACCACTTTTCAACCAGCTATACCACAGATCCATGCCCTCACCGGTTTTTACGGAAAGTTCGATAAAGGAAAGGTGATGATTCACCTGGAGGGCATATTCTTTCGCCTTTTCCAGGTCAAAATCAACATAGGGCATTAAATCGATTTTATTGATTATACACAAATCTGAAGTCTGAAATATGTAAGGATATTTCTGCGGCTTGTCATCCCCTTCCGTTACACTGATGATAACAACCCGTTTCGATTCTCCCAGGTCGAACATGGCGGGACAAACCAGATTACCAACATTTTCAATCATCAGGATTGAATTATCGGTTAACTCCAGTTCCTTCATCGCTCTGTTCACCATATCAGCATCCAGGTGGCAGCCCTGTCCTGTATTTACCTGGACAACTGGTGCTCCAGCTTCCTTTATCCGTTCTGCATCATTCATGGTTTGCTGATCACCTTCAACAATATAAAACTTATGATCTTTACCTAATTCTTTGATTGTCCTCTCCAATAAGCTTGTCTTACCAGAACCGGGTGAACTCACCAGGTTATAAACTTCAATGTTTTTGGCCTCAAAATAACCACGGTTGCGCTGGGCCAGTAAATTATTTCTTCCCAGAATATCTTCTTCTACATTGACCCTGACCGGTCCATGATGATGGTCATGATGATGGGAATGATCGTGAGTGTGATCATGTTCCTTTATCTCATCTCCAGGTTTCAAAATCCTGACTTCATTTCCTGGCTGGTCGCATCCACAAGTATCACACATAATCCTGAATATTATTTTGTGTAAAGATAACAACAATAATCATCCATAATTTTAACGACAAGGTTGTTTAACAACCTAATCAACAATTAAGGATTTTACCCTCAATTCCCTGCCCTGAATAATGTATGGAGCACATGTTTTACATTTCGGGCAGCATTTAAAAAGATCATCCGTCTCAAATTCATTCATACATTCAGGGCACCGGGCTATGCCCTGAACGATAGCTATTTTACAAATAGCATTCTCCAGAATCGTCCCCTTTACTGCAGATTCCATAGCAAATTCAAGGGCATCAACGACCACACCGGAGAATATGCCTACCTCAATTTCAATTTCACGAACTACTTTCGCCTGTTCCCTGTTCGCATATTCAGTGGCAATATCAACAACATTCATGGCTATGGAAAACTCATGCATGGGCTGGAATGATTACCATTTTTATAATTAATGATTCCTTCACAAAAATAAAAAAGGTAATAATAGGTTCATTCAAATAGGTATTTTATTTCAATTATTTCAAATCTATTTGCTGTCTGGAAAAAAACAACACCTTACCATTCCGTAATAGAATGATCCCAGCCTTCACATTATTTCTCCCTCACAGGACAAAACCAGCTTAAAACCTTATTTTATTGTTCCAAGTATCACAATAAATTTTTTTTTCGCGGATTTATTTTAGGGGACATGAGCATAATACATTAATCGTTAATCATTTAATTACCAAATGTTTTGTTGTGATACAAATATCTACTTTGCAGATTTTTCTTTTTTTCTAATTTTGCATTATAAGATGACACTTTAATAACAACTTATTGTGTGAATTAAGAGAAAAATTATCATCTTTCCTGTTTCATTACCATTGGTAAATCAATTTTCAATAATATTAATGAGAAACCATGACGACAGTAAAGCAAATTTTGGATGAGAAAGGGCATGAGTATTTTACGATAAACCCTAAAGACACTGTTTTTAAAGCGCTGGAACTAATGGCTGAAAAACACATTGGTTGCCTGATGGTGATCGATGACGATGGTGGATTGATCGGCATATTCTCAGAAAGAGACTATGCCAGGAAAGTAGCTCTTATGGGGCATACTTCTAAAGATTCATTGGTGAAAGATATCATGAGCACCGAGTTATATACAGTCAAGCCAGATATGACCACATTTGATTGCATGGCTGTGATGACCGACCGTCATGTACGTCACCTCCCTGTATTGGAACATAATAAAATTGCTGGTATCCTTTCCATTGGTGATATTGTGAACCAGATCATTCATGAGCAAGACATACACATCAAGGATCTGGAGAAGTATATCACTTCGTCCGGTTACGGACATCAGTGATCAGTGAGTCGTGAGTCGTGAATCGAGGGTGTGGGGATTAGGTGAAGTGTGTGGTTCTACTTCTCAAATCATAAATCGTTAATCATTAATCTTATATCAAGCCCAGCGCTATTCTCTTAGCGGCGATGGCCAATTGTCCTAATGCAATCCCCCCATCATTGGCGGGGATTTTGTTTTGGGTATAAACCTGGAAACCATCCTTTGATAACCTCTTTTCAAGGTTGCCAAGCAGGTATCGGTTCTGAAATGTGCCACCTGACAAGATTACCTTATTCAAACCTGTTGCCCGCTTCATTTCTGAAACGACCTTCTCCACAACAAACAGAACAGTATTGTGAAATTTGGCAGAAATGATCCCTGATGAAACCTTCTTTTTCAGATCATCTGTGATCATCCGGATTGAAGGAATAAAATCAATCACATCATTTATTTCCACATCATACCTGGCCAAAATGTTAGGGGATATGGCATTTTCCAGCCGCATGGGCGCTTCAGCATGAAATTTGGCATGAGTGCAAATATTAAGCAGCGCTGATACCGCATCAAACAGCCGGCCCGCACTTGATGTATTGGGAGAATTCACATTTTTATCCAACATCCGGCAGATGGTGTTGATCCGGCTCTCTTCAATTTGTTCAAGGAACGTAAGACCAATATTAAGGCAATCCTTTCCAAATGCCCTGTACAAATAAGACAATGCCATTCTCCACGGCTCACTGGTCACTTTGTCCCCTCCCGGCATTGGTAAATAATCGAAATGTGTGAACCGTTGGTAATGAGACATATCTGCTACCAAAAACTCCCCCCCCCATATCTGACCATCATCACCGAGACCGGTTCCATCAAAACTCACGCCAATCACCTGCTCATCCAGACCATGCTCAGCCATGGCAGAGGCAATATGGGCATGGTGATGTTGCACAGCAACACCTTTCAGTCCAGTCTGTTTGGCATACTGTGTGGAAAGATAATCCGGATGTAAATCGTATGCTACCCACTCCGGATCCAACCGGAAGATTTTTTTAAACCGCTCAATGGACTCCTGATAAAAAGCATAGGTTTCATAGTTTTTCAAGTCTCCGATATGCTGACTCATAATAGCACTTTTTGCTTTACCAAGGCAAAAACAATTAACCAGTTCGGCTCCTGCAGCCAAAATTCCTTCTGCATCAAATCCGATCTGTACCGGATTGGGGACATACCCCCTGGACCTCCTTATCATTCTGGGTATCTCATTCACCATCATCAATACAGAATCGTCCGTCCGGTTATAAATTTCGCGATTGTATGATAGAATGGCATCCACCCTGGGATTGAAAACCTCCAGTGCTGCATTATCATCAATAATGATCGGTTCATCCGAAATATTACCACTGGTCAGTACAATTACCTGAGTATCAAGCTTTTCAAATAACAAGTAATGGAATGGCATATAGGGTAGCATCGATCCTATGGTGTTCAGTCCATTGCTCACTCCAGTTGCCAGATTTCTTTTTTCTTTCAGGATGAGAACCGGGCGGCGCCATGAATTTAAAAGTTCCAGCTCTTCTGAAGTAATTTCTACAAACTCCCTGGCCGAATCGAGGTCCCTGAACATTACGGCAAATGGCTTTCCTTCGCGATGTTTCAGGTTTCGAAGCCGGCTTACTGCAGATTCATTTTTGGCATCACATGCCAGAAAATATCCACCCATGCCTTTGACAGCCACTATACCTCCCGTATTTATTATGCCAGATGTTCTTTTAAGGATCACCTCCAATTCAGTTATTTTCTCATCCCTACAAAATAATTGATAGGCCGGGCCACAGGTGTTGCAGGCCACCGGCTGGGCATGAAATCGTCTGTCCATTACATTTTCATACTCTGCACGGCATTCCGTACAAAGGGTGAATGGAGCCATGGTAGTCTTATCACGGTCATATGGAAGATCGTGTATAATGGTGAAACGGGGACCGCAGTTGGTGCAATTCAAAAAAGGGTAATTGATCCTGTGGGCCTGTGTTTGCATGTCGTGCAGACAATCTTCACAAACCGCTATATCAGGACAGATTTCTGTTATCTCTTCTGAGCTGTCCTGGCTCTCCCGGATAACGAATCCTGAAAATTCTTCTGAAGTAACCTGCTTATGTTGAATAGTATATATATCTGAAGCTGGAGGAGCCTCCCTCCTTAAGCTCACCAAAAATTCAGACAGGGAATCAGGATCCGTATGAACATTAACCTTGATTCCTTCATTGGTATTGGCGACCCAACCATTTAGTCCGTATTGCTTAGAAAGGCGGTAAATAAAAGGTCTGAAACCGACACCCTGCACCAATCCTTTTATCTCAATAAGGTATGTCCCTTTCGCTTTCTTCATGGTCTCTTTAGATCAAACCGCAAAGTTAGGAAAATACCGTGAGTCTCGAAATGCGTGGTATTCACGAGCAGGCTGCTAGGTGTCCGCCCTAATTATATGATAAATCAAACTTTCCAGTGCATTTCCAATCTGAATGTTCTGTATCAACACATGGGGGGGAACCTTCAGGATAGTGGGAGAAAAGTTCAGGATTCCAAGGATGCCCGAATCTACCAATTGGGAACAAACCTCCTGTGCAACCTGACCTGGTACTGAGATGATAGCCGTTTTTACATCAAGGGATGAAATAACCTCATTCAATTTTGCCATCGGGTATACCGGTATAACAGTTTTTTTCTTGTACTTGGCGGGATCAATGTCAAAGGCAGCAACAATCTTTATCATGTTCTTGTAGAAACCCTTATAACTGATAAGTGCCGTCCCGATATTACCATATCCGACAAGAATAACCTTTTGCAGCTTATCCTTTTGAAATATATCATTGATCTTATCAGTCAGTTCATTGATATTATACCCGCCCTTCTTGTTTCCCTTTATCCCAAATTTAGAGAAGTCCTTTCGGACCTGTTCCGGTGTAACACCTGCCTCTTTCCCAAGATTGTATGAAAATACAGTATCAAATCCGAGTTCTTTTAACCTGACCAGGACAAGTCTATATAGTAACAGGCGGTTTATGTTCTTACTTCCGTTCAAGGAATCATTAATTTATCAGGATTTGCTTAAAAACATTTACCTCATTTTTTTTATGCGATGAACTCCCAAACAATGCATGGTTCCTGCAAAACCCGATGTATTTTTATTTAAATCAATTTAATATAGGCTCCTTTAAGCTGAAACATGATTAATACCCATTGGAGATAAATATAAAAAAATTATATTTATTGTGAACCTGGTAACAAAAAAATCGAGGTGTCATTTTTGAATCCTGCGAGCGCATTCCCCGTAGCTTGCTGCGGGGTTAGCGAGCGCAATTAAAAATTTATATAAAGGATCGATGATTCCTCGCAGCTTGCTGCGAGGAGAGTCAATTTCACATAATCAATCATATCCGTTTTCATACCATAACAAGTCAATAACTAAATATAGAAAATACAACAACATGAAGCAAGACGTTAAAACCGGTGTTTATTTTTGCAAACATCTAAATGGACATCCGGATTCTCTCAAACTAGATGAACTGGCCTCGTTTGCCAGGGAAATGGCTGAGGTGGCAAAAGTCTGGGCTCCTTCCGATCTGAACGTGGATGATCCAGGCCTTGTGGCCTCAGCAATTAAAGAAAACCAGATCACCAGAATCATTCTTGCAGGTGATCGAACCGGATTCATTAAATCCCTTGTTTCAAAGGCCATGGTGATGGCCGGGAATGATCCAAAGGATGTTATCGTTGCCAGTTTCATGGATCACCAGGCAACTACTGCCAAAGATACCGACCTTGCCAAGTCGGTGTTGGCCTGTGCAGTACTTGGTGTTCCCTTTGAAATGGCAGCTATCCCGGAAGAGTATGATGTACAGCCTGATACCCTGGTCATTGGGGGCGGGATCGCAGGAATACAGGCCTCACTGGAAATTGCCAATGCAGGAAAAAAGGTTTACCTGGTTGAACGTACCGGAACCATTGGCGGTCACATGGCCATGTTCGACAAGACCTTTCCAACCCTCGACTGTGCTGCTTGTATCCTGACACCAAAAATGGTGGAGGTAGGGCAACATACGAATATCGAGCTGATGACCTATTGTGAAGTTAAAGAAGTCACCGGCACACCAGGAAATTTTAAAGTGAAAATTCTTAAGAAAGCCAGGCGGATTGATCTTGCCACCTGCATAGGATGTGGTATTTGCACAGAAAAATGCCCGGCTAAGGCACCGAGTGAGTTCGATTCTGGCACAACCCTCAGAAAATCTGCCTATATACCATTCCCGCAGGCCGTACCAAATAAGTACCTGATCGATGCCGACAGTTGTATTTATGTTGAAAACGGCAAGTGTGGTGTATGCGTAAAATTCTGTCCGGTAGAAAACTGTATTAACCTCGACGAAAAAGATGAGGAGGTAACCATAAATGTAGGAAACATCATCGTCGCCACCGGATTCAAAACATTTGATGCCAGTCGCGCGGATCAATTCGGATATGGCAAATATCCCAATGTGGTCACATCACTTGAATTTGAAAGACTGGTGAATGCTGCCGGACCGACAGAAGGATTCATCAAATTCAGGAGCCAGGATAAGAAAGGCAACTGGATCTTTACATCGGAAAGTGATGCACCGAAAAGCGTTGCACTGATTCACTGTATCGGAAGCCGTGATGAAAATTATAATAAATATTGTTCCAGGGTTTGTTGTATGTATTCCCTTAAACTTGCCCACCTCACAAAGGAAAAACTACCTGATGCGGAGGTATCGGAATATTATATCGATATGAGAGCATTTGGCAAGGGTTATGAGGAATTTTATGAAAGGATTAAAGCAGAAGGTGTAAAGATTATCCGGGGCAAGACCGCAAAGATTAAAGATAAGAATGGTAAGCTTCTGATCCGGAGCGAAGATATACACCAGGGAAGGATCATTGAGCAGACTGTGGATATGGTGATCTTAGCTGTTGGACTTGAACCCCGTGAAGATGCCGGAGATGTTGCTAAAATGCTGGGACTCGAGCGGGATGATGATGGCTGGTTCAATGAAGCCAACTACCTTACTGAACCTACCTCCACTTATCGGGGAGGAGTAACCATTGCAGGTGTGTGCCAGAGTCCCAAGGATATCCCGGACACCGTGGCCCAGGCATCCGCATCTGCTGCACGTGTTCTGCAATCGATTATGAGAGGAAAGGTTAGAGGTAACATAAAGGATATTCCTCTCGAAACAATTATAAAAAATGCCAAAGAAATCTCACCTTATAAATTGGAGGAACAAAAATGAGCACACGCATCGATCCAAATTTCAAAAACACGCTGACAGCTTATGGAATGGGCGATTGGAATGAATGCTACCATTGTGGTAATTGTACTGCGATTTGCCCGTTGTCAGAGAATGGCTTTTTGTTTCCAAGGAAAGGGATCAGGGCCATTCAGATGGGTTTGAAAGAAAAAATAGCGGGTTATGTTGATCCATGGTTATGTTACTATTGTGGTGAATGTTCTGAAACCTGCCCCCGGGAAGCTAATCCCGGTGAAATAATGATGACCCTTCGCAGATATCTTACAGCCGTATATGACTGGACAGGACTTTCCGGCAGGTTATATAAATCATTTACTGCCCACCTGATAACCATGATTGTACTGTTTGCCGGTATCATTACTTCTTTCATTGTCTTTGCTGATTTCAAGGTTCCTCTTTCAGCTGAAGGTTTGGTTGAGATCAATAAGTTTGCTCCTCATGAACTTATTGCAACACTCGACCATATTTTACTCTTAACACTTTCCTTTTTCCTTCTGACTAACATACTGAATATGTTCGTTAAGGTGATCATTAAAGACAAAAGTGTGAGGGTGCCGGTTTATCTCTATTTCGTCAAGGTGTGGGAAGCCATCTACCATTTCGCCACCCAGGCCAGGTTCTTAAAATGCGAAGGCAAATTGTTCTACTGGTTCCTCCACTTATTCCTGATGACCAGCTACATGTTGATGTTTACCATGATCATCTTTTTCCTTCCCTGGTTCCAGACTGAAGAGGTTCATCCCTGGTTCCATCCACAGAGATTACTGGGTTATTATGTGACTGCTGGACTGATTGGAGGGTCTGTATACTTTATGATTGGCAGGTTCAGGAAGAACAGGGAAATGTTTAAGTTCTCTCATCACAGCGACTGGATATTCCTTATCCTGTTATTTCTTCTTGCTTTTACCGGAATTTTGATACATATATTCAGAATATCAGGAATGCCAATGGCCACCTATGTTTTATATATGATGCACCTGGCCGTTGAAGTTCCCATGGTTGTTACTTTTGTAGCCTTTTCCAAATGGTCGCACCTGGCTTACCGGCCGCTTGGAATTTTCTTTGCCAATCTGAAAAAGGCAGCATTACGAACCCAATATAAAACGCAGCTAGCCCCTGCAGCTTAAAATTTCATCCTATGGAAGAACAAAGAATAGGCGTTTATGTTTGCTGGTGCGGTAGCAATATCGCCAAAATGGTTGATGTTGAGGCCGTTGCTGAGGAAATTGGCAAAATGCCCAATGTAGCCATTTCCAAGAACTACAAATACATGTGTTCTGATCCGGGACAAGATCTCATTGTCAAGGATATAAAGGAACATAACCTGAACCGGGTGGTTGTTTCAGCCTGCTCACCAAGGATCCATGAATTGACATTCAGAAAAGCACTTCAGAATGCAGGATTGAATCCCTACCTTTTTGAAATGGCCAATATCCGTGAGCATGTCTCCTGGGTTCATGAAGACCGTGAAGAAGCCACCAGGAAAGCCAAAGCACTGGTTCGAGCTGCTGTAGAACGGGTTAGTTTCCATGAACCACTGGATAAAAGGACAGTCGACATTGATCCCGCAACACTGATCATCGGGGGTGGAATCTCGGGTCTTTGCTCTGCCCTCGAAATTGCCGATACAGGAAACCAGATTTATCTGGTTGAGAAATCGGATAAGCTGGGTGGACATACAGCCATTATGGACCTGACCTTTCCACATATGCAACCTGCCGGTCAACTGATCGAACCAATAATCAAGCGGGTGAGTAACCATCCCAATATTGAAGTATTCCTGAACACCACCATTGATGAGACTTTTGGATATATTGGGAATTTTGAAACAGAAGTTCAAAAAAATGGTAAAAAGACCGAGCTCAAATTCGGGAACATCATTGTTGCCACCGGACTGAAAACATTCGATCCAAAGGTCATTGATGTATACGGATATGGCAAGCTTCCAAATGTAGTGACATCTGTTGAATTTGAGCAGATGCTGAAAAGTGGAACCATCCAGACTAAAGATGGAAAAGAGCCGAAACATATTGCTATCATCCATTGCGTTGGCAGCAGGCATCCCGACTATCACGAATATTGCTCAAGGACTTGCTGTATGGTGGCATTGAAATATGCTAACCAGTTGCGGTCTGCATTGCCAGATTCAAACATATTTGATATATATGCTGATATGCGGGCATTCGGGAAGAAGTGTGAAGAATTCTATATGAATACGGCTAAGAGAAACATCCTGTTCCTGAACTTCGACCAGCAACAGGGATTGCCCAGGATAGATATGCCACAGATTAGTAAGGCCCAAGCATCTGACGGATGCGAAATGATCATTGAAATGAACGAAAGGCTGTCAGGTGAAAAAATTGAAGTACCGGCCGACCTTGTCATCCTTATGGTGGGTATGGAAGCCCACGAAAGCGCCAAAGAGGTGGCTCACTCTGTGGGTGTTAGCTTGTGCGGGAATGAGTTCTACATTGAGAGGCATCCCAAGCTTGATCCGGTGGCCACTACCACGGATGGTGTTTACATTGTTGGTGCCTGCCAGGGGCCAAAAGACATCACCGATTCGGTGGCCCAGGCCCGTGCCGCAGCAGCCCGTATACTTGGCACCATTGCTCTCGGCCAGGTAGAAGTAGAACTAACGACTGCAGTTGTCAATGAGGACATATGCTGCGGGTGTCAAACCTGTGTTAAAGTATGTCCTTATACAGCCATCTCATTTGATGATGAGAAGAATGTATCCGTTGTCAACGAAATACTTTGTAAAGGCTGCGGGACATGCGGATCAGCATGCCCGACAGGTGCTATTCGAAGCAGGCACTTCACCGACAAACAGATAATTTCCCAGATCCGTGGATTAATGCATCTGGAACTAACTGAAATGTAATTTATAAACATATAATATCATGAGTTTCAATCCAACCATTGTATCATTCCTTTGTAACTGGTGTTCATACACCGGTGCTGACCTGGCAGGGACTTCCAGGATGAAATATGCCCATAATATCAGGATTATCCGCGTGATGTGCTCAGGCAGGGTGGAACCCACCTTTGTCATGACCGCATTTCGTGAAGGTGCTGACGGCGTGATGATTTGCGGGTGCCACCCGGGCGATTGCCATTACCATGAGGGTAACTATAAGTGTCTCAGGAGATACCACCTGCTGCAGAAATATATTCAGCAAATGGGTATTCACAAAGACCGGTTGCGCCTGGCCTGGATCAGTGCCAGCGAAGGAAAACAGTTTGCCGATCTGGCAGATGAAATGACCGAGACCATTAAAAATCTCGGGCCCTGTGAAATTAAAAAAGTCATGGAAACTTTAT
>JADHVS010000271.1 GCA_016783865.1 Bacteroidales bacterium
TTTCAACTATACCGCCGGACGAATAGAAAGGAAATAACGAAAGTACGTATGGAAACGAAAAAATTATAACGAGTAATCATTGCTTCAAACTGGATAAGAAAGTCGATCTATTAAAGAAAAAACACATGCCCGTTGCTAACATGCACCTAAAGCCAATGCTACGTACTGCCGGGATCGCCAGGGCGATCCCAAAATCCAACGCACTGGCTATAGCTGCGCACCGTTATAGGCAACCAAATAATGATCAATAGAAGGCAGAAATCTTTTGTCAAATGATTACAAAACGATTACTAATAATAATTGCACTCTTTATCGGAAATTCTGTTACTTCTCAGGTAGTTATTGTACCAACTGGAATTATTAGTGCTTCAATTGTGCCAGAACATGGTTTCCTTCCTGGAAAAAAATTCAAGTTCTATCCCACAATAACTAAATATGACTTTTTTGGAAAAAAATTTAGAGTGGAATTGTTCGATGATAGGGAAATTTTGAAACTTAAGAAAATCCAATGTTCTGAGCTTGAATTCACAAACACATCAGAATTTTCTGATCCAAATTGTATCTTTAAGATTAGCCAATATATAGATACTTTGTTCAAGCAATCCAATGCTATTTTGGATACAACAGCCTATGATACATTAGTGGTAACGTTGGAAGGGATAGATGCCCGACTTCTTGGGCATGGCTATGTTAGAGTTCATGGGCTTTGTCAAATGAAAATAAAATATCATGACTTCAATAAGACTTATTGTATCGACATTACTGATAAAGATCACAACTCACCAATTAGTCCAAATGCTTTTGTCACACGTCTGACAGCAACTCGGATAATGGCATCCATTTCGATGCGGGAGATAATTGAACAAATCTTTTTGGCTCTGTTCTAAATTAAGGTTGTTAGATAAATTTCCCAGCATAATTGGTTGGGGAATAGTTAATTTGTGTTTTCCACTTCCTTTTTACTGGACAACGATATGTTCTGACTGAAAAATTCTCAATGAATCTTTTATATATGCCTTCCAAGTTTGTGTATTGATTCCAGGTTTGATTGTTATTGGTCAAGGCTTGATCAAGGTTATTGCAATCCACTTGGTTCTTATTCCCTTCAAGAAAAGCAAACCAATTTGCGTAACATTGTAAGTATTTTGTAGATACTCCTCGTAATTCGTGATTTACTGCTGTTTTTAGCCTTGTAGCAATGTTATTGACATTTTGTATATGGTAATCCCCACCTGCTGTATGTTTCTTTGCCAGAAAACTCACATGGGTAAGCCCTTCTGACTTTGCAAAGGATGCAATACTCCTATGTTTGTCGGATATCAAAGTACTACCATGAACAAACTGGCCTCCAACTTTCCTTTCAATATCTGACTTTTTTAGTCGGCCTATTCTTACCACCGAAAGATCCTTGGTTGTTTTTCTATCGGCTGTTATTAGCAGTTTCACCTGGAAATTGTTATCACCTCTACGGTTGCTGCCTCCACGCTTGCGAGCGTACTTTAACCCTTTCCTGCCTTTTTGGCTATACAAAAACCAAAGGTCGTCGATTTCAGTTAGCCCTTCAAACTGGTTGTTGGTTTCTTTCAAGTTGCTTAAAATCTTATGGCGCCAATCAAAGGCTGTCTGTATGCTGATTCCTATTTTTGCAGCCATCTTCTTTAGAGGAATGTATCCTTGCTCCATCAATGCTTTATATTCCTCGAATTTGTCTTTCTTCTGTAAATGATAATAGCTGGTCCCGGTAGCAGAAGTAAAAGCTTTATGGCAGGATTTACATTTATACCGCTGTAAACCATCTCTGGCCCCATGTTTTATGATCAGTTTTGACTGGCAATATGTACAGTTACTCATTACAAGTAAGTCATTATTAGCAGTCGTTTGTTGGCCCGAATCATCTCTGTTAAGTTCCGTCATTAGTAGTCTTTGATCATCCACACTGAGAGAATTGAATAAGTCAATTATTTGCTCTATCGTTGTCATGTCTGGTAATGTTAGCCAGGCACAAAAATATGAAAATATTATCCAACAACCTTAATTTAGAATAGAGCCATCTTTTTTGATTTGAAATTGTTAGAATAAGATTTGGTTGCCTATAACAAGCCAGCAGCCGACCAGGCGGGGCAAGTGATTCAAAGTGAGCGAAAGAAAAGTAAATGAAGAAAAAACGAATACAAAAGTCAATCCAAGTAACGCCCGCCCAGCGGCTGCTGGCAGGACGTTAGTTGCAATAAAAGTATTAACATGAAAAAGTCAGTCATCCTTATTTCATTCCTTAACATAATATCCATATCGGTTCTATCCCAATGGTATTTTCAAAACCCCAAACCGACAGGAGAATGTTTACATTCAGTTCATTTCGTTGATTCTCTTACTGGATGGACTGTGGGATTTTATTCTCTTCTTCATACGACAGATGGAGGGATCAGTTGGGAGTTTCAAAATCCCGGACAATTTTATTCAACCCCCTACCTATATTTCACTGACTCTTACCATGGATGGATTACAGGAGGGGACAGAACAATATTTCACACTTCTGATGGTGGGCAATCATGGGAATCACAGCCCTGGTCCACCGGATCCACATGGGAAAGCCTTGAAGAGATCATTTTTATTGATAATATGCATGGGTGGGCGGTTGGCGGGGCACACACCAACGGAGTCCCGCCAAGCAACATCATCATTAATACAACAAATGGTGGGGATACCTGGAATGTCCAGTATATGGAGGACGGGATCAGGCTGAACGGGGTACACTTCACTGACTTACAACATGGATGGGCTGTTGGCTTCCAGGGTAAAATCCTTCACACCTCTAATGGTGGGCAAACCTGGTCTGTTCAACCTTCAGGGGTGAACAATATTACCTTTTCAGATGTTTATTTTACTGATCAGTTGAATGGATGGACTGTTGGCTACAATTACGATGGAGGTGGACACCATGGATTTGTTTTTCATACATCAGATGGAGGAAATTCATGGCAGCTTCAATTGGATGAATTGGATGTTGGATTCTTAAGTGTTCATTTCACTTCTCAGAATATAGGATGGATCTCCGGAGGATCAAATACCGTTGACAATGGAATTATATACATGACGACAAACGGAGGTGCAAATTGGAGTCTGGCCGCAAATGATTCAGTAAACTCATTAAAGTGGATAACCAGCCCTGATAGTCTTCATATTTGGTCAGTAGGTGATGTAGGATCGATCATGTCATCATCTGATGGCGGAAATACATGGACTCACCTGGATCAACGGGCCCGTTACACCTTCACGGAATATGACGAAGCCAGTATCTCATTTCCCGATTCTCTTCACGGTTGGATCGCCGGTGGCGACAGTGTATTGCTTCACACTGATAACGGAGGGCAATTCTGGGTCCGTCAACCAACGCAATTCGGGAAAAAGATCCGGTCAGTTAGTTTTCCTGATGAACAACATGGATGGGCCATCATGGATTCAACCGGGGGACATTGTGTCATTCGGACAGAAGACGGAGGACAAACATGGCAACTGGTCTATGCCGGATTGAATGAGATTTTTTTTGATGTCTTTTTTATCAGCCCGTATTCAGGTTGGCTGGCTGGATATGAAGGGATCATCAAACATACCAGCGACGGAGGGTACACCTGGACAACCCAGCATGCGGATCCCTATGAAAAATACCTGGACCTCTTTTTCCTCGATTCCCTCAACGGATGGGCAGCAGGTGGTTCCATCTACTGGGATCCCGGCATCATTCTTCATACCAATGATGGCGGTACAACATGGGAGCAGCAATATGAAGGATCCGAATGTTTCAGCAGCATCTGCTTTGCCAATTTGTCGCACGGATGGGCTGTAAACTACCATGAATGCTTTAAAACCGAAAATGGAGGACTCACCTGGGAGATGTTCAGTGACACCTCTTTGCATATGAAATCGGTAACCTGCGGTGATCCGATGCATGTTTATATGGCAGGAACAACGGGAGCAATTTTTTATTCCTCGGATGGAGGAACTAGTTGGTGTCTTCAGGACAGCCATGGAACATCCCTGTATGCGATCCATGCAATAGATTCTACAAATGCTTATGCATTTGGATTAAATGGTATTGTTATACATACTTCAAACGGAGGAAGTATTCCGGTTGGAATATTCGAAATAATGCCCACCAACGAAATGGATCAGCAACAGTTAACTGTATTCCCAAATCCTGCATCTTCCTACACTGAAATCGAATTGGTTATTGATGACCCAACGAATGTAGAATTATATCTTTTTGATCAATCTGGGAGGCTTGTATCTCAAAAGCCAATAGGAATGTTACAAAGCGGAAGGAACAAAGTTAAAATTGATGTTTCACATTATCCTACTGGCTTATACATCTGTTACATTATATTACAGGATAAAATTCACGCATTTAAAATTGTCATTGAAAATTAAAATAATAATTTTTATTGCAACTAATAAATAGGACTTCGTGTGGCACGTAGTGCCCAGCATGAAGTCCATGTTGAGCTAAATCACAATGGTGCAGATTTCTATGCACTTTACGCCGAGGGTTTCAGTTTAATGGCATCCGGATGGGTTCCGGGATATGTGTCTTTTTAGTAATGTTTCACTTTATAGTAGCTCTTTTTATTGTTGAAACGATCCAATACCGGGGTTTCGAAACATTTTATGGCACGAACAGGCAATACAATACTACTCCTCCATTTGAGGACAATTTATCAATTAACGATCACCATTCTCTTATCTTTCCCAGGATAAAGCACATTGCCAGGTGAACGTATTTTAGGCAAAACTTCAACAACTTTCATCCTGCCTTTTTTGCAATACGGGCATTGGTATACATCGAACTGCGTTAATCGTTTGAGCCGCTCCTGCGAGGTCTCTTTTACCGGAGATATATCTTTATCCGAAACAGCTTTTTGTTTCTCGGGTTTGAAGTCTTTTTTAATTTTACTACTCAGGATCCCATAATACCGTATGCGTACGAACCGCCTTGGCAGTATATGAAGGCTAAATCGATGTAAAAATTCCACACCGCTCAGATGGGTCAGTTTCCGCTTTCCTTGGGCGACGTAATCTTTCATGTAAAAACTTACCCCTTCCTTATCAATGTGTTTTATCCGATTATTGCTGATGGCAACCCGGTGCGTATATTGCCCAAGATATTTCACAATGTGTTCCGGGCTGCCAAAGGGTGGCTCGCAATCAACCACCCAGCGTTTGCCCCATAGCCGGTCCAATAGTGGCTTGTATTCGCCTAATTGGCTGATATCCGATAGATGCCGTTTAAGCTTGCCCAATAGTTTCCCGCGAAACACGGTACTGAGCATCTTCACCGGATAAAGAAACTTTCCCTGTTTGGTGATTCGTTTCAGGTTGCCTTTGAGTGTGAGTCCGGCAGCCGGTACCAGGCAATGAATATGCGGATGAAGGCTCAGATTCTGTCCCCAGGTATGCAATAAACAGATGGCTCCGCTTTCGACCCCGTAATGGCTGTAACCAAAGCCCTGCAGGGTTTGCCACACGCACTGGAACATGGCATTGTAAAACCATGCGCTGCCTGTCATACAGAGCGCATTCAAATCATGGGGAACCGTAAACACTACATGAAAATACTTTACCCCTAAGGCATCTTTCATCCGGTCTTCTACCCAAAACGCCTGCTTTGCTGCCTGGCATTTCGGACAGTGCCGGTTTCG
>JADHVS010000272.1 GCA_016783865.1 Bacteroidales bacterium
TATTCACTGGGGAATAATATTATAGCGTTTCCTGTCAATCAATTACTAACTGAGTTTGATTCAATATTTAAATGAAATCTCTGAGGAGTAACAACAGAAAAAGACCTGTCAGGCTTCCATCAATCCTCGTACCGATATTCAGATTCTCCTGCATCCACCATTGCTGGCCAATCTTAACGATATTGTATTGCTGACCATCGCGGATGTCGATGATGGAGTCAACTTGTTGAGCTTCGATTGTTAAAAATGAAGTAAGGATCAGAAGAAAAGAAGCTGCCTTTTTCATGACACCGGACAGTTGATTTCATAACAAATTTATGAATACACGCCGAAATAACAAAAAGTCAACCCCAGGTCAATCCCCGAATGGTATTCGGGATCCAGACAATGAAATTATAAAACCGTAATCCGCAATTGAAGTTACTCGCCGCTTGCGGCGAGGAAACGAATTCCTGAATTCGGCGAAGCCAATGCGCTCGAAAGGTTGAACATACTAATATGTAATGGGGCCATGCGAGCCCCCATTAATTTATGTGGTCTTACCAGGCACCCTTCCCTTTCTCAAGAAAATCAACGAAGTTCTGTACCTTCAGGTCGTGCCCCACCGGTCCCGAGAGAGTATTCATTTCATGGTCAACAATCACGTACAGTGGTTGTGTATTTGTATTGAAATGGGTAATCTCAAAATCCATATTCTTCTTACCCAATGCCTTTTTTAACTTTCCATCATAGGCGGAGGTAAACCATTCTGATTCAGGCAGTTTGGTCTTGTCATCAGTGTAAAGTGCAACGATAATAAAATCCTCGCTGAGGCTGTTTAATACGCGCTGGTCAGGCCAAACCCTGGCTTCCATCTCCTTACAATTGCTGCAGGAATGGCCTTTAAAATCCAGGAATATGGGTTTGTTCTGCTCAATCGCACAAGCCAATCCCTCCTCAAAATCATAATATCCCTGCAATCCGTGTGGCAGGTGCAGAAAATCTGAATATTTAGCCGGTCCGCAAATCGATGCATCGGACAGAGGCTGTGTTTGTCCCGCACTTGCCGATTTTGGCGGGATGAGTGCAGAGATGCTTGTCAGGGGTGCCCCGAACAATCCGGTGACCATGTAGATCACAAAGGTGAACGACGCAATGGACATCAACAGCCGTGGGACGCTTATATGAGGCAGGTCGCTATCATGAGCAAACCTGAGTTTTCCCAGCAGGTAAAATCCCAGCAAGGTGAATATGACGATCCAGATTGCAAGATATACCTCCCTGCTCATGATGCCCAGGTGATAGGTCTGGTCGATAATGCTGAAAAACTTAAATCCAAAGGCAAGAACGATAAAACCAAGTACCACTTTAACAGAATTGAGCCAGCCACCCGATTTGGGCAGTCCGCTGAGCCATGAAGGGAATATCGATAACAGTGTGAATGGCAGCGCAAATGCCAGCGAGAAACCAAACATGCCTATGATTGGACGAATAGCCAGTCCCCCGGCCGATTCAACCAGTAAAGCACCAACTATCGGTCCGGTACAGGAGAACGAAACGAGCACTAGTGTAAATGCCATAAAGAAAGCACCCAGGTATCCGCCCCTGTCGGCTTGTTTGTCGGCGCTGTTGACCCATTTGCCTGGAAGCACGATTTCAAACATTCCAAGGAACGAGGCAGCAAAAATCAGGAACAATATAAAAAAGATACTGTTGGGTATCCAGTGCGAGCTGATCTGGTTGGCAAAACCGGCCCCTGCGCTGGTCAGCGAAACAATAAATCCTATGGAAGTATAGATGATCACAATGGATATTCCGAAAATCAATCCCTTGATAATGGCTTTGGCGCGTTTTTCACTTCCCTGCATGAAAAAGGTCACTGTCATGGGGATCATCGGGAATACGCAAGGAGTAAGTATGGCAGCCAGTCCCGCCAGGAATGAAACAAGGAAGAAGACCCACATATTTCCTTTTTCCGGCACAGAACCACTCAGGCCCAGTCCCTGGTCTGCCGTTTCGCCGGCACCTGTAGCAAAAGAAAAATCCTCCTCTGTGGGAGGCAGGCAGCGCTCATCATCGCAACACATATACTCAATAAACCCTGTGATTTCGACCGGTTCGTTGCCGGTGAGCTCAATCTTTTGTCTGAATTCGGCCTCATCACTGAACATCTTCAGGTCGAGATCAAAACTCGCATCATATTTCACCTCCGCTTCAGTGATCTCCACTACTTCTCCCATCCGCTTATAGCCTGATGATTCATCAAAGCTGAACGAGGTTGGGATGGGACCGCCGCCGGGCAGATCCTGTGAATAAAGGTGCCACTTATTCTCAATTACCGCTTTAAAAACCAATACGGCTTCCTTTTCATTCACCCGCTCCACCGAGAACTTCCAGTCGACCGGATCAAGCACCTGTGCCATATGGTTTGAAGACAGAAGTAAAAGAGCAGCAAAGATGATCAGCAACTTCTTCATGGAAAATTAATTTTACACAAAAGTATTATTAATTATAATATTGTCCTGTTAACCAGGAGTTAAACCGTGAATCGTGAAATGCGAAGCATTCGCTGACAAGCAAATGGTTCGCATTCGCGAGGAGGTTGTGATTGTGGCCTGTGCGTGCGAGCAATCGTGAATCGGAAGAAATGCTGTTCGAGCGCAACGAAGTGAAGCGAGTTTCATTTCATTTAGCGAAATAGGTTAATTTTCAGGCATTTATCTGTGGCAGTGATTTTTTTGCTTACTTTCCTGCCTGCCGGCAGGCAGGTTTCATCCAGGAAAAAAGTAAGTGGGAGTTTGGGGTTGAAATCCCCATATTTAAATTGGAATTTCCTCCCCGGTTGCAGTAAAAAGATGAGATTCAGAGAAATGATACGAATTCATCGGCTTTATGGTAGTCTTGCATTTCAGCTCGCGGCTCCACTTTTTCGTGTATGAATTAAATCCTTTGTTCAGGTATGCCTCCAGGTATGGATGGACATGAACCACCAGCTTTGAAAGCTTGTATTCCTCAACGGCTGTCCTGATTTTTTCCTTGACCATTTCTGCAAACATGAGAGAGGCAGAGATCTTACCATCGCCCTGGCATGTAGGACAAGTTTCGGAAACATTAATATTCATCTCGGGACGTACCCGCTGGCGGGTAATCTGCATCAGTCCAAATTTGCTTAAAGGCAGGATGTTGTGCTTGGTACTGTCTCTTGCCATGGTCTCCTTCATCCTGTCAAAAACCCTTTGCCTGTGATCCTGGGAATTCATATCGATGAAATCGACCACGATGATCCCTCCCATATCTCTAAGCCTTAGCTGACGGGCAATTTCTTCGGCTGCTGCGAGGTTAACCTCGAGTGCATTTGTAGCCTGGTCCGAGGCACTCTTCGACCGGTTACCTGAGTTTACATCGATCACATGCAATGCTTCGGTATGCTCTATAATAAGATAGGCGCCGTTTTTAAAGGATACAGTGCGACCAAACAGTGCTTTGATCTGCTTATCGATACCAAATTTTTCAAATATCGGTGCACCCCCCTGGTACAATTTGACAATCTTTTCCTTCTCAGGTGCTATAGTACTGATGTAATCTTTCAGTTCAGCATGTACTGTGATATCGTTGACATGAATACTGTTGAACGTAACGTTGAGGATATCCCGAAGCATGGCGGCAGTACGGTTCAACTCACTGATCACCATCTTGGGTGGCTTAACTCCCTGAAGATTCTGAAAAGCCTGCTCCCATTTTTTTACCAATCCCCTGAGCTCTGCATCAAAGGTTGCCACCTTTTTGGATTGCGCCACAGTCCTTACGATCAATCCGTAATTCTTTGGCTTAATACTCAGCAATAAGCGTTTCAGGCGATTCCGTTCTTCGGCCGATTCGATCTTGGAAGAAATGGACACTTTTTCGCTGAATGGCATCAGTACGATATTACGTCCGGCGAGCGATATCTCGGAGGTTAACCGGGGTCCTTTGGTGGAAATGGGTTCTTTTACGATCTGGACCAATACGTTCTGCCCGGCCTGAAGCACATCGGTGACCCTGCCATCTTTGTTGATGTCACGCTCCCGCTTGAATTTCTGTACGGCGGGGAGTTTGCTTTTCTTGGCCAGTGCGATATGGAGGAACTTGCTGACAGAATTGAACTGGGGACCCAGATCCAGGTAGTGAAGGAACGCATCCTTTTCATACCCAATGTCAATAAACGCGGCATTGAGTCCGGGCATTACTTTTTTCACCTTCCCCAGGTAGATATCTCCAACAGCAAATTTTACATTGGTCCTTTCCTTGTTCACCTCAACCAGTTCCCTGTTCTCCAGCAGGGCGATTGAAATTTCAGGGGAAGATACATCAATGATAAGTTCTCTTTCAGGTTCGTTGCTCACAATTCCTCCTCTGTTAAAAACAGAAGAAACCTAAAGAACCGAACGGTCTTTAGGTTTATAAATTTAAATATCTTCTAATAATAAATAGGTTAGGAAATTAACCCACTATTTCCGCTTCTTGTGTCTGTTCTTTCTTAAGCGCTTCTTACGCTTATGCGTCGACATCTTATGTCTTTTCCGCTTCTTCCCGCTCGGCATTATACAAATCTCCTTTCCTAAAGATCAGGACGTTAACGCTTACTTTTTAACGTGATTTTTGACCTTGTTTACAAAAGTTTTGGCAGGCTTAAAAGCAGGAATGAAATGTTCCGGAATAATGATGGTCGTGTTTTTGGAAATATTTCTTGCTGTTTTTTTAGCTCTCCTCTTCACAATAAAGCTACCGAATCCTCTGAGGTATACATTCTTATCCTTTACCAGAGAATCTTTAACGGTTTCCATGAAAGCTTCAACTGTTTTCTGAACGGTTACCTTTTCGATTCCCGTGTTTTTTGAAATTTCGTTTACAATATCTGCTTTAGTCATTTTTTAAAATCTTTAATTATCAATAAATTACATTAAAATTCTAAACTTGAATTGCAAATATATAAGTTTTATGTTTATAAATGAAATACTTATCAATTATTTTTATTGAATTCATTAAAAAGAAGATAAACCATTATTACCCGTCCAAAAATAAGCAAACTCCTAATAGACTGGTATTTATTAAACCAGCGAAAACTTCCATGGAGGGAAACGAATGATCCATACCGGATATGGGTGTCTGAGATTATTCTTCAGCAGACGCGGGCCAGAAAGATGCAGGAAGCCGCAAAAACAATCCACGAACATCATAATGGAATGTTCCCTGGCAATTACGACGACCTGTATGATAAATTCCTGAGTGGAGATACCTGGTCAAACTGGAAATCCTCATATTGTTAATCCTTACCTTTTTCGTATCTTTACTCCTCAATTTTTTAATGCTGAAACATGTCAGTTAACAAAGTTATTTTAGTTGGAAACGTAGGGAAAGATCCCGAAATCAGGTACCTTGAAGGGGGGACTGCCGTTTGTTCTTTCTCCATGGCCACAAGTGAAACTTACAGAAACAGAGATGGAGAACGGGTGACTAATACCGAATGGCATAATGTAGTCCTCTGGAGGGGTTTGGCAGAAGTAGCTGAGCGTTATGTAAAGAAAGGTTCTCAATTGTTTATTGAAGGTAAGATCAGGACACGGTCATGGGATGACAAGGATGGCAATAAGCGATATACGACTGAGATCATAGCAGATAATATGGTAATGTTGGGCAGAAAAGCAGAT
>JADHVS010000047.1 GCA_016783865.1 Bacteroidales bacterium
TTGCGGGTAATCGTGCAACCAGCATTCAAACAGGTTCTTCTGAAGTGTTGGGCCATACATTCCAGATTCCAGAAATTCATTAATCCTGTTGGGGATTTTATTGGCCTTATCATCATTTTTCATCAGCGAAACATATTGCTCATACAATTCAGCGGCCTTTTCCAGGTTATAATCCTTGTATTGAATATCGGCTATGGTAAGTATGATTTCTGCTTCACCCGGATTTAAATCGGAGGCAGAGCTGAAATACCTGTCTGCCATATAGGATTCACCATATTGCATATAAAATTTCCCATACTCAAGGAAAAGTTTCGATAGTTTTTCTCTTGGAAGGTATTTGGAAATCCGGGAGTTTTCATAATCCATCATATACATACCCAGGCTGTCCATGGTTGAAAAGGCTTCAATAGCCAGCCGCTCACTCAGGGAATAAATTTCCATCCCGGGACTGACTTCATACCTCTCATCATAAGCCTGGGATATTGCCTGTTCAATATTTTTGGCGATCAGAAGCGGATAATCAATTTTCTTTTGTTGGGCTTCGATATTATAGATCGCATTTGGTAAATCATCGCGCTGATCATTTTCGATCAGGGATACCAGTTCCGCCATTTCGCTTGATGAAGCCGAGAGATTGAGCATTGTGATGAATTCAGATTTTAAATGGTTGCGCTCTGAAATAATAACCAGGCAAAGAAGCAGGAAAGCGAACAGCCGCAGCACAAACAATCCTCCCTTGATATATGGAGCCGTTTTGGACACACCCTCCCCGTATGTTTTTCCGAGTGATTTGAATAAGGTTGTGTACAGGGGAATAAAAAGCAGTGTTAAAATAAAAAAGATGATCACAGGACCATACATGACTTCATCCTGAGTTATGGAAAGAGCTACAAAGAAGATGCATAATAGCAGGCATATGAAGCTGACCAGCCCCTGGAAGATCCTGCTGATGATTTTGATGAATGATAATTTGGGTTTTTCTAACATGGGATTGTGGATAATAGGTTTTAATGGATTGATCTATAAAAATAGGAATCTTTATCAATATAGATCAAGTAGTAACAGAGAATCGTGAATCGTGAATCGTGAGTCGTTGCGCCGTGCAAATCCGTGAGGTGGGGATTTATGGCGAACAAATATACTAAATAATGAAACACCTCTTAGTTTCCCTGCAGGTAACCAATCCTGTTCGGTAAGGGTTAGCCACCCGCCGGAAACGAGTCTTGCGTAGTCAGTAGAGATGCTGGCAAGCATAGAGTAAAATTGCAAATTCCTTTGTTTTATAGTTTTTAGATTGAGAGAACAGTATTTAATTCCATTAAACAAAAAACTTAAGGAAAAATTATGCATTTTTGCGGCAGGTGTTATTTTTTTTAATATTTTTGGTCCGCAGTTTTATCTTGTAATTTTAAGTGTTTATGAGTAGTTTAGTGGAATGTGGCGCGACAAAAAATATGATCATTCGCTCGACCAGAAAATAAGTTATTTTTTCTGGTCCAGATTTTATACTATCCACGTAGTTAGTTTCCGATTATTTCTCCATATTAAGATCAGGGTCTGATTCCCGTTTCCCATTTTTCCTTCCGGATTAAAGTAATCCTGAAGGTAATCATACGATTGAATATAAATTAAATGGGAAATCATGCTGGAACATAATTCAATAACAAAAAAAAATATCATACCTGTTCAACAAACAGGATTTTATACCGGGAACAGGATCCCTGTAAACTATTTTGAGACAACGGGCACAGGAGAAAGTGACATTGCAGTTCATGCCGGATCCTATCATCTCGCTCTAAAAGCTGCAAAAATAGAGATGTGTAATGTGATCACCTATTCATCTATTCTGCCAGGTATGGCAATAAAGGTTGATAAACCCGGGACCCTTCCACACGGTTCAGTGCTTGAATCCATTATGTCGGTTTGCAATGCAGGTAAGGGAGAGCTTGCCACCGCAGGAATTATCTATTCCTGGCTGTATGACAGGCAGGATGGATCAAGATACGGTGGACTGGTATGTGAACATGAGGGTAGTTATGATCTGCGGGAGCTCGAACGGAGGCTGAAGGGCAGCCTTGAAGAATTGTATCAGAACGGATTTGCCATGGATTATTATTTGGGAGATCAAACGATTCTCTCAGAATCTTTCATACCCAGGAAAACATACGGAACTGCTCTGACAGCACTTTGTTTTACCTCATTTTATCATCCGGTAATTCACATTTAAAGCATGGTAAGGTTTGGAGATCTTCCATCTCCCTTTTCATACATGGAGAAATCGCGAATCGTACTGGTATCTGTGCCATACGACGAAACCAGTACCTGGATGAAAGGCTCTGCCAAGGGCCCATCAGCCATAATGGAAGCATCAAGGAATCTGGAGTTATATGATACAGAAACCGAAGGAGAGGTTTACCGTCATGGGATATATACGGATGATCCGCTGAAAGTTCCTTCTTCAGCAGAGTTGATGGTAAATCATGTCCGGCAGTCTGTACGGGATTGGTTAAATCAGGGGAAGTTCGTGGTAACAATAGGAGGGGAGCATTCTGTCTCTGTGGGGGCTGTCAGGGCCCATCATGAAATATATGCTGAAATGTCGGTTCTGCAGCTTGATGCACATGCAGACCTGAGGCAGGATTACCAGGGTTCTCCATACAACCATGCATGCACCATGGCCAGGATCCGTGAATTATGCCCGGTTACCCAGGTTGGGATTCGCAGCATGGATATTGAGGAAAAAAAGTATATGGATCAAAACAGGATATTTTTCCAGGAAAGGATAATTCAACAGGAAAACTGGATTGATAAGGTGATCGGAACCCTATCCGACAAGGTTTACCTGACTCTTGACCTGGATGTACTGGATCCGTCCATCATGCCATCTACTGGCACACCTGAGCCGGGGGGAATGGATTGGTATACCCTGCTTACATTGGTTCGCAGGGTAACAGAAAAAAAGGAATTGATCGGATTTGATGTCGTCGAACTATGTCCCTCAAAACAGAACAGGGCCCCGGACTTCCTGGCTGCAAAACTGATCTATAAGATTCTTGGATACAGATTTAATACATGAAACGAGCATGAATAAATTTAATCAATTACATCACAAAAGGATATGATTAAATTTTTCATGCGAGAACGAGTGTAACGAGTGGTTGCATTCGTTCTGATTTTTTTAATTAACATATTATCAGATAATTATAAAAATTTAAACGAATGAAATATGAAGAAAACCAATTACCTGAAGGAAAAAATAAAGCATATTGATATTAAATCATTTGATACGACTCCAATCATAAAAAGCATGGAGGATATGTCTTTTTCCTCCAGGGAAACCGCAAGGGCTGCTGAGATACTTAACCGGATGATCATGGATCCTGAGGCCACTATCATGCTTACCCTTGCTGGTAGCACCACAGCCGGCGGTTGCAAGCAGATCTACATCGATATGATAAAAAATCATATGGTCGATGTTGTTGTAGCTACAGGCGCTTCCATTGTGGATATGGATTTTTTTGAAGCTCTTGGATTCAGCCATTACAAAGGAACCCCATCCGTCGATGACAGGATGTTAAGGGGTCAGTATATCGACAGGATTTATGACACATTTATAGATGAGGATGAATTACAGGTTTGTGATACTACCGTAAAAAAGATTGCAGACAGAATGGCCCCGGGAGTTTATTCATCCAGGGAATTTATCATAAAGATGGGAGAATACCTGAAGAGCAATAAGGCAAAAAATGATTCACTTGTTCTGGCAGCTTATGAGGAGGGGGTCCCCGTTTTTTGCCCGGCATTCAGTGACAGCAGTGCAGGTTTCGGACTGGTTATGCACCAGTGGGAGAATCCGGAGAAACATGTTTCCATCGATTCGGTAAAGGATTTCAGGGAGCTTACAATGATAAAAATGGAAGCCCCGGTCAGTGGGCTTTTCATAATCGGTGGCGGAGTGCCTAAGAATTTTGCCCAGGATACGGTGGTCTGTGCCGAAATGCTGGGTAAGGATGTGGAGATGCATAAATATGCAGTTCAGATAACCGTAGCCGATGTACGCGATGGTGCCTGCTCAAGTTCAACCCTGAAGGAAGCTTCTTCATGGGGTAAAGTGGATACGGTTTACGAACAGATGGTCTATGCCGAGGCTACAACTGTCGTGCCATTGATCGTGAGTTACGTATACCATGCCGGGAGCTGGAAATCCCGCAAACCAAGGCAATGGAATAACCTGTATAAATAAATATGCTTATGGACACACTCTGGTTTGATTATATTATACTTCCTGTTCTGATATTACTGGCCCGTATTGTGGATGTATCGCTCGATACGATCCGGGTTATTATGGTGACCAAAGGATATAAAAAATACGCTCCTTTTATCGGATTTTTCCAGGTCCTGATATGGATTATCACCATTACCAGGATCATGGCAAATCTTGATAACTGGCCCACCTATATCGGATATGCGGGTGGATTTGCCCTGGGAACCTATGTTGGAATGAGGCTTGAGGAAAAACTTGCTCTCGGATACGAATTGGTCCGGGTGGTAACCCGCGCTGACGCGAGCCGGCTTATCGAATCATTGCGTGACCATGGATATCCTGTTACCTCCGTTGCAGGTTGGGGCAAGGATGGTGAAGTAGGCATTTTATTTATTATCCTCAAACGGAAATCGATCAGGGAAGTAGTAGACATTATCAAGCGATTTAATCCAAATGCTTTTTATACCGTTGAAGATATGCGTTTCGTCAGTAGTGGCGGATTATTAAAAGGTACAGAGTCTCACCGCCGTACCCGATACGGGCCAAGATAAAAGCAGACCATGAAAGCGAAACATTTTATTATCTGATCATTATCGGCAAATACATCAAAAAAAAGACCAACCGGATAATTTCCGGTCGCTCCGGTCAGGCTCCCCAGGCTGGACTCGAACCAGCGACCCTCTGATTAACAGTCAGATGCTCTAACCAACTGAGCTACTGAGGAATGTTAAGTAATTATTAAGTCAGGGGATGCCCCCCCGATTTTTGCCCTGCGAAAATAATAGGATAAAATGAAATATCCAATATATTTGTACAATTATTTAAATACCCTGATAATATGACAAAAGTGCTTGGAATGGGCAATGCCCTGGTGGATGTTATGACACGTTTGAATGATGACAAAATACTTAAGGAATTCAACTTGCCCAAAGGAAGTATGCAACTTGTTTCGAGAGAATTCTCAAACAGGCTTCTGGCCAGCACGCTGGGTTTACAGAAGGTACAATCATCTGGCGGATCTGCTGCAAATACTATTCACGGCCTGGCTCACCTGGGTGTCGAATCCGGATTTGTTGGAAAAATTGGAAAAGATAACCTGGGAAAATTTTTCCAGAAAGACATGGAGCAAAGCGGGATTAGTACCACGCTTTTTTATGACCTGGAAGAAACGGGAAGATCCATTGCCCTGATTAGTCCCGACTCCGAAAGGACCTTTGCTACTTACCTTGGCGCCGCTGTTGACCTCCAGGAAGAAGATGTAATTTCTGATCTCTATGAGGGGTATGGATTTTTTCATATAGAAGGATACCTCGTTCAGAACCAGGGGTTGATCAGGAAAGCTTTGAGACTGGCAAAATCTAACGGACTTACCACTTCGATCGATATGGCCAGCTATAATGTTGTTAGTGAAAACAAAGCAATATTGAAACAGTTGGTGGAAGAATATGTTGATATAGTTTTTGCAAATGAGCAGGAGGCAGAAGCATTTACCGGGAAGAAGCCTAAAGATGCTATTAAAACTATTGCCGGAATGTGCCGGATTGCTGTCATCAAGATGGGGATCAAAGGCTCATTTATCCGGCAGGGAAATCAGCAATTCCAAACAGGTATTGTTGAGGTCAACAGTATTGATTCTACCGGTGCCGGAGATTTGTATGGATCAGGATTTCTATATGGCTTAACCAAAGGATTATCCATCAGCCGATGTGCAGAGATTGGTGCTTTATGCGGGGGCTATATTACAGAGGTAGTGGGAGCGAAGCTGGATAAAGAAAAATGGGATATTATAAAGGATAAGATCAAGGATATTGAACAATAATTATTGAAACAATCCGTGTAATTCTGCATTGATCTTGTCGATAACACTGCTCACGTCATCCGTGCTATCCGGGAAATTATAATTATCTGCATCAACGATAAGTAACTTTCCAAGATTGTAAGACTCTATCCAGGCTTCATATCGCTCATTCAGTCTTTTCAGGTAATCCAGACGAATGCTGCTTTCATACTTTCGGCCACGGTTCTGAATCTGGTTGACCAGTGTTGGAATAGAAGCTCTCAGGTAAATGATCAGATCCGGAGCATTGATTAAAGAACTGACCAGGTTAAACAGGGTAAAATAATTTTCAAAATCCCTGGTCGACATAAGACCCATAGAGTGAAGGTTAGGGGCAAAAATAAAGGCATCCTCATAGATGGTCCTGTCCTGAATAATATCTTTACCCGATTTCTTAATATCCAAAATCTGATTGAATCTGCTATTCAGAAAATAGATCTGAAGATTGAATGACCAGCGTTGCATGTCCTGGTAAAAGTCATTCAGGTAAGGATTTTCATCCACGTCTTCAAAATGGGGTTCCCAGCCATAATGTTTGGCCAGTATAGAAGTCAGGGTAGTTTTTCCGGAACCAATATTTCCAGCAACCGCAATATGCATGATGTCGTAATGTTAGAAGTGTGGGTTACTAATGTACGAAAAATCCTGATTAATTTACCTTAATCTGATAAATATGAATCCCTTCTGGATTAAGAAGATATATAAAATCTGGTTGGATTCTAATGTCAAGTATTTCATTGACTTCAGGTAAGTTAACTAAAGTGTTGGTGAAGGTACTTAAATCATATTTGCAGAAGATTTTTTTTGCGGTATAGAAGATGCTCTCATCGGTAACCTGAAAAACATTATCGGGAAAAACAGGCAGTGTTTTTGAATATGTGCCATATCGGTCAAAAGTCAAAATTCCAGTCTTTGGAACATGTACATAAACCATCCTGTTTTTCTCGACCATGGCTACAGGTTTATTATTGTTCGTAAAGGGATTTATTGGAATGCTTTCATGGATAAGGTTCAGGTTGACATCGAAGTATTGGATCTGATTATTCAATCCGTTAAACAGCCAGAACCCTCCCTGGCTGGAGGCACAAATCACTTCTGCCTGATCTACTCCCAGGTCATCAAGAAAAACGGGACTTCTCAGTTCCAGAAGGTAGTTGTCAAGCCAGAGCAGTTGATTGAATTCTTTGTAATGAATTAATAACCTCAAAGGGTCTGTAGCATCAAGAGAACCAATTTCTCCCAAATAGGCATTGGAATAGTCTGCAATTTTTTCCTGTCTGTTGTTATATTTAATTAGCCGGTTTCCCTTTATTACGTATACATTCCCCATCGGATCGGTTCGAAAATCAGTGTCTGAGACAGGAATGGTCCCGACCAGCTTAAAAGGAGCCTGAGCCGATAAAAGCAACAAGCTGAATATGATGTGATTTAATATCATTTTAATCGCTCTTTCACTTCTGACTTATACTGTCTACTGTCTACTGTCTACTTCTTTTTCCCTCCCCAGGATCTCATCCACAATTTTCCGGTCGTTGCTCAACCGGGGCACCTTGTTTTGTCCTCCCAGTTTTCCCTTGGTCCCTAACCACTTAATAAACGTTCCTTTTTCCAATTTATGTACAGTCGGCATGATCAGGGTGATACTTTTATACCGTTTGGCCTCATAATCTGAATTGATACTGCACAGGGCATTATCAAGGACTTTAGTAAAATATTCCATATCCTCCGGCTCCTTTTCAAATTCTATCAGCCATTCGTGTGATCCCTTACTTGAATCGCTCATGTAAATCGGTGCCGCAGTATAATCATTAATTAAGGACTGGGTTTTAGAGCAGGCAATATTCACCGCCTGTTCTGCATTATCGATAATGATCTCTTCCCCAAAAGCATTAATAAAATGTTTGGTCCGGCCTGAAATTTTAATTTTATGAGGATAAGTTGAAGTAAACATTACCGTATCGCCGATCAGGTATCTCCAGAGTCCACTATTGGTTGTGATCAGCATGGCATAATTGACACCAGTTTCCACTTCACCAATATCCAGCGCCTTCGGATTTTCTTCATGCAATTCCGACATCGGAATGAATTCATAGTAGACACCATAATCAAGCATCAGGAGCATATCGTCTTTTCCAGGTTCATTCTGTAATGCGAAAAATCCCTCGGAGGCGTTATATACTTCCATATAATTCATTGAATCTGAAGGGATGACTTTCTGAAATTGTTCCCGGTATGGTGTGAAGCTGACTCCTCCGTGAGTGAATAATTCAAGGTTTGGCCAGATTTCAAGCAAGTGTTTCTTTTTAGTAACTTTGAGAATATGGTATATCAAAACCAGGTTCCAGGAAGGGATACCGGCAATATTGGTAACATTGTCCTTTATCGTTTCTTTGGTTATCATATCCAGCTTCTCTTCCCATTCATCCATCAATGCTACTTCCTGACTGGGGGTGCGGATAAAATGGGCCCAGAAGGGAAGGTTTTCAATCAGGATGGCTGAGAGGTCGCCATAGAAAGATTGATTCGAATAACTGCTGATGCGATGGCTCCCACCCAGTGTAAGACCTTTACCCTTAAGGATTTTGTTATTAGGGTAGTTGTGGGTATACAGGGCAATGATATCTTTGCCACCTCTGAAATGACAATCCTCCATTGATTCCATACTCACCGGGATGAATTTACTTTTATCGCTTGTTGTCCCGGAGGATTTTGCAAACCATTTTACTTCCCCGGGCCAGAGGACGTTCTCTTTGCCTTCCATCAGGGATTGAATGTAAGGCTTCAGATCGTCGTAGGTATGCACAGGCACTTTATCCCGGAAGGAGGGAATGGATTTAATGCCTGAAAATCCAAATTTTTTCCCGAACTCAGTATCCCTTGCCTCATCCAATAATCTTAACAGGCTGTCCCTCTGAACATCGGTGGGATATTTCATGAACAGGTCAATCTGATGAAGCCTTTTAATGTTCAGCCAGGAAACGATGGAATTAATGATTGGCATTTAAACAGTCTTTGAATATAATTTGCCAGTTCAATTCAAGTTTTTTTTAACACTCATTACTCCAGGCCCACCCCCTCTCTTCACTCAGCACTCCTCACTCTTCACGTTTATACGATAAGCATGGCATCACCATAGGTGCCAAAATGGTATTTTTCTTTTATCGCTACCTCATAGCTTTGCAATAAATTGTCAAATCCTGCAAAGGCAGCTACCATCATCAGAAGGGTTGAGAGGGGAAGATGAAAATTTGAGACCATCATATCCGGGATATTAAATTCATAGGGAGGGAATATGAACTTGTTTGTCCAGCCGTCGAATGGTTTCAGGTAACCTGTGGTAGAGACTGAGCTCTCCATGGTCCTTGTGACAGTTGTTCCAACTGCACAGATTTTGCTTTTTCTGTCTTTGGCATCATTTACAATCTTAACTGCTTCCTCCGAGATAATGATCCTTTCAGAATCCATCTTATGTTTGGTCAGGTCTTCTACATCCACAGTCCTGAAATTACCCAGACCAACGTGCAGAGTAATAAAACCAAATTCACATCCAAGGATCTCAAGGCGTTTCAATAATTGTTTGCTGAAATGCATTCCGGCGGTGGGTGCGGCAACAGCCCCTTCATGCTCGGCATAGACTGTCTGATATCTTTCCTGGTCTTCGGGTTCAACGTTTCTTTTTATGAATTTTGGCAGTGGGGTTTGCCCCAGACTGTATAACGTCTGTTTGAAGTCCTCATAATCCCCATCATATAAAAATCTTAATGTTCTTCCCCTGGAGGTAGTGTTGTCGATGACCTCAGCTACCAGGACATCATCTTCACCGAAATATAATTTATTCCCTATCCTGATTTTTCGGGCAGGATCAACAAGTACGTCCCAAAGTCTTTGTTCACGGTTCAATTCCCTTAGCAGGAATACCTCGATCTCGGCACCCGTTTTTTCCTTGTTACCATACAATCTGGCTGGAAATACCTTGGTATTATTGAAAACCAGTACATCCTTATCCTTGAAGAATTTTAATATATCTTTAAAAATAATATGTTCTATTTTTCCGGAATCCCTGTGCAAAACCAACAGTCTTGACTCATCCCGGTTGTCGGCCGGGTACTCTGCAATTAAATTTTCGGGCAAATCAAATCTGAATTGAGATAATTTCATGTGTTTATATATATTGATTTTAATCTGTCACATGTAACTCGTGATGAAAATAATTTTCATGCTCGTTTCATATGATAATTGTTAATATTCGAATAGCGCAGGATGCCTTTATACGTAAGAAAAGTCAATTGGTTACAATTTTTTTAAATTTCCTTCAAATTTAGTTATCGACCAGGCCTGGTCGACTGAAATATCACCAATGGCAGTCCTTCTGAGTTCCACAAGATGTCCGCCGCTTTCCAGAGATTTTCCTATGTCCATGGCCAGTGCCCGGATGTAAGTCCCCTTGCTGCATTTAATTTGCAGCGTGAGGTGAGGTGGTTTATACGTGATCATGTCAATGCTATCGATTCTTATCTCTTTTGGTTTCATTTCCACTTTTTCCCCTTTCCTGGCAAGCTCATATGCCCGTTTCCCACTTATCCATTTGGCAGAAAAAACCGGAGGGATCTGGTCCTGTATCCCGATAAACTTCTGCAGGATTTTTTTAATCAGGTCTTCAGTAATGTGGTCCGTAGGATAGGCATGATCCACTTCGGTTTCCAGGTCAAACGACGGAGTTGTTTTACCTAAACAGATGGTGGCCAGATATTCTTTGTCGTGATCCAGGTAGTAATGGATGTTTTTTGTTTTAGCCCCTGTACATATTATCATGAGTCCGGTAGCCAGTGGATCGAGTGTGCCGGCATGACCCACCTTGATCCATTTCAGACTAAAGTGTTTCCTTATCAGGTTTCGCATCTTATGTACCACATCAAAGGATGACCACTCCAGAGGTTTATCAATGTATAGTACTACTCCTTCCTGAAAATTGGTGTGTTTAGTAAATCCCTGCATATATCAGGCTCCGACAATAATGGCAATTATTCCGATGACCAAACAGTATATTCCAAAGTAAATCAGTTTTCCTTTCCTGACTATACTAAGCATCCATTTACATGCCAGGAGTCCGGAAAGAAAGGCGGCAATGAATCCAATGATGAGCGATATAGGTGAAATAGAAGCCCCGGATGAAAACTCTCCACTTGAAAGGTCAAGAAGGTTGGCTGCAATGATTGGAAGCAAAACCATCAGAAAAGAAAATTTGGCCACATCACCTCTTCTGTTTCCAAGCAAAAGTCCGGTGGAAATAGTAGCTCCCGATCTGGATATCCCTGGAAGTACAGCCAGGGCCTGTGCGATTCCGATGATCAATGAGTGCAAATATGTGATTTCTTTATTCCTGTCTTTCGAAAAGTAGGATAAGGTCAATAATCCGGCTGTGATAAGCAGCATACTGCCGACGAGAACAATATTTCCTGTAAAGAATTGTTCCACCTGGTCCCTGAAAAAAATTCCTACAATAGCCACCGGTACCATGGAGATCAATAGTTTCAAGAGATAACTGTGGGAGGTATTCCATTTAAAGGAAAACGATTCGACGACCAGGGTTTTTAGTTCCTGAAAGAAAACGACCAGTATGCTCAATACAGTTGCTGCATGGACCACCATGGCAAATGTAATATCTTCTTTGATTTCGGTGTTAAGGATTACTTTTCCAAGTTCAAGATGACCGCTGCTGCTAACAGGGAGGAATTCAGTAAGGCCTTGTATAATACCGAGAATTAATGCTTCATACCAATCCATCCTTACTGTTGTTCCTCTTTGCTTTCTTTTGGTTTCTTCATAATGGCCCAGATCTCGAATGCAAATCCGAACAACACGACAATGGGAGCAAGGGTAATCCGTCTGAAGTTGAAAATTTCGGGATTAAATTCATTGGGATTTTCGGCTTTTCCCCCGATCATTAACAGGAATCCAATAATAATGATCGCAAAGCCAATGACAAGGAGAATATAATTTTCCTTTTGTAATGGAAAATCAGGTTTCTCACTTTCAATTTTTTTCTTTGCCATTTTTCTGTTTTTATATTGTTAATATTTATTTATGCTTCTTGTCATCCTGAATCTATTTCAGGATCTCATTATCAGTTATTTATAGATCCTGAAACCCTGACCTTCGTCAGGGCAGGCAAGTTCAGGATGACTATAATATGAAATTTTACTTAGCCTCTAAAATCAACAACAGTTAATAATAAAGATCATCTGATCTCATCCTGAGAAATCTGTTTACAGCAAAAAAGGTTGAAATCCAATTTATAACTATACCGAGGATAATAACAGCCAGGAACAGGATTCCAATAATCTCAACATCCTGGAAGCTGATGATCTGTACCAGTTCTTTCTGGGCCAGGTAAATAATCCCAACGAGGAGAGCAATCGCAAGAAAAGCTGCATACACTCCATGGGTGGCACTTTTACCCAAAAAGGGTCTGCGGATAAACGACCTGGTGGCTCCTACCAATTGCATTGTTTTAATTAAAAACCTTTTGGAATACACCGATAAGCGAATGGTATTGTTAATGAGCGCTACGGCAACGAGGAACATTAATACGCTAAACGCAAGTAATATCAGGCTTATTTTTCTAACATTTTCATGGACAAGGTGGACCAGCGACTTTTGGTAAAAGATTTCGTGTACCTCTTCGTATTTGCTGATCTCATTTTCCACTCCTGAAATGCTGTCGGGATGAGCAAAAGATGCAATAAATCTTACTTCGATGGAAGCCCCCAGTGGATTGTAACCCAAAAAGTCAATGAAATCTTCTCCCAGCTCTTCCTGAAAATCTGCTGCAGCTTCTTCTTTGGTAATATAATCTGTTGACTTAACAAATGGCATGGCATCCAGTCGTTTCTGCAACCGGATGATATCCACTTCCCGTATATTGTCTTTCAGAAAGATCGAAAATCCTATATTTTCCTTTACATGATCCGATATTTTTTTCGCATTAAGTAACAAAATACCGATCAATCCAAGAAGAAACAGTACAAGGGAAATACTGATAATAGATGTCAGATATGAACTTCTAAGCTTTCTTTTACTGATGCCTGATTCCTTTTTCTTCATTCATTCTTTTTGAATCCACAAAGATAACAAAAACCGTGAGTCGTGAATCGGGGGGTGTGGGGATTGGGTACTGAGTGTGGTATACCAGGAATGATAACTGACTTGTAGACTAGCGACTCGAAGACTTGCAGACTCTTATTCGTCGATTTTCAATCGACGACTTCGGTCCAGCCGAAAGGATCGGGTTCGTCTCCGTACTGAATGGCAGTTAACTTTTTATACAGTTGAACGGACAGGGGGCCAGGCTGGCCATCTTTACAATATTGGATAACCTGGTTGGTTTCAGGGTCGACTATCTTATTGATTGGGCTGATTACCGCTGCGGTGCCACAAGCCCCAACTTCGTCAAATGTTGGAAGTTCTTCAAGTGGAACAGGCCTGATTTCAACCTTCAAACCTATTGATCTGGCAATTTCCTGCAAACTCATATTTGTTATGGATGGTAATATAGTAGGTGAGTCAGGCGTAACAAAGGTATTATCTTTAATCCCGAAAAAATTAGCCGGTCCGCACTCATCAATATATTTCTTTTCTTTCGAATCGAGATATATTACTGAAGCGTAGCCCATTTCATGGCCTTTTTCCAGTGAGGTCAAACTGGCGGCGTAATTTCCTCCCACTTTTATATGACCTGTTCCCAGGGGCGCGGCCCTGTCGTGATCCCGGCAAATAATCATATCGCCTGGCTTAAAACCTTCCTTGAAATAAGGACCCACCGGTGTGACAAAAACCATGAACATATATTCCGAGGCTGGCTTTACTCCCACTTCTGCCCCGGTCCCGATAAGCAGCGGCCGGATATATAATGTTGCCCCGGTCCCATAGGGTGGTATAAATCTTTTATTTAACTGAACCGCTTTAATTATGGCCGAATGAAAAAGATCTTCCGGCACAACGGCCATTTTAATGCCAATGGCACTGTTCTTCATGCGCTTTGCATTGTCTCTCCACCTGAAAATCCGGATCTTTCCATCTTTCCCCATATACGCCTTCATCCCTTCAAACGCTTCCTGCCCATAATGAAGTGAAGTAGCAGCCATATGCAGCGGGATATATTCATTGGAGGTGATTTCCAGTTCTCCCCATTGCCCGTTTTTAAAATAGCACCTTGCATTATAATCGGTTGGCATATAGCCAAAAGATAAATTATTCCAGTCGATATTTGGTATCATGACATAACTCTTAATTTAAACCTTCTAAAAATAGCTATAATTGGGAATATTGACAATGAGAGTTGAGGGTATAGTAAAAAAAAGTGTCAGGAGAATTCCAGAATATTCTGAATCTGTTGTTCTTTGGTCACTTCCCTCATTTTTTGGGCAGCGATGGTATAAAAATCATGTTCATTCAGGAATCGGACTTGCTGGTCGTTCCATTCCTTTTTTGATTTTACCTTATTTAACGCCCTCATTTCCTGGTATAACTTATCTGACTGTATAAGGAAATCAATCCTGCCAATGTGATCAAGGTTTGCATCATAAATGATTTTCTGATTAAGGTTCTGAGGTACGGCTGATAGCTTTGTAGCCAGAATCAGGTCGCAAATCTGATCAATCTGTTCATCGGGATACCGGTATATTGGCAGGATCTCCCTGGCCATCTCAACGGATCTTTCCTCATGCTTATCTATATTGTCAATATAACCAATATCATGTAACAGTGCAGCCGACCTGAGCAATAATAAATCATATACCGGGACCTTCTCTGACCGGCCAAGGATTTCAACCTGGGTATATACATGTGATGCATGCGCAGCGGTATGAAAATATAAACTCTCAGGCGACTCATCATTGAGTTTCTGTATCACATACTCCTCCAGATCAAGTAATCTAAGCATCTGTAAGTTAACCTGGAAATCCTGATTTGGGGTTTCTTTGGTTTCTCCTTGTAATGAGGGCTTAAGACCTGTAACAAAATACATTTCAATATCACCTTTGTACTTCACAGGCATTTTACCACGATAATCGCAATCAAAGAATTCCTTTATCAGCTCATAGGTGGTTGCTGAGATATTCACTTTGCCCACTTCTCCGGAAGATTCCATCCTGCTGGCCGTATTCACCGTGTCACCCCAGATGTCGTATGAAAATTTTTTCTGCCCGATCACACCGGCAATGACTGATCCTGTATGAATTCCAATCCTCAGATCCCAGATATCTGTCTTTGTCTTTTTTAATTCCTTCATAAAATGCTGCATTTCCAGGCCAGCCAGCACAACTTCAACAGGATTGGTACGATTTTTAATTGGTATGCCACCCGCAGCCATATATGCATCTCCAATAGTCTTGATTTTTTCAATATTGTATTTCTCAACTACCGAATCAAATTGAAAATAAAACTGATCCAGTTCATCAATGAGAAGGTCAGGATTCATTTGTTCGGCAATTTTTGTAAATCCCTGAATGTCAGCGAATAATACTGTCGCCATTTTGAATTTACTGGAAGTAGCTTTGCCACTGGCCATGAGCTCATCTGCCGTTTTTTTCGGTAACAGGTTGGCCAGCAGGTTATCAGTTTTTTCTTTTTCCTTAAGAAGCGATTCTGTTCTTTCCTCAACGATATATTCCAGGCGGTATCTTTCCTTGAGGTGCATAAAAGCTCTCCATTTCTGAATGAAATATACTCCTGCAAGCAGTATCAATACGTATATAATGATTGTCCACCACGACCATAATGGAGGAGCCGAGACCCTGAAGGTGAACGATGAAATGCTGGATATTGAGCCATGTAAATCTTTGCTTCTTACTTCAAAAATATAGGTACCACGAGGCAGGCTATGATATGATTTAAATGAATTGGGTTCCCATCCTGACCAAATGTCCTCCCTTCCTTTTAATCTGTACTGATACAACATTGATCTTTCACCCGATAAATGATTGGAGGAGAATTTAAAAGTTATATCATTCCTGGAGTGCGCTATTTGTAAAAGTTTTTCATCTGTTTGATCATTCAGATCTGATCCCGGGAAAGGGCAAAAAATTGATGAATCCTTATGAATAATAACTTCTCTTATATAGGTTGTAAATTTGGTGTCCCAATCAGGATCAGAGGTCATGTCAAACCTGGCCAGTTGTTCATGGCAGCAAATCCAGACAGTCATCTCATTTTCAACAAAAATTGAATTAACTTGCTGGTCCTTGAAAAGCCTTTCAAATACAGGGTTTAAATCAAATTCAACAGAATCAGTAAAATTAAGCCTGAATATAATTTGTTCATCGTTACCTGGATGATTTGCCTGCAACCAAAGGTTTATATTACCATCATTCCATATGTTGGATATTTCAATGTTCCTGGAAAAAAGTTTCGAATTAGGTAGTTTCTGGTAAGGTAAGATTTGATCCTCTTCGGGGGAAAAGCTGTATAATCCTCCTGAAGTCAGGAATACCACATCCTGATCAATATTTAATATTTTATAAACTGAAAGATGTTCAGGGAAATTTATGATGCGGTATTCTGCTAATTGGGGATCGGTTTCAAGTAATCTGGCATATGAAATGGAAAACAATTCAGACTGTAAGGCAGACCACCAAAGGCGGTCATGGCCTGATGTTATTTGTGCAACCGGTAATCCAAATCCCTCTGCTACCTTTTGGGTAAACAAATTTCCTTCTTCAATATTGATCCTGATCAATCCGGTGTTGGCTCCGGCAATGATGATTTTCGGATCAGAGGGCAGCTGATAGAGGACATTGAAGTTTCCCGGCAAGGCAAGCAGGGCAGTATTATCAATAATTTGATACAGACCTTCTCCTGATAATATATAAAGATCATTTTCAACCTGGATAAACTGGTCACCTGCATCATTTATTCCAGAGACAGGATGAAAGAGATTTTTTATTAATCCTGGTATTTTATCAGGTATCTGCTCAAAATAGTAAACACCTTCAGATGTTGCTGCATAGATAAAATTATCATGCCGGATAACATTGTAAACATTTCCTGAAAGTCCGTTATCACTATGGAACAGGGTAAGTGGAGAAGGCCATTCTATCCTTGTCAAACCATCGTTATGTACGACCCAGAGGTTCCCTGAATGATCATTAAACAGATGGTTAATATGGTTGTCGTAAAGTCCTGATTCTTTATTGATTAAATTTGAATAAGTCGTAGTTTGGTTTAGTATGAGTCCGCCTGACCGGGTAGCCAGTACACTGCTCTCATCCGTAAGTTGGACAAAGTCAGTAACGTCATTTTCCTTGAATATTTCCAATGAACCCTTAATGGGAGGAAGGAGCACATTTTCATACCATTGTTGTAATCCATTTCCTTCAGTGAAGATATAGAGGTTGTCCTCCTTGAGGAAATAGGTAGAAAGGGTTTCAATACCTGATGTTTGGGCATCAGTAACCTGGCTGACTTCTCCGTTGAAATATTGAAACAATCCGGTTTTTGGGGAAATGAAGCAGATACTGTCCTTATTTTTAAAAATGGTTTTAGGGATTTCAGGTATTATATTGTATAGTAACTCATGGTTATTCCAGAGATGGAGCCCTGTGTTGCTTAAGATATATACCTGATCATCAAGGCCTGCCATCATGGTAACCTGACCGAGAGATTGATCCGTCTGACTCTTTTCCTTAACCAGTTTAAGAAATTCCAGGGAACCATCATCACGGTATTTAATCAGTCCAAATGTGTTATTGCCGGCAACAAATACCTTTCCGGATTCGTTGATTGATATGCAGGTTGTACCTGGAATAAATAATGGTTCCCATCGCATACCATCGAAGCGTAAAATTCCGTTATCACCTGAAAGTAAGAGAAATCCGTATTGATCAAGGGTCGCTGAATGGTATGGGTATAGCCCATAATGGGCAGGTGGTGTAATACGCTCTATGATGGGGAGTCCAACGTCCTGATATTGAGCACTTAAGAAAGTCTGTTTGAAAATTGTGAGCGACAGGCCGAGTAAAAAAATGAATCCAACCTTGTGAAAATTGTTTGGAAAATTCATAACTTGGGTTTCTTTAAGTGCACTGAAGCTCACTTGAACAAAGGTACGAATTAATAGGAAATACTTTAATTAATAAGTAAATCACATATCTATGGAAACGACAGCGAAAAGACCCATTTTAGTTACATGGGATTTTACCGAAAAATCCAGATTTGCCCTTGAGCATGGGATTAGTTTGAGTAAACACTTGAATACTACAGTTCATCTGTTTCATATTGTTAAAAAGGAAAAGGAGGTAGAAGAGGCTACCAGTAAGTTGAATGAAATCATTGAGGAAACTCAGAAAAAATTTAACATTAAACCCTTACCGCTTATTAAAGTGGGTAATATTTTCAAAACTATATCAGAGATAGCAACTGAAATGCATGCTGAAATGGTTATCTTGGGAACCCACGGGATGAAGGGAATGCAGAAATTGGTAGGTAGCTGGGCACTTAAGGTTATTGCCGGATCAAAAGTTCCCTTTATCGTTGTGCAGGCACCCCCTAAAAAGACAGGTTTTGAAAAGATCGTATTCCCATTGGATTTCAGAAAGGAAAACAAAGAGAAAATTAACTGGATCTATTACATTGCCAGGTTATATAATTCAAAATTCTATATAATCAAGTCCAAATCAACTGATCCGAAATTTAAAAAAGGTATTCAATCCAATTTGATGTTTGCAAAGAAATTTCTTGATAACAATGAGATCCCTTACGAGATCCATACAGCTGAATCAAGTAATTTTACTAATGAAACAATTGAATTTGCCCATAAATTGGAAGCGGACCTTATATTGATCATGACCACAAAGAATATCAGCGTGGCTGATTACGTGTTGGGTGCGCATGAACAAACAATCATATCCAACAAGTTCGAAGTACCGGTAATGTGTATTAATCCTCGACCGGGAAAGATTGCCAGCGGATTCAGTGCTACCGGTGGCTAGTCCGGAATAAGATAGTAATAATCTGAACCGCAAAGAAGATCCAGTAATCTTTGCGGTTTTTTCATTCGGAAATACACTGTATGAAGGATTTATTGTTTGCAACTCATAATCTGAACAAGGTGAATGAGATCCAGGAGGTGGTCGGCTCAGACTTTAAAATAATAAGTCTGGATGATCTTGATTTTAATCAACCCGTTCCTGAAAATGAACCCACCATAGAAGCCAACGCAATGTTTAAGGCAAGATTCATTTATGATATTTTAAAAATGGATTGCTTTGCTGATGATACAGGCCTGGAAGTTGAAGCATTGAAGGGGGAGCCCGGAGTGTTTTCTGCCCGTTATGTCATGATGACCGGAGAGGTTTCACCTAAAGAAGATATTCCGGCTGCCAATATTAGGAAATTGTTGAAACTGATGCATGGCATAAAGTACAGAAAAGCTTGCTTCCGTACTGTTATTGCTCTCATTATTGATGACATAGAATATTTATTTGAAGGAACGGTTAATGGAGAGATATTAAATTATAAAAGAGGTATAGGTGGATTTGGATACGATCCGGTTTTCTTACCCGACGGTTATGAGCAAACATTTGCTGAAATGTCATTGCATGAAAAGAACAAGATCAGCCATCGGGCCCGGGCCATGAACAAATTGATTGAATTTCTTCAAAGCACTTATAAATAATGGCCGGGTACACATCTAAAAATAATTGCTGCAATAAAATAACTGGTTGATTCTTTCGTATTATACAAATCAACGATGTTTGTATCGAGAACAATGAAACTTCGATTACTCGTCTTATTTGTCATGCTATTGAACATCAGCATGGCGACTTCTCAACTGGAGATTGGGGAGTGGCGGTCTCATATGCCTTATTCTCAGGCGTTTTGTGTCACAGAAGCCGGAGAGAGAATCTATTGTGCCACCAGGGGAGGATTATTTTATTATGACAAATCGGATAATACTCTGAATACATTTTCCAAGGTGGATGGCTTGTCTGACGTTGAGATAAGTTGTATCAACTATTCGGATGAATACAATATCCTGCTGATAGCCTATTCAAATGCAAATGTCGACCTGGTTGAAGGGAATTCGATTTATAATGTTCCTGATATTAAGAGAAAACAGTTAACGGCTAATAAATCAATAAACAACATCCTTTTCATAGGTCCTCATGCTTACCTCTCTTGTGGATTTGGAATTGTTGTGGTAAATATTGAAAAAAAGGAAATTAGAGACACTTACCTGATAGGTGATAACAGCAGTTACAAATTTGTTTATGACCTTGCATCTGATGGAAACTTTTTTTATGCGGCTACGGAAACTGGTATATACAGGGCCGATATGAATAGTACAAACCTGATCGATTTTAACTATTGGAACAGAATCACAGATGTGCCTTATTTCGACAAGGTATTCAATAATATTACATTTTTCCAGGGAAACATATATGCTAATTACCTGGCCGAATCGGGCGAGAATGTAGATACCATATACCGTTACGATGGATCAGGATGGTCGGAATTCAAAAATTTCCAGATGAACAAAACACGTTCAATAGAGACAATTAACGGAAAACTGATTGTTGTAACTCGATGGCATATAGACGTGTATGATGAAAATGAACAAAACATCAGGCATTTTAGTTCAAAAAGGCCATTTCACTCCATCCTGGATAAGGAAAACAATATCTGGGTAGCAGACGAGGAAGAAGGATTGATCAGCAGATCATCATCAGGAAATAACAATTACTATACACCGAATGGTCCGATCAGTTCCAGGTCTGTAGCCCTTTTCTTCTCAAACGGCAAATTGTACAGTGCGGCAGGAGGAGATGTACGTAACTGGAATAACCTTTGGAATCATTCAGAGGTATCGAGTTTGGAGAATGGTTTCTGGACAGGCTGGAAAGAGATACAGTATAAAGATGTGGTTGACATTGTAGAGGATCCATCCAATCCCAACCGTCAATATGCTGCCACATGGGGATATGGTTTGCTGGAGGTTACCAACCAGGAAATTACCAATGTATTTGATTATCAGAATAGCAGCATTCAGAACATACTGCCTTCCGGGCCTTACATGCGTTTAGGGGGAATAGTATTTGACAATGGAAACAACCTCTGGGTAACCAATTCGGAGGTTTCCGAACCCATTTCGGTCAGGGAACCGGATGGAAAATGGACCAGTTTTGCTTTTCAGAGAAAACTAAGTGACCTGACCCTGGGAAGGATCATTGTGACCAGTCAGGATCATAAGTGGGTGCAATGTCCGAAGGGCCATGGATTATTTGCATTTAATGTGAACGGTACAATTGATGATGAATCGGATGATGAATACTTAAAATTTGATGTCAGGGATGTGAATGAAAAAATCATTACAAATAATGTGTATTGCCTGGCAGAAGATAAAAATGGAAACATATGGGTAGGAACAGATAAGGGAGTGGTGGTTTATTATAATGCATACCGGGTTTTTAGCTCAGACCAGTTTTATGCCCAGCAGATCATAGTCCCAAGAAATGATGGTTCTGGTCTGGCTGATATATTGCTGGGAACAGAGATAGTCACAGCCATTACTATTGACGGCGCCAACCGGAAATGGATCGGCACTGCAAAATCCGGAGTATTTTTACTTTCAGAAGATGGTATTGATCAGATCCATAATTTCACAAATGAGAACAGCCCATTATTATCAAACAGCATAATGGACATAGCCATTGATGGTAAGTCGGGAGAAGTATTTTTTGCTACGGATAAAGGCATTGTATCGTACAGAAGTACGGCTACCGATGCGAATGAATTCTTTTCTGATGTTTATGTTTATCCAAATCCTGTCAGAGAAGATTATTCTGGTGATATTGTAATTTCAGGAATGATTGAGGAAGCCAATATAAAGATTACGGATATCAGCGGGAATCTGGTATATGAGACTACTTCCCTTGGGGGACAAGCCATCTGGGATGGCAGAAATTTCTCAGGTGAAAGAGTGCAGACGGGTGTTTACCTGGTATTTTGTACCAATGAGGATGGATCAAAAACACATATTACTAAGTTATTGATAATTAACTAGGTGTATTCGAAACCTGCAACCTGCAACTTGCAACTTGTAACCTGCAACTTGTAACCTGCAACCTCTTTGCATATGCTAACCAAGATCAGGGGCATCGTCCTGCATACAATCAAATATAAAGAATCGAGTGTTATTACACACATCTATACCGACCTGTATGGGAGGCAGTCATTCCTGATCCATAGTGTGCACGGAAGAAGGTCAAAGTTTTCTCCCAACATATTTCAACCTTTTTCCCGGATTGAAGCAGAAGCTTACTACAAGCCGGAAAGGGAATTGCAGAAGGTGAAGGAGGTGAATAGCCAACCCTACAAAACCATTCCTTACGATATTGTAAAAAGCACACAGGCCATGTTCCTGGCAGAGGTAATTTATAAATCGGTCCGCGAGGAAGAAGCAAATCCTGATTTATTCGAATACCTGGTCCATTCAATGGAATGGCTGGATACGGCTGAGGAAAAATATACAGATTTTCATTTGATCATGCTTATCCAATTGACAAGATACCTGGGTTTTTTCCCGGAAAAAAATTACTCGGAGCAGCGTTGCTATTTTGATCTCCGGAATGGAGAATTTATCAAAGATCCTTCGGTTCATCCTGATATGGTAAATAAAGAAATCAGCAGAAATTTAAATGAATTTTTGTATCACACGAGTGGCAGCCTGAAGGACATACACCTGGATTATTCTGCACGAATAAACTTAACAGACTCATTAATAGATTATTACAATCTTCATATTCCTTCATTTGGTAAAGTTCAATCCGTTGCAGTTCTGAGAGAATTATTTGGATGATTATGAGTATATTCATTTCTTAAGATCGTGAACTGCAAACCTTTTCATTGCAGCTACGTAGAAAGGCAAAAAAATGACGCAGAAACTGGTTTAATGGTTGCCATATTTAAAATGCTGATTTTTAATGGGATAATTTTGTTTGAGGGTGCAACCTGGAGGTTATTTTTTTAGTCATAAATAGTACGCGAATTTGGCAGGCCTTTTTTTTGAGTTTTTGAGGCGAAAAAGGGGCCGTAAAAATATTTCAAATGTCCATCGATCTTTTAAAAAAAAAAGAAGAGAAGATCGGGTGGGAATTTTATGTTTTATAGGAGAGTTAACGTTTTGTTGAATTATTTTTTTGTTTTCCATGGCATCTGCTGAATTCAAGTCATAAATGCAACTTTTTGATTTAGTAATTTTAGTGATAAAAATTCAATGGGAGACAAAAACCCCAATTTTTTTCTTGGCCTGTTGTTTAGCTTGTGTTGAACATATTCTATGTTTTTATTAGTAA
>JADHVS010000048.1 GCA_016783865.1 Bacteroidales bacterium
CCGGTTCCATACCGAAGGCACCCCAGGCACTGGGCCGGTATACCTGGTCTTCAGGAACATTATGCATGCAGACCGGGATGCGTAACATGGAAGCCAGGGTGATCAGGTCCGAACCGATGTGTCCATAACTGATGGCACCGTGATTGGCACCCCAGTTGGCCATTACAGAATACACATCGCGGAATGCACCCTTACCTGTCAGGGTAGGTGCAAACCAGGTAGTGGGCCATGTTTCATTGGTCCGTTTATCGAGTACATCGTGTACATCCCCGGGCAGATCAACACTAAATCCTTCAGCAATCTGAAGGGCCGGTCCGAGTCCTTTGATCAGGTTGATCCTTGACATGGTCACGGGCATTCCTCCTCTTGTAAGGTAATTGGAAGAATAACCACCACCCCTGAAATATTCTGTTATTGCAGGATACCAGGTAGTAGCATCGAGACATTTCTGAGCTTCACCATCAGTAATTTCCCAGTAAGGTTTCATGGCAGGTTTGCCATCTGTCTCCTGCAGACCTGTACCATCCAGTGTAGCCGAACCGGAATTGATCAGGTGAATGATGCCTTGTGCCGCAAGACCTTCCAATGATTTCCCTGTCACCCTTTTAACAGCTTCAGGGCTCCAGTATGTCCTGACATCAGCAAATATCTGGGCCGTATTCGTAAGCAGGTGCCCGAATAACATAACTACACCGTTCAGCGCATCATTCTCAGTGGCCACCATAAATGGCTGGCGGATACCATTCCAGTCAAAGGAGGAATTCAATATGGCTTCCATGAAATCGCCGTTTGGCAGATGATCGGTCCATTGCCGCTGCCCCTGAAAACCACTCAGTATGGCATTCCTGCCAAGTGCCTCTTCCCCATAACCAATTTCAGCGAGCCTTGTATTTCCAATCATAAGGTCCCTCATGATCATGGTCATCTTCACTACATATTGCCATGTCTCATCTTTATCTTCCCGGCTCTTTTGCTTTTCAGTCGGATTCAGGTCTGCACCTTCCTTACAATTCTTCCTCACCCAGTCATTTGCTTTTTCAAATTCAACTGGATCGTATATTCCTTCATTTATTCTCCTGTAGATCTCAGTCATATCTACATATTCATTTCGCATACCCAGGTATTCCTGGAAAAAACTCTCATCTATGATAGAACCTGCAATACCCATGGATACAGCACCCAGTGAAAGGTATGACTTTCCTTTCATGGTGGCTACAGCCAATCCGGCTTTAGCGAACCTTAACAATTTTGTTTTTACATCATCGGGAATGATCTTATCGCCGGCATCCTGAACATCACGACCATAGATACCAAATGCTGGCAGGCCTTTCTGGCTGTGTCCTGCCAGGGCAGCAGCCAGATATACGGCACCCGGCCGTTCGGTACCGTTAAAACCCCAGATCGCCTTGGGTATTTCCGGATCCATATCGATGGTCTCACTGCCATAGCACCAACACGGAGTAACCGTAAGTGAGACACCTACTCCTTCTTTTCTAAACTTCTCTGCAGTCATAGCAGCTTCCGCTACGCCTCCGATACATGAATCTGCTATTACACATTCTACCGGCGAGCCATCCGGATGAACCAGGTTTTCAGTAAAGAACTTAGCCACATTGGTAGCCATGTTCATGGTTTGATCCTCAAGCGATTCTCTTACACCATCCATGCGACCGTCGATGGTAGGCCTGATGCCTATTTTGGGCAATGGTCCCCGTAAACGGTTATTTCCTTTTGTCATGATTTTTCTGTTATTGGTTTAAATTTGATTATTAGTCTAAAAATAAAGCTGTATTTCAACATTTATGTTTATTGCAGATTTCAAAAAAGTAGAATAAACCGCCCGAGGTAGGAATTATCTTTCAAAAAGGTGTAAAAAGAATCTTATTCTCGTGAAATGAAATATTTCTTTCCCTGAGTACAATAAAAATTAAAGAAGTTGATGCCTTGGATGGCTATAACTCTAGCAGATCTTAAATTTAATCCTGAGCAGGATTTTTTTACTTTGATAAAAATTAGGGTGAATCTGCGATGGTATTGAACTTGTTGATCCAGGCTCGTTATTAGACATTGTGAGGCATCGGCACTTTTTCAAAAATGATAACTTCCGTGAAGAAGATCCTATAATGAAATATTGATATTATGCTTAAGTAACAGTTTTTCAGGACAATAAGTATTTTTCATGATTTGTGATTCCACTTTTTTGAAGGATATTTCCACCTTCATATATGCTGACTCCACCTTTTTGAAATACAGCAGATACCAACTTTAGAATATATATTCATAATTTGCTTCAAAATTATTTTATTACCTTTTACTCTAATCTAAAAACTAAATCTAAAATGGGAAAAATTAAACTTTTACTCGTTATCTTCTTTCTCGGAATATTTTCTGCCTTTAGCATGGCGCAGGAAATAACGGGAAAGGTTACAGATGAAAACGGGGCAGGCCTTCCCGGCGCGAATGTAACCATCAAAGGTACCACCGAGGGCACCGTTACCAATCTTGATGGGGAATATTCGATAACCGTAGGTGAGACCAGTGATATTCTGGTATTTTCCTTCATCGGTTATTTAACCCAGGAGCATGCGGTGGCAGGCCTTACCGTGATTGATGTCCAACTTGAACCCGGTGCATATGAACTGGCGGAGGTGGTTGCTGTTGGGTACGGAACGATGCGAAGAGCAGATCTTACAGGGTCTGTGGTATCGGTCAGGGGAGACGTCATTGCTGAGAGACCACTGACCAACCTTAACACTGCTCTTATTGGTCAGATGGCTGGTGTGTCAGTTGAATTAAATGATGCTACACCGGGAGGATTGACCTCTGTAAAGATCAGAGGTGCCGGATCTATCTCTGCCGGAAATGAACCTCTGTACGTAATCGATGGTTATCCGGTTTCTCAATTAGAGGCAAATTCACTACTTCCGGCCGACATTGCATCGATCGATGTATTGAAAGATGCTTCTTCCACTGCTATTTATGGCTCACGCGGAGCCAATGGAGTAATCCTGATCAATACAAAATCAGGAGCTAATATGACACCCAGATTTAATCTTGATGTTTCATATGGTATTGCCAATGTCGCAAAAAGAGATTATTACGATTTATTAGATGCGGATGAATATGTAGAATTTATCGGGGTAGTTAAGGAGGAGCTATATGTCAGGGACGGCTTCGATCCTTCTGTCCCAATGGCAGATAGGCCGATAGCTTATCAAATTCCGGATTATGTAAAAAACCGGGACCCGAATATTAACACGGATTGGCAGGATGTCATTTTTGAACCAGCCAATATGAAGAATTATGCCATGAGCGTAAGAGGTGGCAATGACCGGTCGAAGTATTATGTGTCAATGGGTTATGCCGGTGATGAAGGAGTTGTAGTCGGATCAGATTATGAGAAATATACGGCCAGGGTAAAAATCGATGCTAATTTGATTGATAATCGTTTGACGGCTGGATTTAATCTTTCTCCATCTTTTGCAAATAAAAGGATGGGTATAATTAACCAGGGTGATGTTTTTTCCTCCGTTATTGGATCCGCTATTGCCATGCCACCAATAGTCCCTGTATATAATGATGATGGTACGTATGGCAGTACTGCAGGAATACCTGGATTGATGTTTTATGGTAATCCACTGCAACTGGCAAAAGAATATGAGGACAATTACAGCCTGTTTACTTCAATGGCCAACAGTTATCTTGATCTTTCCATCATAGAGGGACTGAACCTTAGAACATCATTTGGTTTTGTTTTCAATAACACAACACATGATGTTTTTCGTCCGGAAAGCTTATGGAGGCCTTTCGATCCTGCTCCATCCTATGCTGATGGATCATCTTCATACAATAATGGAATAAACTGGTTATCAGAAACAACTCTTGGATACACCAAAACATTCAGCGATGTACATAACATAAACCTTATGGCGGGTCTCACTGCACAAAAAGACCATGGCTGGAGCAATTACATGTATGCAAATAATTTCCCCAATGACCTGGTCACCACATTAAATGCCGGAGAGGTACAGAGAGGGAATAGTGATATCTCAGAATGGTCTCTGTTATCTTATCTTGGACGAGTTAACTACTCTTATGATGATCGCTACCTGATTACAGGTACATTGAGAGTGGACGGCAGCTCCAGGTTTGGAATGGATAACCGTTATGGGACCTTCCCCTCAGCGGCTATCGCCTGGAGAGTATCGGAAGAATCATTTCTGGAAAACTCTGTGACAATCAGCAACCTGAAACTGAGAGCCAGTTATGGAATGACTGGTAATAACGCCATTGGTAATTATGCTCATATCGGGCTGGTAGGAAATACTAATCAAACCTTTGGTATGGGAGCAGGTAGTAATTTCTCCGGGATATATCCAACAACAATAGGTAACCCTGGATTTTCCTGGGAAGTTTCACGACAATTTGACATTGGAATGGACCTGGGTCTTTTTAGGCAAAGGATTTCTTTAGTTTTGGACTATTATAACAATCATACCTCAGACCTTCTTTTAAATGTTAATCTGCCGACCACAACAGGTTTCTCCTCTGTCCTTCAAAATATTGGTGAGGTTGAAAATAAAGGGTATGAGATCTCTTTGTTTACAAGAAATATTGAAGGAAAATTTAAATGGAGTACTGGCTTTAACATTTCTTATAATCACAACGAAGTACTGAAACTCGGGCCAAACGATGATCCAATCTTTGACTTCTACGGAACAAGAATTACAGAGATTGGTGAGGAAATTGGGGCAACCAACGGTTTGGAAGTAATTGGCGTATTAACCCAGGCTGATATTGATGCGGGAGTCGCCATTTTCCCGGGAGAATTCGCCGGTTGGGTTAAATGGCGTGATGTTGACGGAGATGGTGTGATAAGTAATTTCAACGGTCCGGACGGGATAAATATTGGAAATCCTTTTCCTGATTATACATTTGGTATGTCGAATATGTTTACCTATGAGAATTTTGATCTTTCAATTTTCCTGAATGGACAAACAGGTGGAAGAACGCTGGATCTGGTTGGCCAGGGTATGTGGAGCTCAGGAGGTAACAATATATTTAAGAACTGGTATGAAAACCGGTATATATCGGATAACGAGCCTGGAGATGGAGAAACTCCCACCTTGACATTTGGTCTGGGGGGGTTGCCTGACACACGTCTTCTGCAAAAAACAGACTTTATTCGAATTACCAATGTAACGTTGGGTTATAACCTGCCTACAAAAAATATTTCTTACTTGTCAGGTTTTCGGATCTATGTGTCCGTTGAGAACCTGACTACCTGGGACCGGTTCGATGGATATAATCCCCAGCAAAAATCTCTGGGTGCGGAACAAAAAAGTACCCTTGGAGGATTTGCCCTTGGAGGAGCATATCCGTTACCCAGAACGATTTCGTTTGGACTTAATTTATCATTTTAAAAAAATATAGATAATGAAAAGATATATTTGGATAACAATAGTTACTGGTATTCTGTTGGGAATATTCAGTAGTTGTGAAGATTTTCTCAATCTGACACCTGTTTCGCAGGCCAATGTTGAGGACTTCTATCAGACACCGGCCGATATCAACAATGCTGTAATGGCGGCCTATAAATTTCATAAAGCAATCTATTCAGACAGGTTCTGCTGTCAGCATATCATGGATGAATATAGGTCAGATAATACAGGTGTGGACGGGACCTATAGTGTGGATGATTTTACCACTGATACAGGAGTAGAATGGTATATGTGGTCATGGGATCTTTGTTACCGGGCAATATATATGTCCAATATTGCCATGGAGAAAGCAGCGGATGTTGAAATGGACGCTGATTTACAAAACAGGTACATAGCCGAAGCAAGGTTTCTCAGGGCGATCACCTATTTTGAGCTGGTAAGAAATTATGGAGGAGTGCCATTAGTACTTGAAACTCCTAAGTCGCTTGAAAAGGAAGATGTGAATGTATATCGCAACACTGTGGATGAAGTATATACCGGAATCATAGCTGACCTGCAATTTGCTGAAACCAATCTTCCTGTTTCTTATCCTGATGATGCGGATGTAGGAAGGGCAACCAAAGGAGCAGCTAAAGGCTATCTCGCCAAAGTCTATTTAACCACGGGAAATAATAGTGGTGCAGAGACTAAATTAAGAGAGGTATTAACCCTTGGCTATTCATTGCAGGCTAATTATGAAGATGCGTTCGGGGCAGGCAATGGGAATAATTCAGAGATAGTATTCGAACTTCAATATAAATCAGGTACTGATGCTTGTCCTACGATTTATATATTTACCTCTATGCAGGTAGATGTTAATCCAGGCATAGGTTATAATAAAGGCACCCAGGATCTGTATGATGCTTTTGAAGTTGGTGATCCACGTAGGGATTATTCAATGGCTCTGGATAATGAAAGCTTGTATTATTGTACCAAGTATAGTGACCCTGCTGCTTCTCCGGTTTCAGATGCTGACAATAATATACCTCTGATGAGGTATTCCGAAGTTTTGCTATTACTGGCCGAAAGCCTGGGAGAAACTACCGAAGCATACGGATTGATAAACCAGGTAAGGGCAAGGGTCGGCCTTGCTCCGATCGATGCATCAACACCCGGAACTTTTGAGGAGAAATTACTTCAAGAGAGGAGAGTGGAACTGGCATTTGAAAATCATCGCTGGCATGATCTTCTTCGTTTTGGTGTGGCCATTGAGGTCATGAATGACTTTTTTGATACCTGGAAAAATGGTCGAGTGACAATAGGAGAGGATAATCTGTTGTTCCCAATACCTAATTTTACCCTGTTAAATAATCCGAACCTGGAACAAAATCCAGGTTATCCATCAGTTTAACCTCATAAACCTGGCACAGGATTCTCCCGTGCCAGGTTATTTTTTTAAACTATTGATTACAAATTCTGCTTTTCTCAGCAGATGAGAAAAGGATAACTGTAATTATTCTCTATAATGGTATAATCAAATCCATCGATCAGATTAAAAATGGATCAATATAGTATAGGTGATTTTATTTAGCATGGGATCCAATCAATTGTTGACTCTAAAATTTTCAGTCACCAGGATTAAAATAGTTGTCTATGACATTCCATAATTTATACATTATAATTATTCTCAGCTTGTGTTCCCTGTGGAGTTGCCAAAATGACACGGTCATACAATACAGCAAGAATAATGATGGACTGGTTGTAACGGATGGTGAGGTCAAAGCCGTTTTCACAGAAGATGATGAAGGTTATCCGTTACAGGTTTTTTATGTAAAAGAGGAAGAAGGATATAAAGAGATTATCAGGTCTTTCAGGCCCAACATACCTGATGCTTTCCGGAATGATACTGCCAACGATTATGCACGTTTTTATGATACCAGGATCACTCCAAAAAGATACTTGATCACTGAACAAAAAGCGAATACCCGTTATGACAAAAAGAGTAGTACGATCATATTGGAAGGTGATAATAATGGTTTAACGGTCAATCAATACATTAATATTATACCATATGAAAAAAGGATTCATTATAAGGTAGAGTGCGAATTGCCTGATTCAAATCTCGATTATTTAATGAGCACCTTTCAGGTCAACATGGAGGCAGAACCTTTTTTTGTGCACACTCCGGCACTAAAATATGATAATGAAGAATCGGGACAGAACCGGTTTAATATGTCTCCATCACAGGATCAGATAATTGGTGACAGATGTTTTCATGCACCTGCCATCATCCTTCAGGATAAATCCTTTTTTGTGGCATTGGTCCCCTGCCTGGAGGCCATTAATAAGTATAAGTTAATTTCACCGGATGCCAGAAGAGAGAGCCTGATCCCAAGAAACCGGTTTGGAGTGCCAGTTGAAGATGATAAGTACACCATGCCTGCTGCTCTTGATCTGAATATTAAGAGCGGATTATCCTCAAAACCCATTTTAGCTTACGGATATGCGGATGCCATCATAGGCCATCATATGCACTTCAACCGGATGAATGACACAAGCATGATCAGAAAGGTCAACCAGAACAAAATAATATATGAGTTTGACCTGTTTCTTGATACAGAAATAAAAGAACACGTTGATTATCCGAAAATAAGCAGGTTCATCTGGGAAGAATACGGACATGAAGTTTTTAAGAACCGTCCACACCTGGCCATGCCTTTTGAAGAATACAGACGTATTATTGACAGCATAACGTTCAGGCCGAGTCCCTATCAGGAAATTGATGTCCCTGTTCCGGGATATCCCAATACCGGATCATGGCTGCAATGGGAGGAGAATGGTATCCCAATGGGAGGTTATCGCTCAGCTATAAACTGGTGGAACGATAAACTTCATAATTCCGCCTTCTGGAATAATGCCCGGGATGCCTCAGGTTTCTGGTTTTGGGCCAAAGAACACAACGATTCCATTGCATTAGACCGTGCCCGCAGGATAATTAACTGGTGCCTGTCAGCCCCACGCAACGAACAAGGTTTATTTGCTACATTATATAATGCCGAAGAAAAATATTGGGGATTGCAATTTTCTGATCCCGTTCATGGAGAAAACCGCTTTTTTCTTGAAGACAGCAGAAGTTACAACATAGCTACCATGAGCAAAACCGGGGCTCACCTGCTGGATTATTATTTGCGTTGTGAGCCGGACGAAAGAATTGTTAATTATCTCAAACCCTATGGTGATTGGTTAATATCAGTGATTGATGAAAGAGGCAGTGTGCCTGCCTATGTTTCCGAAGAAATGGTCAATTCTGACATTCTTCGATATTCCGCCCATCCTGCTGCAAGTTTATGGTTCCTGGCAAACCTTTATCGTTCAACTTCCGAACCCGCATACCTTGAAGGAGCAAAAAAAATTGCTGTTTACCTTGAACAGGAGGTCCTGCCTGAAGCAAAATGGAAAGATATGGAGCAGTATTTTTCATGTGGTGCAAAACCACTTTCCTTTACACGCGATCGATTACAGCACCAGATTGCAAGAGGTAATCTGTGCATTATATGGGCTTCCGAAGGATTCGCTTCCCTAGCTGATGCTACAGGTTCAGAAAGATATGTAAAAGATGGTCTGATGGCCGTCGAGTACCTCGTCTTTACCCAGTGCAGCTGGGATCCACACTTTATTTATACGGCTTTCCCTTTTGGGGGATTCAGTGTTGATAATGCTGATGTTACAACATTTCTTGATGCACGTCAGGCTGAAACAGTCAAACCTTTGATCTGGTATGCAAAAAAGGCAGGAAGACAGGATCTGTTAGAAAGAGCTGTTGCAGCTGCCCGTTCTTCTATTGTTTTGATAAATCATCCATTGCACAAATCGAACAATATATACAGGCACACAAATATCTATCCTTTTGGTTTAGGCCCTGAGAATATCGATCATGAAGGGTATCCCCAGTCTGCTATGAGAACACATCCCAGTTGGGGAGAAGGATCAGGTATTTATACCGGGCTCGCGGAGGCTGCGAGAGCTCTTGGTGGATTGTATATCAATACAGAAAAAGAAATCGCAGTGGGTGTTGATGGGTTGCGGATATCGAAAATAACTTTTGAAGAAGAACAAGTGATAGTGGATGTAGAGAGTTGGTTATCAGAAAAATACCTAAAGGAACCCTGGGTAAAACCCTATCATACAAATTTAGTGATTGATGGTGATATAAAGAGGATCATTTTCAATGATGAAAAAAATGATATTGACAACCGGATTGTTGATTTGGTAGTCTTGCCTGGTAAATATGTTCGTATTGTTAAAGAATAATGAAATAACTCAAGCTATGAAAAAGATATTAATCATTTTGACCATTTGCATACTAACTGTTGGACTGACAGGAGTAAACGCTAAGGATTGGCCGGTGCTGAAGCATTATGACCAGGATCATACCTGTAAAATTGCATTGCCCATTGGGGGTATCGGAACAGGAACTGTTTCAATGGGAGGAAGGGGTAATTTGCAGGATTGGGAAATAATGAACCGGCCGGCAAAAGGTTATAATCCCGGATCAGGAAGAGAGAATTCACCCTTTTTTACTCTTTATACTGATGTAGGTGGTAAAAAAGACCTACGTCTGCTGGAAGGCCCGGTTCCGTTTTTCCTCTATGAAGGTATGGCAGGTGCAGTGGCTACAAATCACGGACTTCCAAGGTTTAAGAATGTCTCTTTTGATGCAGCCTATCCATTTGGTCAGGTTAACCTGAGTACGCCACAGTTGCCCCTGGAGGTAAAAATTAAATCTTTTAATCCGTTAATTCCGGGAGATGTTGATAACAGTAGTATTCCTGTTGCTGTTATCGATTTTGAAATTACGAACACCTCTGATGAAGAAATTGTTTTCAGTATATGTGGGACAATGCAAAACTTTATTGGAGAGGATGGAACCGAAGGGAAGGCGCAAGACAACTTAAATACATATAAAAAAGAACAGGACTTTTGTGGTATTTTTTTTAGTTCCGATGGTGTGAATAAAAAGGCAGACCAATATGGGGAGATGACCCTGATTACCACTCATGCCGGAGATGTTACTTACAGGACTGCCTGGAAACCCGAACACTGGGGATCCTCCATTCTTGACTTCTGGGATGATATGTCACAGGACGGAAAGCTGGAGAACAGGAAGGATGAAGAATCTGATAAACCAATGGCATCTTTATCTGTCAGCGATGTTATCCCCGCAAAAGAAACAAAAACGATCCGGTTTTTAATAACCTGGTACTTTCCAAACAGAACAGCATGGTCTAGTGAATCATTGGTTAATTATTATTGTACAAAATATGAGGGGGCCTGTGATGTGGCGATGAAAACAATACCTGAATTAAATTATTTGGAAGAAAAAACGATTGAGTTCGTTGAAGCTTTCTGTGAAAGTGACCTTCCGGAGGTGGTGAAAGAGGCAGCCCTGTTTAATATAAGTACGCTCAGAACCGAAACTTGTTTCCGCCTTTCAGATGGAAATTTGTTTGTATGGGAAGGATGCCTTGATAAAGTGGGTTGCTGTTTTGGTTCCTGTACGCATGTCTGGAATTATGAAACAGCCACCGGATTTTTATTTGGCGACCTGGCAAAAACCCGGAGGTATGTAGAATTCGGACATGCTACCCGGGATGATGGCTTGATGAGTTTTCGTGTAAAGTTGCCTTTGGAAGATATCTCGGAATATTCATATGCGGCGGCCGATGGCCAGATGGGGACCATTATGAAGTTTTACAGGGATTGGCAACTGTCCGGCGATGATGATTTTTTTAAACCGTTATACCCGGCGGCTAAAAATGCCCTTTCTTATGCCTGGATAGAAGGGGGCTGGGATGGGAACCAGGATGGAGTTATGGAAGGTGTTCAACACAATACTATGGATGTTGAGTATTATGGTCCTAATCCGCAAATGACCATATGGTACCTTGGAGCCCTGAGGGCTGTTGAAGAAATGGCTAATCATATGAATGATAAAAAAATGGCTGCAAAGTGCAGTAAGCTATTTAAAAAGGGGAGTCAATGGGTGGATGAAAACCTGTTTAACGGCGAATATTATTATCATCAGATCATTGTTCCTGATAAAGATAATATTCCCGAGGAACAGCTTGTTGGCATGGGTGCAGAAGATTACGGTAATCCCGATTATCAGCTGGGTGAAGGATGCCTGGTGGATCAAATGGTAGGCCAGTATATTGCCCATGTCTGTGGCCTGGGTTACCTGCTGGAAAAAGACAATGTGGGTAAAGCCCATCAAAGTATAATGAAATATAACTACAGAGAAAACTTATCAGATCATTTTAATTGTTTTCGGACCTATGCCCTGGGTGATGAGGCTGCATTGCTAATGGCCTCTTATCCAAAATCACGGCCTGTGAATCCCTTTCCATATTTTACAGAAGTGATGACAGGATTTGAGTATACTGCTGCAATAGGCATGTTGTATGAAGGTCAGATCGACAATGGATTAAAGTGTATTCAAAATATCAGGGACCGTTATGATGGTAGAAAAAGGAGCCCGTTTGATGAAGCAGAATGCGGTCACCACTATGGCCGTGCCATGGCCAGCTGGTCAGCATTGTTGGCGCTGACCGGGTTCCATTATTCTGGTTTATCAGAAGAGATCACATTCAATAATATATCCGGAAAATATTTCTGGTCGAATGGTTATGCTTATGGGACCGTTAATCTGGATGACAAGGATGGTGGCAAGCAGATGGAACTGACCATTCTGAACGGCACTTTGCAGCTCTCAAGCATTCATATTGAAACTGTTGGAAAACTTACTCTGCCTGAAAGCAGAATCCTTAAGACCGGAGAAATAGCCACGTTTAAAATAAATTAAATATGAAGGGGAAATTAATTATTATTCTGACTCTGTCCTTTATTTTTATAGCAACTAATGCCAGTGAGAAGGATTGGTATGAATTCTCCCCGGATGGCCAAGTTTGTCATATTTATAATCGAAATCTGCCAACTCCATGGTTTAACAGGCTTACGAATGGTTACCTGACAGCGTGGGTAACCCATAAAGGAGGGATTGAGGTTTTTTTGTCTGATCCTTCTATCAATGGTTTGGTCAATCCCCAGGAAGTTTCCGGAAACTTTTATGTTACCAGGGCAGGTAGTGACAAAATCACCTGGGTAAATAATCCTGAAAATGAAGATCAGTGGGAATGCAGGGTCGGCCTTGGTTATTCTACCATCTCTTGCACCAAGGATAATATTAAAACGGAGGTGACCTATTTTATTCCATTGGACGATAATGTTCTTTTAATGTCTATTGAGATGACTAATCTTTCAGCATCAGATCAGGATGTAAATATATATGTTCAGGTGGAATGGAACTTAGGTGATGCTGTTAAGTATATTGTACAGCGTGGAGATGGCCGTGCCGGAAGCCAGCAAAATCTTTACAAAAAAACCTGGTTCACTGATAACACAATATGGGCCGTTCACCCTAACTGGAGAAATGTTGGAGCCTGCAGGGCATGGCCTTATACCGGTTACCTTAGCTCAAATTTCCCTGTTGAATCCTATGAAACCATACGTTCAAAATTCCTGGGATATGAATTTGATTTTAGCCATCCTCAGGCAGTAAAAATTGGTGAATTGTCCAACACTGATTTCTGGAGCGAGGATGATTACCCCTGGGGGGTATTGCATACAAAAATCAGCCTTAAACCTGATGAGACAAAAGAATTTACCTATATACTGGGTATGGAGAGGGATGAAGAAAGTGCGACCAGAATACTTAAAAAATATGCAGAACAGAATATGGTAAATGAAGAATTTGCAAGGTTACAGGATCACTATAACGATTTGATTGAACATTCAATTAATATTAACACTCCGGATATCGATAATGACAGGATTATTAATATTTGGTCGAAGTACCATTGGAATCAGGTCATTAAAAGAAGTCAGAACGATGATGCTCTTGGAGTTGGATTGTGGTGCTACGGTATTGAGGGTGGTGGCATGTCAGTGCATCCCGAACACATCATGTTACCCAATGACAAGGACATCCTGTATCAGGAAATTAATTATATGTTGAGAAACCAGACGGAAGATGTATCTAAAACATCTATTTATACAAGTCAGACTGCAATGCTTTATGAGGATTTACAAATGGATTCAAGACCAGGATTTCCGGCAAATCACTTCGATGTTCCTCATCATCATAATATCTGGGGATTTCTCACCTCTCTTTTATTCTATATGAAAGAATATGGTGATAAAGATTTTATTGATAAAGAGATCGCCTTTTTTGAAGGGTCCAGCGGTGATATCTGGGAGCACATCGATAAGGCAATTATAATAAGTTTATCCGGCTTATCCCCCAATGGTCTTCCACTAATCCCGGCAAACGTCGGTGACTGGATGGATGAGTTTACAAAGATCAGCCAGAACGGGAATGCAGAAAGTGTGATGCTTGGAATGCAATTGTGTTTTTATTTAAAGGAATTTGCAAAAATTGCAGAATTGGCCGGCCAGGGAGAACTGCAAAAGAAATGGGAAAAACATTATGAAAGTCTTAAAAACGCCATAAATGAGACAGCCTGGGATGGGAACTGGTATATACGGGCCTTTTCTGACAGGAACGGAAAGCGAACCCCGGTTGGCACTCATATGAATAATGAGGGTAAGATATATCTCAATGCACAATCCTGGAGTGTACTGGGTGGGGTGGCTTCCGGGGATCGGGCCAGCAAGGCACTTCATTCTGTCGGATCCATGATGATCAGTGATTTCGGACCAATGATCTTTTACCCCCCTTATAGCTCATTTAATGAATACGTTGGAACCCAATCCTTGTATTCTCCTGGTTTCAGGAATGGATGTATCTATTTGAGACCCACAAGCTGGGCAATCATGGCAGCATGTCTGGCTGGTGAGAGTGACCTTGCCTGGGAGATGTATAATAAGGCTTCGCTGGTAAATCAAACCAGGGACATAGAAAGGTTTCAGTGTGAACCATATGTATATCCTGAAAATTATGTAGGCCCGGATCACAGGTTAGCCGGGAAGGGCCAGTTTCAATGGTGTCTTGGAGAAGCTACATCGTGGATGTGGGTAGCTTACAATTATTATCTGCTTGGAATACGTCCTGAGTATGACGGGTTATTAATCGATCCAAAAATGCCGGAAGATTGGGACCATTTCTCTGTAGAGAGACCGTTCCGGGGCGACCATTATTCAATCGATATTATGAAAATTGAAAAACTCTCACCAGGTAAAATAAAGATATATCTGGACGGTAAACCTATAAAGGGAAACCTGATCAGACCAGTTGGAGATGGAGAACAGCACAAGGTTCGGGTGGAGATAGGTCAATAATAAATGGAGTAAGAACATACGAAAGTTCGATGAACAGAATCTGATACGATAAATTTATTTTAAATAAATGTCTCATTAAAAATTAATTCCGGGGGTACTGTTGTTTGCATGCCTGCTGCATTCAGGGTAGTTTACTAAGTTCTTTGTCAGGTTAAATTTTAGGTTTATAGGTCAATAATAGGTGGAACTATGGTTAATTTGGTTTAGTTAGGTTTATGCAGGTTTCTATTTAGGGTTTATGGGCACCTTTCAAAATCCCCCGGAATTTTTTAACCTCTATGCGTGAATTGATTTAACATTGAATATGGAGAAGAATACAAAGTGCTCTGTATCAGGATGCTGTGGCAATCAACATGAAAAGGATTCCGCCTTTCAAATATCAAGAAGAGACTTTGTAAAGATAGCAGGACTGGGGACCTCAGGTTTTGTACTCATGCCTCCTGCAGGCGCGAAAGTCATGGCGGGTCCATTCACAGCACAGGATTTCCAACACCTGATCCCGGAGGACAAAAAATTGTCGCCTGAATGGGTACGATCACTTACTAAGAGGGGTGAGCCTGAGATATTCTCCTCTCAAGCTGATGAGCTTAAATATATCGGGATGCCTATTGGAGGCATCTGTTGCGGCCAACTCTATATTAGTGGTGATGGAAGACTCTGGCTTTGGGATATTTTCCAATCCAATTATGAGCGGGAAGCCCCTGCTACTGGTGGCTGGCGTTTGGACCAGTTTACATTTGGCGGGCTCTATGCCAAACCCAGGACATCCATGGGCAATGATAAACACTCAGTGGATCAGGGTTTTGCACTCAAGGTGGTCAGCGATAAGATGACCATCACAAAAACACTGAATCATGATGGATTTAATGACATCACCTTTCGGGGTGAATATCCTGTCGCAAAAGTAACCTACAAGGATCAGGGTTTTCCACTGGAAGTGGACCTCACGGCTTTTTCGCCATATATTCCCCATAATACAAAGGATTCAAGCATACCAGTCACGATACTTCAATATAACATCAAAAACACTGGCAAGAAAAATTGGTCCGTTTCACTCGCTGGGTGGCTGGAAAATAAGGTTTGCCCTGACCTGGGTGAGGGAATTGAGGGAGAAAGAATAAGCGAAATTCTAATAAGTGCTCAGAGAGTTACATTATTTCACCATGCCAAAGGGGAAGGATTGAGTGAAAGAAAAGGATTTGGTGACATGGCTTTGTCGGTGATCGGAGGTGGAGAAATAAAATATTCGACAGAGGTGGGAAAAGAAGTAAATGCTCAAGCAGTTTTCCGGTCGGTACTAGAAAATAAATCATTAAGACAAAGTCGAAGTTTTGACGAATCTCTTGTGGGCGCTATTGCAAAGGAATTCAAATTGGAACCCGGAGAGACGAAAACAGTAACATTCCTTCTATCCTGGTATTTTCCCTACTATAATGAGCAGAATCCTGCCGGGGGACAAATGCAGGACATAACAGAATTTTACTTCCTGCACCGTTATTACAAGAATATATTTGACTCAGCTGATGATGTTGCGGCTTATGTCACCGACCACTTCGACAGGCTGGTAAATACAACACTGCTCTGGAATAATACCTGGTATGATTCCTCTTTGCCCTGGTGGTTTCTCGACAGAACCTTTATTTCCATGGATTGTCTGGCATCCCAAACCTGCCACCTGTTTGACAACGGTCGATTCTGGAGCTGGGAAGGAGTGGATTGTTGCGAGGGTACTTGCACCCATGTATGGAATTATGCCCAGGGAATGGCCCGGGTATTTCCTTCTCTTGAGAAAGACCTGCGCCAGCGGGTGGATTTTGGGATTGCCTACAATGAGGATGGTTCGATTTCTTACAGGGGGGAGAATAAAGACAGGTACACCGGCCAACAATTTGCAACGGATGGTCAACTTGGGACAATTTTAAGAGTCTATCGCGAACATCAAATGTCTGCTGATTACCACTTTTTAGAAAGTATATGGTACAGGGTAAAACAGTCTATGCAAAACATTATTGATCAGGATAGAGATCAGGACGGAATTTTGGAAGGAAAACAATCTCACACCTTAGATGCTTCATGGTACGGACCAATGGGATGGATCAGCTCATTATACCTGGCTGCCCTTTCAGCCTGTATAGAGATGGCTGGTGAGTTAGGGGACGAGGATTTTTCAGTGAAGTGCAAAACACTACTTGAGAAGGGCCAAAAGACAATAGTGAAGGATCTGTTTGACGGAGAATATTTTATCCACATTCCCCCTGATTTCAACTCGATTAACACAAACGATGGCTGCCATATTGATCAGGTCGTTGGTCAAAGCTGGGCGTGGCAGGTACACCTTTCCAGGATATTGCCGAAAAAAGAAACCCTGGCTGCTTTATCCTCCTTGTGGAAATACAATTTTGCGCCCGATGCCGGACAATACCGTATCGACCACAAAACCATAAAAGGTGCAAGGATTTATGCTATGCCAGGGGAAGCGGGTTTACTAATGACCACCTGGCCAAAAGGTGGCGACGAAAAAGCAGTACCCGGCATGGCAGACAGGCAGGAAGATCAAATTCACTGGCCCGGGCCGGGAGGCTATTTTGATGAATGCATGAATGGTTTTGAATACCAGGTGGCATCACATATGGTATGGGAAGGGATGATCACAGAAGGGATGGCCATTACAAAAGCAATACACGAGAGGTACAGTGCTAAAAAACGCAACCCTTATGATGAAATTGAATGTTCCAGTCATTATGTCCGCTCAATGGCCGCCTTTGGAATTTTCCTGGCTGCATGTGGTTATAAATACCATGGGCCGAAGGGATATCTTGGTTTTGATCCACGCATTCACCCGGAGAATTTCAAATGCCCTTTTACGGTAGCCGAGGGCTGGGGAACATATGCGCAACAGATAGAGGAAGCAGGGCAGAAACACAAGGTAATGTTGAAATATGGCCAATTGATGTTAAAGAGCCTTTCATTTGGCCTGATAAAGAGAGATGCCGAAGTTGTTTCTGTAATAGCCGGCCTGGGTAATGAGGAAGTAGATGTTTCATTCAGGCAAAATGAAGATAAGCTTTTGCTCAATTTCAATACTATTCATTTCCAGGATTCTACTGAACTGGAAATAATGGTGAAGTATTAGGCGAAGTCATGATGTTTGATGACTTTAATTCGATTGGTAATGTAATAGTTAATAAATTTTAATAAACCGTGAAAAATAAAATACTCCTCATATCTGCAATCATAATATTAGCTGGTTGCAACAGCAATAATGTGAATAATAAATCTTCAAATCAAAGTAATATGAATACAGCCTTTTTACCAGGAACATTTGGTTATGATATTGAGTTGATTGGTTCTCAACATGAATTGGTCATTCTTAAAGGGGAAAACGAACAATCTGTTATTGCTGTAAGTCCTGCCTGGCAAGGACGTGTGATGACCAGTTCCCTGGCAGGCCCGGAAGGGAAAAGTTTAGGTTGGATCAACCATGAATTGATTCAATCAGGACGAACTGAAGAACATATCCATGCTTATGGTGGTGAAGACAGGTTCTGGCTTGGTCCTGAAGGAGGGCAGTTTTCCATATATTTTAAGCCGGGTATTCAATTTACTTTCGAAAATTGGTTTGTTCCGGAAGAAATTGATACCAAACCATTTGACATTATTGATCAAAGTCAATCAGAAGTGAGTTTTCGAAAAGCAATGAGCCTGTTGAATTATTCTAACATAAGGTTTGATCTGTTGGTTGAAAGAAAGGTGAAATTACTAGATCCAAAAGGAGTATCCCGTGTACTTGGTCTTGAAACACCAGGTCTTGATATGGTTGCATATGAAAGTGTTAACACCATTACTAATACCGGTAAAAATGAATGGACGAAAGAATCGGGAATGCTTTCCATTTGGATACTGGGTATGTTTCAGCCATCAGAATCCACTACTGTCATTATTCCTTTTATATCGGGATCAGATTCTGATCTGGGGGCCAGGGTTAACGATACCTACTTTGGTAAAATTCCGGATGACAGGTTAAAGGTGGCAGAGGATGTACTCTTTTTTCTGGCAGATGGTAAAAAACGTGGTAAAATAGGGATATCTACAAAGAGAGTGCAGGAATTTATGGGCGCATATAACGAAGAAACAAATCTGCTGACAATTGTAAATTTCACTCTGGATAAGGAAAATACAGATTATGTGAATTCTATGTGGGAATTGCAGGAAGATCCGTTCTCAGGTGATGTTATTAACTCGTACAATGACGGCCCGCTTGAAGATGGCAGCCAGATGGGGCCTTTTTTCGAATTGGAAAGTTCATCTCCTGCTGCCGGGCTGGCACCTGGTTCCAGCCTCACTCATGTTCATAGAACCATTCACATCACGGGTGATAAAGCTAAGCTTGATTCAATATCACAAAAAGTACTGGGTGTGACTTTAGCTGAAGTTTATGCAGCATTTTAGTACAGCTTGCTATGCTAATATAGATGCAAATAAGGATACGTATAATTTTCATCATAATGAGAGGTTTAAAACCATGAATAAATTAAAATGTTCTCTAAATACCTTCTTAATATTCATTTTGGTAATGGGTTTGGGAGGTTGCGGACGTCTGGTTGACAGGGGATATCCGGGCTATCTTCCCAATATTATTATAATTCTGGCAGACGATCTGGGTTACAGTGATTTGAGCTGTTATGGATCAGAGAAGATAAATACACCTAACCTGGATAAAATGGCTTCAGATGGCATGGCCTTCACAAATTTCTGGACAACTTGCAACGTTTGCAGCCCTTCCCGTGCATCGTTACTTACCGGTCGATATCCCCAGCGATGTGGTGTCCCTTTTGCCCTGGGAGGAGTTTATAGTGATCTCGGATTACAGGATGATGAAATAACCATTGCAGAGTTACTTAAGGATAAAGGTTATTCGACGGCTGCAATTGGAAAGTGGCACCTGGGGATTCCACTTGGCTTTAATTATACTACTCACCAAGGATTTAACAGCAGTTCTGAATTTCACCCTAACAACCAGGGATTTGACCTGTTTTTTGGTGCAGTGGGAAATGCATTCCCTGATGGACGCATTCCTCTTATAGAAAATGAAATTGTAGTGGATGATTCAGTTACAGTGGCTACTGTGACTGATCATTACAATTCAAGGGCCATTGAATTCATAAAGGAGAATAAAGAAAATCCGTTTTTTATCTATTTTGCCCATACAAGGCCGCATGCCCCATGGACACCCAATCCCCGGTTTGATGGCACTTCTGATGGCGGAGTATATGGAGATATGGTGGAGGAACTGGATGCCAGTGTTGGTGAAGTGATAGCTGTATTGAAAGACTTGGAATTAGATGAAAAAACACTGGTCATATTTACATCTGATAACGGTGCAGCGATAACTGAAGACCAGCGATATGGATCGAATCTGCCTTTCAGGGGTGGAAAAGGTACTACATGGGATGGCGGTCATCGTGTACCTGGCATTTTTTACTGGCCGGGTAAGATAGCTGCAGGGGAAGTCAGTAATCAGATGGCAACAGTTATGGATCTGTTGCCTACCATAAAAAATATGGCTGGAGCAGAATTACCTGATGATCGAGTTATAGATGGTTACAACATCTGGCCGTTGCTATCAGGTGATGATAAAACGGAACAACCAGGGCAAAGTTTTTATTATTATAACGGATTCAATCTTCAGGCAATCCGAGATGGCAAATGGAAATTGCATCTTCCAAGGGAGGAAAAAATGCTTGTCTGGTGGGAGAGTGGATTAAGGGATTTAAAGGACCCCCTGTTATTTAACCTGGATAATGATAGCAGCGAAAGTATAAATGTTGCTGATGAAAATCCTCAGGTCGTAAACCGCTTACTTGATCAGGCTCAAAAAGTGCGAAATGAACTTGGATCATGGGATATTCCGGGCACCGGCCAAAAAGACATCGAACGCTTGTTAAATGACCGGACAACTTTACGAATATTAAGATCACATCAGGATCATCAAAATTTAGGTGTTTCAAAATTGGATACTACCACCCCTGAAATAAATCTGTATTATTGGGAGATAGCAAAGGAAAACAGACGAAAAAAATTGGAAGAATTATCTGAAAAGAATTAAACCGGTTCGCACATTAATAATGAAATCCAGGAAAACAGATAAACAGGATCATAACTACCCGGAAATTAATTTAGCCATCGATAATTGTTTTGCTTCAAAGAGATTTACAGAACCATCTGAGTGGATGAGTATAATACAGGACCTGGGAGTTAAGTATATTGAAGCAAGTGCTGATACTGAATGCGATCCCTTATACATGACTCGGGATTATATGATGAGTTGGAGGGACGAAGTAAAAAAAGCTGCATCACTATATAACACTTCTGTTTGCAATTTATATTCAGGCCATGGAACATATGCCACCCTTGGCTTATCTCACACTAGTGAAAGGATTAGGGATCGAATATTGAATGAGTGGTTAAAACCGATGGTTGAGATGGCATCGGATCTGGGTGCAGGTTTAGGTTTTTACTGCCATGCCTTCGCTGATCAGGTTTTGCAGGATACTGAGAAATATTATACTTATAAAGAAGACCTGGTTGCCAGGCTGGCTGAACTGGCCCGTTTTGCAGCTGAATCAGAATGCTCTGCTGTTGGCGTTGAGCAAATGTATTCACCGCACCAGATCCCCTGGACGATAAACGGTGCTAAAAATCTTATAAGAGAGGTTTTTAAAAAATCCGGCAAACCTTTCTATATAACCATAGATACAGGGCATCAATCAGGACAGAACAGATTCAGGAAAATTCAAAGAAATGACATCATCGAAGTCCTGAAGCGCTACAATGGAAAAGACAAACTTCTCAACCTCTGGCTTGGCCCCCGATCAGCATATAATCTGCTTGAAAGATCTTATGATCTTAAAATGGGCGAATATGATGACCTGGCCAGAGAAATTTGCAAGGAGATGGATAAATATCCTTACCTGTTTTCAGAACTGCAGGATAGTTCTCCTTACCAATGGCTGGAAGAACTGGCCTGTTATTCTCCGATTATTCATCTGCAGCAAACAGACGGGACAGTATCCAATCACTGGCCATTTACAAAAGAATATAACGATAAAGGCATAATCGATGGTGAAAAGCTATTGATGGCCGTAAAAAAATCATATAATCAACATTATCCTTCAATGCCTGAAAAAGTTAAAAAGATTTTTCTGACCATTGAAGTATTTGCTTCTACGGCAAGTATAAATTATGATACAATTCAACAGCTGAAGGAAACGGTCAGATATTGGCGGCAATTCGTTCCTGAAGACGGTAAAAAACTGGACGAATTAGTAGTAGAAATGAAATAACTATCTGCAATGAGATCAAATGAGGCATTCTTCTTCATCCTGATAATTTTTAGTTTAACGGTTGTATCTGTTATTTCGTGTTCTCCGGCAGGAGATCAATTCCCAGAGGGGGCCATAACCAGTTTCGGTGAGCTCAGAAAGGAATTCAACGAGCCTTCAAAAGAATATCGAACCATACCATTTTTCGTATGGAATGGCAAAATTACCAAGCAGGATATTGATGATTTCATGATTGAATTCAAAGAAGCGGGTTGTGGAGGGGTTTTTATACATGCTCGTCCGGGTTTGATAACTCCTTATTTATCAGAAGAATGGTTTGAGCTTTTTAAGTATACTGTAAACAAGGGTAAGGACCTGGGAATAAATGTCTGGATCTACGATGAATATAACTTTCCAAGCGGATTTGCGGGTGGTCATGTGCCGGACCAGATGCCGGAATCGTATAACCAGGGCCAGGGAATACAGATGCAGAAATTTGATATTTTACCTGATCACCTTGAGGATTATTATTTGTTGTTAAAGGAAGAAAATAATCAATACTCAGAAGTTGTTGATCCTGAAAAAGAAGCTGGGAATAAAGGGAATTACTATCTTTTTTCAAAAGCATATTACTACAAGGGAGACAACGATTACTACTTTCATGGTCACTATTATGGTGGGTTTACCTACGTTGATGTGCTTTATCCCGGCGTAACAGAAAAATTCATCCAGGTAACAATGGATGGATATGAACAATATACAGGAGATGAATTTGGGAAGACAATGCCGGGCATATTTACGGATGAGCCCCATCTTAACTCACCTGGGGGTATTCGCTGGACACCGGATCTTTTCGATGTGTTTAAAAAACAATGGGGATATGACCTCAAATTGAATCTTCCTTCCCTGTTTGAAGAAGTTGGCGACTGGAAAAAAGTTCGTCACAACTATGCCCAAACCCTTCTACAATTGTTTATCGACCGGTGGGCAAAACCCTATTATCAGTACTGTGAGAACAAAGGATTGTTGCTTACAGGTCATTACTGGGAACATACATGGCCTTTCATAAGATTAGGGCCTGATAATATGGCTATGTATCCCTGGTTTCAGATCCCTGGAATAGACATGCTCTTCAATCAATTCAACGAAACATCAACCAGTGCCCAGTTTGGAAATGTAAGGGCGGTCAAGGAACTGGCAAGTGTTGCAAACCAGGTTGGTCTGCATCGGACATTATGTGAAACGTATGGTGGAGGAGGATGGGATGTATCGTTTACCGATATGAAACGGCTGGGAGATTGGGAGTATGCCTTGGGAGTAAATATGATGAATCAACATAT
>JADHVS010000273.1 GCA_016783865.1 Bacteroidales bacterium
GTATTCCCTGGCCACTTCATTGATCGGCATGCCCGTTACGAAACCATAATTGAAACAGGCACTCATGACACCTGCAAAAACGGCAATGATCAATCCCTTCTTCAGGGCAAATTCTTTGATGGCTGCTTTTCTCTCTTCTTCGGTCAGGTTTTTATTTTTAAGCGAGCCTGCATACCCAATAACCGTAATTCCGGCAAGACAAACGGCCACTCCAACCAGCGTAAGGATACCGGCCGTTGATCCGAAGAGATTCTCCCCGGCAATTACAGGAGGGATCAATGTTCCGAATGCTGCACAAAAACCCAGGGAAATGCTTTGTCCAAGGCCTACACCCAAGTATCTGATACTCAGTCCGAAAGTTAAACTGCCAATCCCCCAAAGTGCACCAAAAAGCATAGCCAATAGTTTGGCTGACATTGGTGAATCGGAAAGGATGTCAAGCAAGGTTCCGTTAGGGACAGTGAAAAAGGCAAACACCCATGGGGCAATGACCCAGGCGGCTAGTCCCTGGCTGATCCAGTAGGACTCCCAGGCCCATTTCTTTACTTTTTTAAAGGGAACATAGAAGCTGGCAGCGCCCATGCTGCCGATGGCAATGAGACCAATTCCTGCGAGTGGGTTCATGATATTAAGTTGTAAATATGTTATTGTGTCATACTGACCTAATCAAATGCAATCATGGCCTTCATCACACCATCTGCATACTTATCGACCAGGTCGAAGGCTTCCTTCGTTCGGACAAACGGGTAATGGTGTGTAACCAATTGATCTATGTCGACCTTACCTTCGGCGATCATATCCAGTGCAGGTTGGACACAATTGTTCTGGCGCCTGACATTCTGAATATTGAGTTCTTTTCTCCTGATCTGATCTGTTGGGATCGACCAGAAATCAAATTCAGGTATGCCGACTAACACAATCTTTCCTCCCGGTTTCAATAATTTAATAGCCTGTTCCATGGCATCCTGCTGTCCGCAGCATTCGAATACGATATCAAGTGATAACGGTTCCATATCTGTAATGGATTTAACAATATCCTCCTTTTCGGGATTACCTGTCCAGGTTGCACCTGCTCTTTTTGCCCTTTCCAAACGATAATCCAGCTTATCAGTTACATAGTATTTCTGTGCTCCCATAACCTGGGAAGCAAGCAGAACGCTCATCCCGATAGGACCACAACCCAGAATTCCAATATTGGCACCTGTTTGTGGCAGACCGGAAAGCCTGACGGCATAGATACCAACAGATAATGGTTCAGACAGTGCAGCCTGGTTGAGGCTCATGTGATCCGGAACAGGAAAACAGCATCTTTCCGGCATGACCAAAAACTCTGACAGAGATCCTTCTCGCTGTCCCGGACAACCCAGGAAGGAAAGGTTACGGCATGTATGTTCCCTGCCTGAACGGCACTGGTCACACTCACCACAAGCGACGGCAGGATCTATGGCTATTTTATCGCCGGGCTTAACACGTGTCACTCCCTTTCCTGTTTTTTCCACCACACCTGCTGTTTCATGTCCGACAGCAAAAGGATATGTTACTACCTGGCTGCCAATTCTTCCTGCAGTATAATAATGTACATCCGATCCGCACACGCCAATGCTCTTCATCCGGATCAGTACATCGTCATCATTGATCATCATTGGATCGGGTACATCCCGCATTTCCATCTCCCGGATCCCGGTTAATAACATCGATTTCATTGTAATAATATCTGTTTTGATCAAAAGCTTAAAGATAGCTTTTTCAGTCTAATGTCAGCAAAATTGAATTTTTATTTTACTTGTTTTGCATCACATGAATTCTTGCTGTTAATGTTTATCTTTAAAACCGTAAAAATCGATACATATTATTTTCCAATGAATCTACTTGAGCAGCTAAAAACCTTCACCGAAGTGGTAGCCGATACCGGTGATTTTGAGAGTATCAGGCAATATAAACCGATTGATGCCACGACCAATCCTTCCCTGATTTTCGCGGCCGCGCAGAATGTAGCTTATTATCCTTTGATTGAAGATGCCATTGCCTATGGCCGGAAGAAAGGAGGAAATACCGAAGAAAAACTGGTACACACACTCGATAAAACTGCAGTTAATTTTGGCATGGAGACTCTCAAAATCGTTCCACGCCGGGTAAGCACGGAAGTAGATGCCAGGCTTTCGTTTGATATTGAAAAAACCATCAAGAAAGCTCGAAAACTGATCGCTTTATACGAGGAAAACGGAATTGACCGGGGCCGGATTTTAATAAAAGTTGCTTCTACCTGGGAAGGGATTAAAGCAGCAGAGGAACTGGGAAAGGAGAATATAAAGTGTAACCTGACGTTGTTATTTGGTATGCCACAGGCCATTGCATGTGCAGAAGCCGGTGTTCAACTGATATCTCCATTTGTGGGACGAATTTATGATTGGCATAAAAAGGAGCGGGGAGTGGATTATATTCCTGGCAAAGAAGATCCCGGGGTATTGTCTGTCCATGAAATATTTACCTATTATAAAAAGTTCGATTACCGGACAGAGGTTATGGGAGCCAGCTTCAGGAACATTGAAGAAATCATCGAATTGGCCGGATGCGACCTGCTTACCATTTCTCCGGGACTGTTGGGTGAGCTGGAAGCATCAGACGAGGTCCTCGAGAGAAAACTGGATGCAGTTCTGGCGAAGAAATCGGATGTTCAAAGAATAACCCTGGATGAAAAGAGCTTCCGCTGGATGTTGAATGAAAGTGCCATGGCAACAGAAAAGCTTGCAGAAGGTATCAGGAGATTCACTGCAGACCTGATCAGCCTTGAGCAGTTTATAGGTACAAAATTGTAAACTATCAGCCCATGTCCGAAAAAGTTAAAAATCTACTTGAACATGAGGCCAGGGCCATTGCCAATATCCCGGCCTCAGAGGAATTTGAAAAAGCTGTTGGCATCATTCATCAGCAGGTCCATAACCGAAAGGGTAAACTGGTCTGCAGTGGCATGGGAAAGGCAGGACAGATTGCCAATAATATTGCTACAACTTTTAGTTCCACAGGGACTCCTTCTGATTTCCTTCATCCTGCCGATGCCCAGCATGGTGACCTGGGTGTTTTACAGGAAAATGATGTTCTGTTGTTTGTCTCCAATTCAGGCAAAACAAGGGAAATCCTGGAGCTCTATTCATTATCTCAGCGACTTTTCAAACTACCCATTATTCTTATTACAGGTAATCCGGAAGGTGACCTGGTCCGGGAAGCAGATGCAGTATTGTATACCGGAAATCCTGATGAGGTCTGTCCCCTGGGATTAACTCCAACCACATCCACGACAGCGATGACGGTTATAGGAGACATCCTCGTTGTGATGATGATGGAAAAAATCGGATTTACAGCTGAGGATTATTCGAAAAGACACCATGGCGGCTACCTGGGACATAAGTCAAGAAACTCCACAGATTCGAAATGAGAATTCATAAAGAACAAACTGCCGGTCTTATCATTGATATCCAGGAAAGGCTATTCCCCCATATCCATAAACACGAAAAGATCGCCAGAAATACAAGGATCCTGATTGAAGGACTAAAGGCACTTGAAATTCCTGTGCTGGTGACACAACAGTATACGAAAGGCCTCGGAGAGACTATCCCTGAAATTGCCGAAGCGCTGTCCGGCCAGTCACATATCGAAAAAATCTCTTTCAGTTGCTGCGACGAACCGGCGTTCATGAAGGAACTTGTTCAACAGGATAAGGAATTTGTTATTATTGCCGGTATTGAAGCCCACGTATGTGTTTTGCAAACGGCCCTCGACCTTGTCGAAAACAGTTATATTCCGGTGGTGGTCCATGATTGTGTTTCCTCGCGCAAAAAGAACGATTTTCGCATGGCAATCGAACGGATGAGAAATGAAGGTATTGTTATAACTACCTGTGAATCGGTGCTTTTCGAACTTTGCAGGTTTGCCGGAACAGATTCTTTTAAGCAAATCTCCAGGCTCGTTAAGTAAGAGTATCTTTATTCTGATCAACGCTGTAAAATACATTTTAATGAGAAGAGTTTTTGCAATCGGCGAGACCGTACTGGATATTATTTTCAAAGATGGCCAGCCACAGGCAGCCAAACCGGGAGGATCCTCCCTGAATGCAGCGGTTACCCTTGGACGGCTGGGCAGGAATGTGGAATTCGTTGGCGAATATGGTGAGGATCCGGTGGGAGATCTGATTGACAATTTCCTGAAAGAGAATAATGTAGGTACTGAATTTGTATCACGGTTTTCAGATGGAAAATCTGCCCTTGCCCTGGCTTTTCTGGATGCGGATAATAATGCTTCCTACACTTTTTATAAAGACTTTCCTGAAGACCGGCTGGGTACTATTCCGCAAGTGACAACAGAGAATGATATCGTGACATTTTGCTCCATTTATGCCATAACGCGGGAAGTCAGGCCACAATTAATGAAGTTCCTCAACATTGCCAGGTCCAATGATTCCATGCTTCTTTATGATCCCAATTTCAGGTCAGCACACCTTCATGAGCTGGAGGAACTTCGGCCATTTCTCCTTGAAAATTTTCGGATGGCCCATATTGTGAGGGCCTCAGATGAAGACCTGAAGCATATTTTCAATGTTACTGATTCTGATATGGCTTATGACCGGGTATCAGGTATGTGCCCCGTTCTTGTCTTTACGGCCAATGTGAGAGGTGTATTTGTGCATTCTCCTGCAGGTAAATTCCAGTTTCCGGTTAAGAAAATAAACACGGTCAGTACCATTGGTGCCGGTGATAATTTTAATGCGGGACTGGTTTATTCCTTTATCCGGGATGGGATCATGAAGGAAGACCTGGTTAATCTGGGCAAAAGTGATTGGGAACGAATAATTACCACTGCCGTTGATTTTGCGACTGAGGTTTGTATGAGTCTTGATAACTACATTTCAAAGGGATATGCAGAGAATTACGATTGAACAAACTTGAAATACATCCATCTTTCTGAATAGTCTTCAAGTATACCAGTCTACAAGTCTGCCAGGAATGCTATCTAACTTCATTCTTTACTTGTAGACTTGAGGACCAGTAGACTCGTAGACTTCTTAGATTGGAGTTCCGTTTTTCAGGATATAGTCCTCTGCTTGCTTGTTCCAAATGCCATCCTTAGCATCCACAATATCTGCAAGATCTTTGAAGAAAGAATCTGAGTTGCCTTTCTCCCTGAAATCGTCAATGGCAGTTAGTTCCAATGATATATTGGTATATATCAGCTTTTTGCCACCGGGTATCTCGGGTAGTCTTTTGGTTGTATCTATCACAGCGTCCAATCCACCTATATGGGTCACCATAACAGCCGGGTTGATACTTCCCTTACCCATCAGGTCGAGGGCTTCTTTCATATCACCGGTATTACCTCCGCTGGTGCCTACAACATGGGTGAAGGCATAATGTACCTTGTAAAAATTCATCATGGCACTGAAGGCCTGATCTTCAGGACCAGCAAAGAAATTCAGGCATCCGTCCATTCCAAGGATATGGTCGGCCTGTTCAACAACTGGGCGGACCGGAGCAAAGACAAACACATCATCAAACCCTTTTCCGCCGGTGAGACTGCGCAGATGCTCCGATGGATTTTCCTGGTTTCTTGTATTCACATAGAGTAACTCGATCCC
>JADHVS010000274.1 GCA_016783865.1 Bacteroidales bacterium
GGCATCTTTGAATTTTCTGTAATTCTTCCACATCCGCCTTGTCTTTCAGACGCCCTGTCATCAGCTTGTTAACGATCAGATCATCGAATCCGAGAAGTGGAATCTTTTGGTTTTCAATTTCCAGATATTCACAATTTGAGAACGCATCTACAAATTGTAAACCAGCAATATGAGTAAGAAATTCAACTTTTTGAGGCGGATTATTAAAATGGAATGCAAGAGGTTCAGCGAAATTTTTATTTTCGAGAATCACAATTGAATCTTCTGAAAGGCCAAATTGCCTAATAACCGGAATTAGTTTTCGTTTATTTTCATTCGTAGGCCGTATCCACAAATCCATATCACCGGTTGTTCTTATATATCCGTGGAAAACAACGGACAACCCGCCAACAATGATGAACTCAACTTCATGTTTAAGTAGTTCAATTACAAATCGCTGATGGAAATCATTGAATATATTCATACAGTGATTTCGGTAAATACGATTTCGAGGGGCTTCTCATCGTTCGATTTTTCAATCTCACTTTGGTATACGGCTTCAATCATCAATACATGCAACTCTAATCTTTGCCGCGGTGTCAAACTTCTCCAGAAACGATAATTTGCCTCCTCCTGGCCCTTAAAATCTGAAAATGTGATTTTCATTCCATATTGCCTGTAACGATCCGACCTGAGATATTCCTCCATCGGCTCATCAACCCTAGGCAATAAATCTTCATCCATACTTATGATAAACTCGTGTGTGAATGTACAAAGGTATTATTTTTTGTAGTTTCGTGACGGGCTTGGTTCTATTTAATAAAACTTAAGAACAAATCCAATGAATCTACCGATTTTCCAGGTCGATGCCTTCACCGACCATCTCTTTGGCGGCAACCCTGCCGCTGTTGTGCCACTGGAATCGTGGCTTCCAGATAGTTTGATGCAACATATCGCTGCTGAAAACAACCTTGCGGAGACCGCCTTCTTTGTGAAAGAACCTGCCGGTTATCACATTCGCTGGTTCACTCCGCTGACCGAGGTAGAGCTTTGTGGCCACGCCACATTGGCTTCGGCCCATGTGTTGTTTAATCACATGAACTACCCGGAAAATCAGATCGAATTTCAATCGAAAAGCGGGATCCTGAGCGTGAAACGTGATCGGAACCTCCTCACCCTGGATTTTCCTGCGGATACCGTGGATCAGATTGATGTTCCGGATGACCTGGTGGATGCTATTGGATTAAGCCCGTTACTCGCCTTCAAAGGCAAGACTGATTATATGCTGATCTATTCCTCGCAACAGGAGATCGAGCAGATAAAACCTAATATGCATAAGCTGATACAGACGGAAGCACGGGGAGTTATGATAACAGCTTCCGGGGAGGAGGTCGACTTTGTCTCTCGTTTCTTTGCTCCCCAGGTTGGGGTGCCCGAAGACCCGGTAACCGGCTCTGCTCATACTTCTCTGACCTCATACTGGTCAAAGAGACTAAACAAACCGGAATTAACAGCCATGCAACTTTCAAAACGGAAAGGCCATCTGAAATTGAAAGTGAATGGTGACCGCGTAGAGATCTCTGGGAAAGCTGTGACCTATATGAAGGGGGAGATATTTTTAGGTACCTGATGCCGCTGCTTCACTTCCCTCGCAGTGACAATGATGCCGGATAAATTACCATGTGATCATAAGGTCATAAGGTCAGGAAGTCAGAAGGGAGATCCCTCATACCCTAACACCCTCATACCCTCAATGATAAGGGTAATGATCAAACAACTCCGATTTCAGACCTGCGAACCTGCGACGCTCCACCCGTGCCTGTTTCATATGTCCATAATTGGTAGCGGTATAAAGGACCGGATTGTTTAGGTTCCCTAATAGTCTCAGGAGGAATGAGATTTTTCTGTAAAACTTGGTCCTGGCCATGATTTTTCCGATTTGTAACTCCAGCGGGGTCATGTTTTTCGGCTTGAAAACCACCGTATTGTGATCGTAATACTTCCAGTTGTCAGTCATAAGCCGACCGGCACGCTTCAATTCATTATATGTTTTTGTCCCCGGATAGGGAGTCAGGATATTAAAGGAAACCGTGCTGATTTTCGCTTTGATTAAAAACTTAACGGTCTCACGGAACACCTTTTTCGTATCTGAATCAAACCCGAAGATCATCGAAGCATGGATGAGAATCCCCATCTTCTTGATCTTTCTGATGGTCTGTTTCAACTCCTCATTATCCTTCAACGACTTTTTCAAGGTTTTACACTGCATTTCATTGACACTCTCCAGTCCGATAAACAGAATTCTACAGCCACTGTCGGCAGCCAGCTGAAGCAACTCTGTCTCCTTTAAAAAAGAGATGGAGGCCTGGCCTACCCATTTGATTTTCAGAGGAATCAGTGCCCTGAAAAGCTCTTTGGCATATTTCGGATGACCAATGATGTTGTCATCGAGGAACATAAAATTCCTGGAGCCGGAATTCTGAATATCCTTCACGACATTCTCAACCGGAATGTGACGGATGGTCTTTCCGAAAAGATTGCTGACACAGCAGAAATCACAATTGTACGGACAGCCCCGGGTGGTCATGACCGGAACAATGCTGAATAACCGCTTTTTAATAATTTTTGTAAAATCCTTTTTAACATAGCGAGTTAAGTCAGGAGCCGGATCATGATAACGTTTATTTAATCTTCCGGCAGCGAAATCCTCCAGAAGCGTCTCCCATACCCCTTCAGCTTCTCCGATGACCACCGAATCAGCGTGAAGTAAAGCTTCATCCGGAAGAATCGTCGGATGCACACCACCCAATACCACCGGTTTACCCTGCTCTTTGAATCCTGCCGCCACTTCATAAGCCCGGGGAGCGTTGGCCGTCATGCAGCTGATCCCGACCAGGTCACAATCCTCGTTAAAGTCAATGGATTGGACTTCCTCCTCGATGATTCGGACCTCGTGATTTTCCGGGGTTAGACCTTCCAGGATATAAAGTCCCAATTGTGGCATCATCAGCTCCTTGACTGTTCTTTTCGACTTGCTGACTGCAGGTGAAATCAGAAGAATCTTCATGGTTTAATTTTGGTGAAGGGTGACAAACGGATGGGTATGAACCACATCAATGTTGCGCTTAATCAGTTTGTGAATGTTGTGCAGATAAGGTTTCTCATTCGCAGCACAGAATGAAAGCGCTGTTCCAAGTTGCTCCGCCCTGCCGGTGCGACCGATCCTGTGAACGTAGGTTTCTGCTTCCTCCGGAATTTCAAAGTTGATCACATGGGAGAGCTTATCTATGTCTATTCCCCGGGAGGCCACATCGGTAGCAACCAGTACGCGGATGCTATTGTTCTTGAACGATTTCAGCGCTTTTTCACGAGCACTCTGCGATTTATCTCCATGGATAGCATCGGCTTTGATCCCATTCCGGTTTAAATCCTTAGAGACCTTGTCTGCTCCGCGTTTTGTTCTTGTAAAAACCAATGCCTGTTTCACCAAGTTATCCTGAAGTACATGTGCCAGCAGGAGCTTTTTATTTTCTTTGGCTACATGGTAAACAGTTTGATTCACAAGTGATGGTGGTGTTGCAACAGGGGCAAGGTTGACCTGGACGGGGTTATAGAGCAGGGATTCCGCCATACTCCTGATCTCGGCCGAGGAGGTGGCAGCGAATAGCATTGTTTGTCGTCTGGATGGTAATTTTAAAATGATCTTTTTTATGTCGTGGATAAAGCCCATGTCAAGCATGCGATCTGCTTCGTCCAACACAAAATATTCGACCTCATCCAGTACAATATATCGTTGCCGGATCAGATCAAGCAGTCTGCCCGGGGTGGCGACCATGATGTCGATTCCCCTGGATAACGCCTGTGTCTGCGGTTTCTGGGATACGCCGCCATAGATGGTCAAAAGCCTGAGATTAAGTCCTCTGCCGTAAGTGAGGAACTCCTCACTGATCTGGGACGCAAGTTCGCGGGTAGGAGCGAGGACCAAAGCCCGGATCGCTCTCCTGTGCCTGTTTTCTCTTTCCGTTGACAGCATCTGTAAGATGGGAAGCGCAAAAGCGGCAGTTTTTCCGGTGCCTGTCTGGGCAATGCCGAAGAGGTCTCTCCCCTGTAAGATGGAGGGGATTGTTTTTTCCTGGATTGCGGTAGGGTTCAGGAACCCTTTCTTATGAATGGCTTGTAATAAAGGATCAATAAGGTTCAAATGTTCAAATTTCATTACCAGTGTTGGTATTAAATGGATACTATTAGTAAACTCCGGAAGGTGATACAATTGGATCAGCCTCCGGTTGGCTTTCTAAAAACTGTAGGCCTTGCTCAGTTGTAAAGGTGGGGGGATTACAAACAGATTGAGATACAATCTTTCAAAAGGATTTGCAAACATACAACTATTATTTGGATTTCCTGGGAAAGATAAATCAGTAATCTTTTTTATCCGTAAATTAGTGGCTCAGTTCCGTCTTAAAAATTCAAAACAGGTACTACCTTAAAAACCATGAAAACGGTAATTATATTACTTGTCTCTGTTTTAATTGCGCCGAAAGTATGGGCGCAAACGCCGGAAATTGAACGGTTATTAAAAACAGCAGAACAGGCAAGCGGGAAAGAAAAAATCATGGCCTTAGCGGACGTATGTAAAAATTTCTATTCCGTTGATCCCCATAAAGGAATTGCCTATGGTGAACAGGCTCTTCAGCTGGCCGGATTGCTAAAGATTCCCTCCGCAAAAAGCAAGGTGTATAACTGCATTGGAGTGAATTACTGGACCATGTCTGATTTTCCGACAGCCCGGCTATATTATGACAGCGCTTTTAAAAATGCCACGTTGTTCAAGGATACCTTTGAAATAGGTATTTTCTACAACAGGATGGGTCTGATCTACGAATCCCTCGGCCATTTTGATTCTTCCCTGCTTGTCTTCGAAAAGGAGCTTGACATATACAGGCAATTGAAGAACCCGGAAAGAATAGGCAATGCGCTCGAAAACATCGGAACGATCCATCTGAACCGGGGTGAATTTAAATCGGCTATCACCTACCTGATTGAAGCGAAAACGACCTATGAAACGACCGGGAATAAGAAAAAGTTGCCCTATATCTATTTGAAGTTAGGGCAGATATATTCTGAGTTACAGGATTTTTCTATCGCAGAAGAATGGTTTCAGAAAGGAATTGAGCAATCCCTGGCATTAAATGATCTGCCGAAAGCCGGGATAGGCTTAAATGCGATGGGAATACTCTATAAAAACCAGGGAAAATATGAAGAGGCAATAAGAAAATTTAAAACCGCCCTGGAAACTACAAAGAATCTGAATAATAGAAATCTGACCGGGATTATATATGGGAACATGGGGAATGTCTATCTGAGCCTTGAAAACTATACGGAAGCCCTGAACTATCATCAGAAATCCCTCGATCTGGCTGTGCAAACAAAAATACCGCTGGCGATTGCCAGACAGCAAGTTAACCTGGGCCAGGATTATTATTCCCTGAAAGAATATCCCCAGGCGCGCTCTTTTTACGAAAAAGCACTCCCTGCTTTTATTGCCAGTAAAACCCAGTCAGAGTTGTTACAGACATACAAGGCCCTGATTGATGTGAATAACGCCCTTAATGACTATGAAAAATCGGTG
>JADHVS010000275.1 GCA_016783865.1 Bacteroidales bacterium
GTGTCTGCAAGAAAACTCTCGTTTTCTGAAAAGCCTCGTCATTCTGAATTTATTTCAGAATCTCATTTTCAGATGGTTATAGATTCCGAAATAAATTCGGAATGACGTAATATCTAGTTTTCTTGCAGGCACTAATTAGAAGACAGAATTCAGAAAACAGAAGTCAGAAGGCCGCAGGAACCAAAAGTCTCTGCGGTTTTTGTTTGACTTTAAATCAGGTATTTCCGACCTTTATTTTCAACTAAATTACCACACTCATAACCCAAACCCACTCCCTCCGATCACTGATATGTTACATATGTGTTAAATAGGGTTACCTGAGTATTAGAGATCGGCTATGGTGAAGAGTTATCTTGCAGTTTAAAATAAACGGTAAATCAGCGGTTTATCAAACCCGTACCCACACTCACACCACCTCGTAACTCGTACCTCGTAACCAGTAACTTCTTAACTATGGACAAATTCAAGAACTTCGACGATCTGTTCGGAGACACACCTGCATCCGAAGATGAAAACAATCTCCTCTTTTCGGAATCTTCCGATACGGATGAGATTAAAAAACCGGTTGACGATACGAAAGAGAAATGGAAGATCCTTGTGGTGGATGACGAGGAGGATATCCACAGCGTTACAAGGATCGCTTTAAAGGGCTTTACATTCCGCGGGAGAAGCATCGAATTCTACGATGCGTTCTCGGCCGCTGAAGCTGAGGAGATCCTTAAAAAACACCCCGACATCGCCCTGATCCTCCTGGATGTGGTGATGGAAACCACCAATGCAGGTCTCGACCTGGTAAAAGTGATCCGCGAAAAACTTGGTAATTTTTACACCCAGATCATTATCCGTACCGGCCAGCCGGGACAGGCTCCTGAACGGGAAGTGATCGTATCCTATGAGATCAACGATTACAAGACCAAGACCGAAATGACCTCCATTAAACTATTTACTGTAGCCCTTGCCAGCTTAAGAACCTATGATTCCATCCGGAAAATCGATGAATTAAATGAAGCATTCAGGCAGGAGATCGAAAAACGCATCAAAAAGGAAAAGGTCCTGGTACATGCCAGGCAAAAGGCCGAACAGTCGGACCGTATGAAAACTGAATTCCTGCAGCAGATGTCGAAAGAGATCCAGGCTCCCCTGAACCTGATCATGGATTCTTCGGATATGATAAAGGAAGAAGTTAAAGATAAGGTCAATGACAACATCAGGCAGATGTTTGCCAATATCATCGACAATGCATTCAAATATACAAGTCATGGCAGAATTGAGGTTTCTTTATCGGCTAATGGGAGAGGAGAGATCGAAGCCCGGATAAAAGATACCGGTGCCGGAATAGACGATGATTTCTTTCCTGATTTGTTCAAACCCTTTTCCAGAGAAAAGATAAAAGAAAACAAAGAATATGATGGACTTGGGCTGGGCCTGGCGTTAACAAAGAAATACTGTGATGTCAATAATCTCAAAATAGAAATTGAAAGTAATAAGGGACAAGGAACCACTGTCTGTGTTAAAATACCCTCATAGTGCAGAGGTCTCTCTGTGCCGATTCAATCTGAATGTACATTTATAGTTCAATGAATAACTAATGAAATTAATAATACGATTGAACCAGATGGAGAAAAGATGGTTGGAATTACAATTTGTTTGTTAACTTGTAGTAAGCTAAGCACTATCAAATCTCCAGTGTGTATAAAATGAACAGATCATAAAACAAACACGACCATATTCAGAAACCAATAATGCTTAATTTCAGAAACACGCTGCTCTCTTTGCTTATCTCATTCCTGATGATCAACATCGGATGGGCTCAGAAAAATCGCCATAATGATCTCAAATTCAACAAAATAACAATCGAAGACGGACTCTCTTTCCACATCATTTCATCCATCGTGCAGGATCATAAGGGATTTCTCTGGATCGGTACAATTGACGGACTGAATAAATATGATGGCTATACGATAACCCGTTATTACCACCAACCCGACGATCCCCACAGCCTGTCCGGACATATTGTACAGCCCTCTGCCATGCTCGTCGACGGTTCCGGTAAGATCTGGATAGGAACCACCAGTGGATTGAATGTATTCGACCCGGCAAGTGAAAGGTTTAGCTCCTATGTCTATAATCCTGCTGATTCACTGAGTTTTCCAGGTACCACAATCACTGCTATCTATGAAGACGGTGGAGGAGATATCTGGTTTGGAACTGATTTCGGGGGACTAAACATGCTGGATCCCGAAACAGGAAGGTTCTATCATTACATGCACCAAACGGATGCAGACGGAAGTGTTTATGGAAATCTAGTCAATACCATTTTCGAAGATCATTCCGGTACTTTATGGATTGGAACCATACATGGATTGTACCGGTACAACCGTGAGGATGACAAATTTATGGCTTTTCGCCCTGATCCCACAAATCATGTAAACCTGTTCCATGAAGATATCAGCCAGATACATGTAGACCAGAATAACCAGCTCTGGGTCGGGACTTTAAATGGATTGAACAGGTATGACCTGGAAACAGGTGCAAGTGCAGTTTACCGAAACGATCCCAATGATCCTGAAAGCCTTTCCAATAATTCAATCAGTGCAATCTATGAGGACAGTTCGGGTGACCTGTGGATAGGGACATATACAGGATTGAATAAATATGACAGGGCAACAAACAGTTTTATTGTATATAAACATGATCAAAAAGATCCTGCAGGTATTTCAGATAACTTTATTACTGCAATTTTTGAGGATAATGCAGGCATTTTATGGTTCGGAACCCGCAATGGACTGAATTTTCTTGACTCCCGTAAAGATAAGTTTAAAAGAATAGTAGCCGATCCAAAAATACCCGGTAGTCTTTCCCTGGAACAGGTAATGGCAATTCATGAGGATCATGGCGGGACAGTCTGGGTTGGGACCGAAAAGGGGAACCTGAACAGAATCGATCCCTTAACCGGAAGTATAGATGTCTTTGGAAATAATCCGGGTGATCCATCCAACTATATTCAACCTTCAATTCGTATTATCCATTCTGATTTATCGGGAAGGATCTGGATCGGAACCCTGGGTAATGGAATGTTCCTGTTTGATCAGTACCGGGGAAGATTTATTCCATATCCAGCCAAATCAGAGAATAATGAAACCCTGTCAAATTTGATACTGACAGCGATGTGTGAGGGCAGATCTGGTTTATTCTGGATAGGAACATTTGCCAATGGCTTGATAAAATTAAATCCTGAAACAGGTGAATTCAAAAAATACAGGATCCATTCCAAAGACAACAAAAGTCTTTCAAATAACTGGATATTGTCCTTAATAGAAGATCAGACAGGAAAGATCTGGATTGGAACGCGGGGAGGAGGATTAAATGTATTTGATCCTGATACTGAAGAGTTGACAGAATACAGGAACATCAAGAACGATCCCAGGAGTATTTCTCACGATGAAATAGTATCACTCCTTGAGGATAAGGCAGGCAACATCTGGATAGGGACCTGGGGGGGAGGTTTAAATAAATATGTCCGGGAGGACAGCCTGAGGTCAGAACGGTTTATCCACTATACCATAAAAGACGGTCTGCCTAATAATTCTATTGTGGGTATGCTTGAGGATGACCACGGTTATATCTGGATAAGTACAAACAAGGGATTATCAAGGTTCGACCCGGAGAACATAGTGTTTATGAACTACTCCGTCGAGGATGGATTGCAGGATTATGCCTTTAGTCCGGGTGCATGTTTCAAGGGGATGTCCGGCAAGCTGTATTTTGGAGGCAGTCTGGGATTCAATTTCTTTTATCCCGACAGTATACAGGATAACCCGGTTATCCCACCGGTTGTGATTACCTCTTTTAAGTTGTTTAATAAGACAGTGATCCCGGGAAAGAACGCTCCACTAACAAAGTCAATTACCCAGACAGAAAATATTGATCTTTCTTACAGGGAAAATTTCCTGTCGTTTGAATTTGCAGCGCTCAACTTTACTAATCCCGATAAAAATCAATACAAATACCAGATGATTGGTCTGGATCCTGAAGTAGTATATGCAGGCAACAAGCGTTTTGCGGAATATACGGATGTAAAGCCGGGTAAATATACTTTCTGGGTGACAGGATCGAACAACGATGGTATCTGGAATACGGAAGGGACATCTGTTAACATTCACATTCATCCGCCCTGGTACAGGACAATCCTGGCATATATACTCTATGTGCTGTTGGCGTTTTTAATTGTTTATGGCTATATCCACTGGCGGACGGTCAGGCTGAAAAGGGAAAAAGAGGAGCTGGAGAAACAGGTTAAAGAGCGGACATCCACTATTGAGGAGCAGAAGCAGGAGATCATGGATGCTAATACCGAACTGGAAAGACAAAAGGATGAACTGATGCGCCAGAAAGATGAGCTGAAAGTAACACTGTTCCAGTTAAAGCAGACACAGACCCAGTTGATCGAATCAGAGAAGATGGCGGCACTGGGAGGATTGGTGGCGGGGATTGCACATGAGATCAATACGCCTGTGGGGATAAGTTTAACTGCATCATCAAGCCTGATTGAGGAGACGGAGAAGATGGCGGAAGAGTTTAAGGAGGATAAGATCAGCCGGGCAGAGTTCAAGGAATACCTTAATACGGCTAATCAGTCGGCCAGGCTGGTGCTTTCGAATATGCAGCGAACGGCAGCCATGGTACAGAGCTTCAAGCAGCTTTCCACCGACCAGTCGACAGAGCGGACCAGGCATTTTAAATTAAAGGAATATACCGAAGATATAATACGGAGCCTTTATCCCAAATTGCGCAACCGGCAGGTCAGGATTGATATTGACATGGATGAAAGGCTAGAACTCGACAGTTATCCCGGCGCCTACTCCCAGATCCTGACCAACCTGATCCTTAACAGCCTGGAACATGCTTATGATGAGGGAGATAAGGGGAGAATGGTGATCCGGGCAGAGAAGTCCGGTAAGCAATTGTTGCTGGAGTATGCTGATGACGGGAAAGGGATGCCTGAAGAGGTGTTACATAAGATTTACGAGCCGTTTTTTACGACAAACAAAAAACTCGGAACCGGACTTGGAATGCACATTGTGTACAATTTGGTTACCCAAAAGCTTGGTGGCAAAATTGAATGTACAAGTGAGGTGGGCGTTGGTACCAGGTTTAAAATTGAGATTCCTGTGTAACCGAATTGATTTAAGAATATCGATTAACGATTTTTGATTTATGATGTAAAGAACTTGCAACCTGTAACCTGTAACTTGCAACAATATCAAAGAACCATGAATACCAAAATTATCCTACAAGTTTTCATCGCAGCCCTGCTGCTGCTCCCAATCTCAGTTTCTTCCCAAAAAATCCTCGAGCCAATTGTTAATCCGCCCCAATTCAAGATCCACCATGTTGGGTATGAAGACGGCTTGTCATCTGCTTTTCTGGTTTCAGCCTACCAGGATCGATTTGGATTTGTCTGGATAGGCGGACAGTATGGACTGGATGTTTATGATGGATATTCAATTAGAAATATCCGGATTCAGAAGCAGGATGGTACGTCATCTCCCATTGAGTATGTTTTTTCAATTATTGAAGATAACCAGGGTGATTTATGGTT
>JADHVS010000276.1 GCA_016783865.1 Bacteroidales bacterium
ATTATTTCTGTGGGTGCACTGTCAGGAGGGGTTGCTTCAATCCCTTAGCCTCCTTGATATAGGCTTTGACCGATCCGACCAGGATTTTGGCCTCTATGTAAATAGGTACTTTATTCAGATCATCGCTGACCCACACAAAGGCTTCCTGGTCTTTGGTAAAAATGGTGCCTTCCACCATGGTGGCTGAAAATTTATTACATGGGTAATAGCTGCCGCCGGGATGCTCTACGATCTCTTTGCCAAGGAACCGGATATTGATCCGATAGACGCTATCGTCGATGGCCACAAAAACCGGGATGGGTTCTCTTACGGTAAAAGAATTCAGATTGAGCGCGCGAGTATAATAGACAGCCGATAACATATCGCGGGTGCAATCAATCATCCTGAGCGTATCAATCACCAGAGGCTCGTCATTGATCTTCGTATTGCTGAATATGATCCGGCGTGGATAATCAAACCAGGATCTGTTCTGAAGCTGGTAGCCTCCTTCAAAAATATAGCGTCGGAATTCAAGGGTCTGGAAAGTGGTCGCATCAATCCAGGTCTCGTAGGTATCCCTGACCTTGAAGAGAAAATCGTACGAACGATAGGTGCGGCCTGTACTCACGAGGTACCACGCTGGGGTATCCTGTTTCCGCTCAAGCCTGGTTTTGAATGTTACGATCCCGGCATGCACCCAAAACGGTCCCCAGTTATAGGATATCTCGTAGGAGATCTCCTCTCCATCAGTCAGGGCCTGCTCTGAAAAGGCACACTGGCCCCTGGCAGGCAGGGAACAAAGAGCAACGAGCCAAAGTCCTGCCACCAGGAGAAGTGATAACGGGATCCGGAGATTTAGCACACCCACAGGTTAATTTAGGATGTGCAATGTTAGTGAAATTTCAGACAATGCATTTTCATGGAATCTATTTTTATAATTTATATTTGTATAAAATTTGGATGATTTGCTTTTGCACATGCACACTGTACCTATATATGTATATAAACTGTTGGGCAGGCTTCTCCTTGACCTGAAACTTGGCTGCATGGCTGTTTTTTTTTGTGTATGGATGACAGGATGTCCGGCCCAAAACAAGACATTACAGATGGATGAGGAAAAGCGAGCCATCATGGTGACCGAGCAGATCCAGTGGAGAGGTGTCTCTGACAGGGCAGTGCTCAACGCCATGCGGCGTGTACCGAGGCATGTATTTGTTCCGGAACCATACAAAGAAGATGCGTACGACGACACCCCGCTGCCGATAGGGGAGGGCCAAACCATTTCACAGCCATACATTGTAGCATACATGACCGAGGCGCTGCATCTGAAGCAATCCGACAAGGTGCTGGAGATCGGAACCGGTTCGGGCTACCAGGCAGCAGTGCTGGCAGAGATCTGTGATTCAGTGTATACCGTCGAGATCATTAAACCGCTTGCCTTCAGAGCTCAACAAACACTGGACTCACTGGGGTATGAGAACATCTGGATCAAATACGGAGACGGTTATCAGGGATGGCCGGAGCATGCTCCATATGATGCCATCATCGTTACCTGCGCACCAACCAATATCCCCGAACCTCTCAAAGAACAGCTTGCTGAAAACGGGCGGATGATTATCCCGGTTGGGAAACGATCCGTACAGTACCTGCAGCTGCTGGTAAAAAAGAATGGCAAGATTCGGGAAAAAGCAGTATTGCCGGTCCGGTTTGTGCCCATGATCGATGAGAAGGGGAGAGCGTATTGATGAAGGACGAGGGACGAGGGACGAAGGACGAGGTGATTATTTCAGATTGATTTTCAATCCGATCACGATTCCGATGTTGTTGAAGTGGTAGTTAATCCGGGAAACTTCGTCTGGCTCACTGTCGGGAATAGTTTTGTTCTTGTTCAACTCTTTCACATACACCCATTCCTTTTCTCTTGTTTTCTTACAGGGCAACTGGTCTGCTCCATTAACTGTAAGCGTCTTATAAACACCTTTCTTGGGAGCTCGGTTCCTTCGGCGCTATTGATCACACTGTTCATGACGCCCAGCATCAGTGCAATCCGGGCATAGGGGGAGATCTGTGAGAAATTCGCCCGACTAAACTGCTATTGTAACCCATTTATGGCCGACTCCCAAGGAGTATTGGAGTATGTGATCGAGGATTCTGCAGATTATAAAAAGGCTATGAAGATATTCTCCGGGAGTATGAAGGATGTGATGGCCAAATACAATGAGTTCCAGAAAGGATCCTCTGAAGTTCACTTATCATCGATCACATTCGATCAGATTCCGGCTGATTTTTCTGTTCAGCAGGTTGATATTCTTGCTGATCTGATTCGGGATTGAGGAAGCGATCTTTGCCTATGTTCTTACCCAGGCTTCATCTTCGATATAATTCATCCGATACGAACCTTAAAAGGAGATAGACAATGAAAATCCTGAAAATTTTAACGACCATTCTGCTTGCTGTTTTTTCAGCATCAATCATATCCTATGCCACTGGAGCAAGTCCCGGTGCGCTGATGCTGGGCTTCCTTGCCTTCGCCTTCCTGGTGCCAGGACCCCGTGGAGTTGCAAGTTTCATTCTTTTCGACCTTGCCAAGCCAGCCGGCGACAATGCCGGCGGGGGAGGTGGGATCAAGAGTGAGATCATATTAATACAGGAATCCGATATTGATTGGACTCTGTTCCCTGCCCGTGATGTCGATGGAGTGACGATAACTGTTGATATCGTCATGAAACTAGACCGCTTTATGCATCGCTTCTACATGACTCAGGGAACCATCAAACCTAACCAAAAGAAATTGAAAGGCTCCAATCAGGATTGTGGTGGCTATGAGATCTCCCTGGAAGGGTTTTACCCCGGAATCGAAAAGTCAGTGCAGCAATGGATTGCTCAGTTCGGAATCGGCTTCAAGGGAATTGTAATCATTCAGAATTGTGCCTCAAATAAGAAGTACCTCATTGGGGAGCCATGTAACCTGGTTCACATTGAGGACATCGATACTACCTGGGGAGAGGAAATCGATAAGGACAAAGGCTCCAAATTCACCTTCAAATGTAAGCAGTCTGCTCCCATGGCTTTTTACGAAGGAGCAATTGCCTACAATCCTGCATCTGCATCCTGGTAAAAATACCGTGTCCGTGTTCATTTCATAGGTGTTTGTTTGAGAAAAGCCCTGCCTGCTGGCGGGGCTTTTCTTGTACGGAAAAGCACGGTTAACGATTGGTATAAAAGGCGTTTCAATGCTTAATTGTTGTGTGTAGGCTTTTTTTATTCAAATGAATACTCTCCACAACTTAAACATTTGTTTCCATCCCATGGTCCATAATGTTTGCAGTTTTTACATAATAGTTCAGGGTGTTCATATGGATTGATAGGTGCTGAACCCGTGACTTCTCCTTTTTGGAGTTCGTATAGTCCATCACTTGAACCAATTACTTTCCAAGTTTCAATTGATGGTACGTAGAAAACTTGATTATCAATGGTTGAGCCGGTTAATCCAACGATTGGTTCTTCACTGTCGTTAATTCCTGCAAAAATTTGAGACACGGTAGTTTTATCGAGTGACCCCTTCTCAGCTTCACGTGCTATCACAGTAGTAAGTTTGGCTGTTTTATTTTGAGTGTGCCATTTAGTGAAAATCCGTGCAGTCTCTTCCGCTTTATCTTTTACTTTCTTTAATAGTTCTAAGAATATTGGGGCACCTTCAATTACATCATCACCCTTCGTTAGGTTACAAGAAGGATGAACTGGCACCCAATTCTCAAATGAATTTATATCGAATGATTCCTCCAATGCGTAATTATTAATTACCTCTTTTAGTTTTTCTTCGTCTTCTAGTAATTTTTCTGGAATAATATGATCAATATGGCAGTCTTGATACTCAACAGGAGTTTTGCACCAACTACATTTTGGTCCTAGAGACTTCCAAATTGCATATCTCTCAGGTGTATTAAATGTCTTTTTAATCATGTCTTTTTAGCTTACACACAACGCCCTGCCAGCAGCCGCCGGGAGGGCGTTACTTGGGTTGGAGTTTGTATTCGTTTTTTCTTCATTTACTTTTTCTTCGCTTGCTTTGGATCACTTGCCCCGCCTGGTCGGCTGCTGGCTTATTAGCTGTAATTATTTTTTACATCAAAGTTATATTCCGGCAAAAATTTGTTGAGTTCATCTAAATAATCAGGCAGTTTGATTGAATGAAATTCGACTTTATTTTTTAAATCATTATCCTTATGATAGTAAGCAATTAAATAAGGCGTTACCGTGTCATTTCTTATCCAAGTTATCTCAGAATTGACAAAAGAATGCTTGATTGCATTTCCTATGCTGTTTGTTGTTTCAATCAAATTTCTATGTTTTTCAAATATCTCGTATCTAACGTTGTTTGATTTGCTTAGATATTTGCCGATTGAATCAATAGAAATTTTCTTAGGCCAGCTATTCTTTTCTTTGTTATAATTTAAGATGAAATATATGCTGATGAATTCATCTAAGATTACTTTAATTTCAGTTGAAAATCGTAGAACACGATGTAGGATTTTGAGTTTTATATTGTTGTCAAATTCCTTATTCTGTCTGCATCCATAATATTCCCTTTGAAAAAAATAAATTTCTCGTATTGTATCATTTGTGTAAAATAACCTGTAGATAAGGAACAAATATTTTTCACCTAAGTGACCAAATGGAGAATGAACTGGGATATTCGGCAAATAGTCAAATAAGAGTATGTCATCTTCGACTTTAAATCCTTCTATTAGTTTCATTTCGTAAATAATTACAGCTATGGTTTGGCTATGTTTAGTGCGGGAATTTATTTAACTTCACTTTCAATTTACTATTAATTCTTATTACTTGCATCAACTTCCAATTTAGTACTGAAACCCGCATTAAATATAGCTTTTGTTGAACTAAATCCCGCTCCCGCGGGATAGCTTTTCTCAACAAATATAAATATAATGATACTGAAGGGGAGTTTGAGACTCCCCAAATTTAAATATTCATTTAAATCTCAGTATCATGAAAAGAAATGAACCCACCCTGGTTCAAAAGGCCATCGACACGATCGAAGGCTTTGAGAGTGTTTACAAAACACTTCACCAACAAACTGTTCTGCGTGGCCAGAGCAAAAGTACGTTAAACAATTATATTCGCCGCATAGCGATAATAAGTTTGCATTTTAACCGGCTTCCCGAGCTGATCTCCGATGATGAAATTAATGAATATCTGACGAGTCTGGCCTTGAGTGCCAAATCTCCATCTCGAAGCAGTTTTAAGCATGCTGTTTATGGTCTGCGGTATTATTATCGTCACTTGGGACTCAAAAAACGTGCTGTAGATTTGCCCTCGTTAAAAGAAGAATTCAAGTTACCTGTTATCCTAAACCGTAGCGAGTTAAAAGAGTTGTTCAAGGCTCCCAGACTGCTCAAACACCGCATTGTGTTAACCCTAATATATTCAGCCGGACTGCGCTCACAGGAGGTCACCAACATGAAAATATCTGATATCGACTTCGAGCGCAAAACCATCCACATCAGGCAGAGTAAGTACAAAAAGGATCGGATCGTTCCCCTTTCGGATTACATAGCTAAAGGGCTGAAGAAGT
>JADHVS010000277.1 GCA_016783865.1 Bacteroidales bacterium
GGAAACGAGTTCCTGAGTTCGGCGAAGCCAATCATCGATCCTTTATATTAATTTTTAATTGCGCTCGCTAACCCCGCAGCAAGCTACAGGGATTGCGCTCGCAGGATTCCTGCAGTTGTCCCAGGGGACATTTTACACAACCTCATCAACGAGGAATACCCTGTCACACATTCACCTGTCCCGAATGTGGAGAGCACCTGGTAAGACAAGATAAATAGCATACGTTTTTATTCTTTTTATTAACCAAATATTGTACAAAAATGCCTGGATATGACAGAACAGGCCCTGAAGATTTATACCAGAAATAGTTAAATTGCTGCCTGGTATATCTACTATATGACCAGTTCCTTTATAATCGATCCTGCGGTATTTATCATAACGGGGAGAAGAAGAGGCGGAAAAACCTCCTTTCTGATAGATCTGATTGAGAAGTTGAAGGGATCAAAGCTATCCCTTGATGGAATACTGGCGATCGCCTCATCCGGTGAAGAGATACCTGACTCCTACTCCCTGAGCCACATCAAAACCGGCAAATCAATTCCTCTCTGCGACAGAAATCCCGTTAAAGATTGGATTAAGGCAGGGCCATTCCATTTCAATCCTGTGGCAATTGAAATGGGAAACCGTATATTCACTTGTCCGGAAATAGGGAATAACGACCTGATCTTTATAGACGAAATCGGAAAGTTAGAACTGGATGGTAAGATCTGGGCCACATCATTCTCCTTACTCCTCCGCAATGCACCCTGTCCACTGGTTCTTTCAGTAAGGGAAACATTTACAGATCAGGTTGTTGAACACTGGAATCTGGAGGTATCCGAGATCTTTGATATTCATAAAACAACTCCTCACAAAGCCTCCCTGGCAATAATAAAAAGAATCAAAATAAATAAGCCATAATTCCCGGTAATAATTGACACGCATTACAATTCTCATTATATTGAATTGTTTAACTTTTTAATAATTATCCATGGAAAACAGATCAATCGGCTCACCATTAAGCATAGCACTGACGATAGGTGCCATATGGGGATTAAGCGAAGTTGCACTGGGAATAGGACTCAGGGCATGTGCCGCCCAGATGTCAGGATCCCTGATGACTGGCGCAGGATTGTTTTTTCTTTCTGCAGGATGGATCGCATCCCGCCGTTTCTTTGTTCCAATTCTTATAGTATGCATTGTCTCGGTATTTAAATTATTTGATGCTTTGTTGCTCATGCTGCCAGTTACGGATGGAGCCATCATCAATCCCATTTTTGCTTTTTTGACAGAAGGCGCTGCAATAACCCTTTTGCTGGTAATTTTTAAATCAAACCGGCTTAAAAAATTACCGGCTCGTATCCTGCTTGGCGGAGGATCCGCATTAATTGCTGTGGCCTTATTTCCCCTGGTGAAATTTGCCACAGGTGTCCCGGCCTGCCTGTATCCCGGCACGACGATCCCGCTCTCTGTCTATTTTGCCCCTGTTGCTATAGTCACATCCATGGTTCTGGTACCATTAGGATTTTTTACAGGTGAAAAAATCTCAGTATCCTTTAAGAGGTTTGATGAAGCAGTTACTTCAGCATTTGCCAGGCTCAGTTTTTCACCTGTAATAGCAATGGTCTGTCTTGCACTGGTTATGTTCATCAGGATGTTCACATCCTGAATTTTCCCCGCTGTTTTCCCGGGCATTTTTAGAAGCTGTACATTTATGACACCTGTTTATCAATGAAAAACATCTATTCAATACTGGCTGGTGAATTAGATAAAGAGGATCCTTTGGCCCTAGCAACAATCATTGAGGCCAGCGGATCCACCCCCCAGGTTCATGGTGCATCGGCTATTTTTTCGAGAACAGGTTTGTTTGCCGGCACAGTTGGCGGAGGAATTCTGGAAAGTGAAGTTCAAAAAATGGCAGCCCGCTCCATCCAAAGCAATTCACCTCTATTGTTTGAATATAATCTTGAGACAGACATTTCATCTGAAGAGGGAGCATTATGCGGAGGTCGTGTAAAAATTCTTATCGATTCCAAACCTTCTGATCAGAAAAAAACAGTATTGGAAATTGAGAAAAGTCTCTCAGGTAACAGGCCAGGTGTTCTGGCAACGAACATATCGGTCGGGAAAGATAATCAGGCCAGGCTAGGGCGCATATGGATTGAAGCAATTTCGGGAAAACTCTCCCCTGATGACAAATTCCTGCAAGATTACCAGGAAGAAATCAATTCGTGCTTTCAGGATAAAAGCTGCAGCCTGATCGAAATTAAACAACCCGAATCCACAAAAAAGCAGCAAGGCACATTCCTTTTCCTTCAATCTCTCTACCCTTTGCCTAAACTGATTATTGCCGGGGCAGGTCATATAGGAAAGGCCCTCTCCCACCTCGCCAGCCTCCTCGATTTTGAAGTTACTGTAATTGATGACAGGCAAGAATATGCTAATCCTCTGAACCTTCCTGATGCTGACAGCATCATAGTTAACCCGATTGGAGCGGCCATGGATGAGATCAACTACGGTCCCGAAACCTTCGTTGTGGTTGTTACACGGGGCCACAAGGATGATGCCGCCGCACTGAGGGCATGTATTCACTCCAAAGCAACTTATATTGGAATGATCGGGAGTAAAAGGAAGATAAGATTGATGCGGGAAGAGTTTATTGACAACGGCTGGGCCAGCGAGGAACAATTTAACCGTGTCTTTGCTCCCATTGGCCTGGAAATACATTCCAGGACAGTTCAGGAAATCGCGGTTAGCATTTGTGCCCAGCTCGTCCTGATCCGGCAACAAAATGTATCAGGCATAAAAAGACCGGTTGTCACTGCCCTGATCCTGGCAGCCGGAGAATCCAAAAGGATGGGACAACCAAAAATGGTAATGCCCTTTGGAAAAACAACTGTTATTGAGCAGGTTATCAGAGAAACAACCAGGTCGCGAACAGATTATATCCATGTAGTAACAGGGGCATTCCCTGACATGATCAAAGAAAAGATCGAGTCATATCCGGTCTCACATTCAGAGAATAAAAATTACAAATCAGGGATGATTACATCGATTCAAAGCGGCATTCAAAACATGAGAAAAGATACTACCGCGGTCATTATAATACTGGGCGATCAACCCATGGTCCCCTCTTCAGTGATTGATGAATTAATTGCTGCATATATTGAATCAGACAAAGGTATAATTCAAGCCGTTTTTAATGGGAAACGGGGCCATCCCGTGATAATTGATAAAAAATATTTCACTGATATAGTTGGGCTGGCAGATAAAAACAATCTCCGGGACCTGATGCAGGATCATCCCGGGGATATATTAGAAGTTAATACCGGTTCACCTGAAATTTTAAGAGATATAGATACATTGGAAGATTATGAAAATGAAATTAAATACCTGAAAAATCATGATTGAAACGATTCACTTTGAACTCAACGGAAAACCTGCTGAATTTACCCTGGAGGATGATCAGCTTCTTTTGTGGGTTCTCAGGACAAAATTCGGGCTGACAGGCACCAAATTCGGATGCGGACTGGGATTCTGCGGAGCCTGCACAGTTATCATTAATGGGGAGGCGACAAGGTCATGCATGATGGCCGCCAGCGATGTAGCAGATAAAAAAGTCTTTACCATAGAGGGACTGGCAACCAATGGGGAACTTCATCCCATCCAGAAAGCATTCGTTAAACATGATGCCCTTCAGTGCGGCTATTGTACACCCGGTATGATCATGAATGCCTATGGACTGCTCCTGAAAAATCCTGAACCTTCAAGTAAGGAGATCATTGACGGAATGGAGGACAACCTTTGCCGTTGCGGAACCTATGGCAGGATTATCCAGGCTATTCAAACCGCTGCAAAAGAAATGAATGGAGGAATTTAATCATGAGAAAAAACAAAATTGAAAAACAAAATTTTTCTGATCTCAGATCGCCCCACCAGATGGACAGGCGTGACTTCCTGAAAAACCTCGGAGGCGGAATAGTGATTACCTTCTCTATTTCCGGAAACAGTATCCTCGATGGTGAATATCTTTCTGGTTTTGCGGAAGAGGATTTCAATTCCTACCTGCTGATCCGTGAGGACGGGCGCACCAACTGCTATACAGGTAAAATTGAAATGGGCCAGGGGCCCATAACTTCCCTGCCCCAAATGCTTGCAGATGAACTGGATGTATCGCTCGACAGTGTAGATATTATTATGGGCGATACTGATATATGTCCCTATGATCAGGGAACATATGGATCCTTGAGCACGCGCGACTTTGGACAAAGATTAAGAGCCGCCGGGGCGGAAGCCAGGGGTGTATTGCTTCAACTTGCCGCAGAAAACCTGGATATCCCCATAGAAAGATTAACCGTTGAGAATGGTATTGTATCAGATATTAATGACAAAAGCAAACAGGTCACCTATGCACAGCTGACCAGGGGCAAGAAAATTGTAAAATCTTTATCAGAAAAGCCGCCATTGAAAAAGCCTTCTGAATTTAAGGTAATGGGGAAATCCTTACACCATGTTGATGCTGCTGATAAGGTTACCGGGAAGGCCAAATATTCTGCTGACATTCAGTTACCAGGTATGCTGTACGCCAGGATCCTGAGGCCTCCGACCCTGACTGCAAAATTAACATCGCTGGATCTGTCGGGAGCAGAAACCATTAAGGGAATAGAGATTGTTCAGGAAGATGACCTTATTGCAGTCCTGCATGAGATTCCTGACATGGCCGATATTGCCCTGGCTAAGATCAAGGCAGAATATGAAACCGATGAAACCGGGATCAATGATGAAAACATTTTTGAGCACCTTGTGAAAAACGGGGCCAATATTCGGGAAGTCGACCAGAAAGGGAGTCTGAGTGAAGGAAAAGAACTAGCCGCACATATTTTTGAAGAAGAATACATGGATGGATACGTGGCTCACGCACCCATAGAACCCCATACTGCTACGGCTGTCATGGAAGGGGATATAATGACCATCTGGGCTTCATGCCAGACACCTTATCCCACCCGGGAGGAAATTTCCGAAGAACTGGGATTACCATTAAAAAACGTGCGTTTAATGCAAATTTTTGTGGGAGGTGGTTTTGGAGGTAAAACTTCTAATCCCCAAGCTGTTGAAGCAGCCCGACTGGCAAAAATCACAGGCAAACCTGTTCAATTGGTTTATACCAGGGAGGAGGAGTTTTTCTATGACAGGCTGAGACCGGCTGCTGTAGTTAAAATTACATCCGGAATTTCCGGATCAGGTCAAATCACTTTATGGGATTATGCAGTTTATTTTGCAGGAAGCAGGGGTGCAGCACAATTCTATTCCATCCCCCATCATAAAACAGTTTCCATTGACGGGGGGCGGGGAAACAGGGTGCATCCATTTTATACCGGTGCCTGGCGCGCTCCGGCACAGAACACAAATACCTTCGCCCGTGAACAACAAATTGACATGATGGCAGCAAAGGCCGGGATCGACCCTCTTGAGTTTCGCCTGAAAAACCTTGAATATGAAAGGATGATAACAGTCTTAAAAACTGCAGCAAAAAACTTTGGTTACACCCCTC
>JADHVS010000278.1 GCA_016783865.1 Bacteroidales bacterium
CTCCTCGCAGCTTGCTGCGAGGAAACGAGCTCCTGAGTTCGGCGGAGCCAAACAAACCTGTGAGTTCGGCGAAGCCAAACAAACCTGTGAGTTCGGCGGAGCCAAACAAACCTGTGAGTTCGGCGGAGCCAAACAAACCTGTGAGTTCGGCGGAGCCAAACAAACCTGTGAGTTCGGCGAAGCCAATGTGCTCGCAGGATTCAAATCTTAAACTCTGTAAAGATATGAAAGAATCAGTAAATGTGAAATGGGTTGACGGAATGACCTTCGAGGCCGATGTGATGGGTTATAAAATAATGATCGATTCAGATCCGGAACATGGTGGGCAGAAAAAGGGACCTAAACCAAAGCCCCTGATGATGGTTGCACTGGCCGGATGTACAGGAATGGATATCGTTTCCCTGCTGAATAAAATGAGGGTGGATTATAAGGAGCTGAACATTTTTGTTGAAGGGGAATTATCGGAGGAACACCCAAAAAAATTCCTGAATATGACAGTTATATTTAGACTGGTGGGAAAAAACATTGACAGAAAAAAAGTTGAAAAGGCAATTGAATTAAGCAAAGAGAAATATTGTGGTGTAAGTGCATCTTACAGGGATGCCATGGTGATAGAGTATAAGCTTGAAATAGAAGATCCTGATTAAGTGATCATGTCCCGCCTGCCTCAGGCAGGTAAATTCGGGATGACATATTGATTAGTGGAACGATATAAATTGATCAAGCAACCTCTTATCGTTATCAAAGTACAGCCTCAGATCATTGATCCCATATTTCAGCATCGAAATCCTTTCAATGCCCATGCCGAAGGCATAACCTGTATAGATCTCAGGATCAATTCCACAATTTGACAATACATTGGGATCGACCATGCCACATCCCATGATTTCAACCCAACCTGTGTATTTGCAGATATTACAACCTTTACCTTTGCAGATGCTGCAAGATATATCCATCTCTGCTGAAGGTTCGGTAAAGGGGAAATAAGATGGACGCAGCCTGATTTTAGTATCAATACCAAACATTTCCCTTGCGAAAAAGAACAATATCTGCTTCATGTCGACAAAGGAGACATTCTTGTGGATATATAAACCCTCCACCTGGTGAAAGATACAATGTGCCCGGGCTGATATGGCTTCATTGCGGAAAACCCGGCCAGGAAAAACGGCCCGGATAGGTAATGACTGGTTTTCCATATATCTTACCTGAACGGAAGAGGTATGTGTCCGGAGCAGGATATCCGGATCCTGCTGAATAAAGAAGGTATCCTGCATATCTCTTGCCGGATGATCTACGGAAAAATTCAGGGCACTGAAATTATGCCAGTCGTCTTCGATTTCAGGACCTTCAGCAATAGTGAATCCCTGTTGCCTGAAAATATCTATGATCTTGTTCCTTGCTATTGAAATTGGATGTCTGGAACCAAGAGGTATGGGATCACCGGGAAGGGTAAGGTCCTTCTCTTCCATTCTCCTGGATGTACTGGGAAATGATGATTTAAGTGAGTCATATTTTTGCTGGGCGAGTTGTTTGGTTTCATTAAGCTTTTGACCGAATTCCTTTTTTTGCCCGGCAGGGACCGATTTAAAATCATTAAAAAGTTGAGCTATAACGCCCTTCTTGCCCAGATACTTAATTCTGAATGATTCAAGTTCATCAATACCAGAAATTTTAGTGCTGTTTATTTCGTCAATTATGGATGAAAGTTTATCTATCATGTACTAAAAAATTCGGTATAATAATTGTCAGTTTAATCAATTATTTCCATCGTAAATTTAATATCTTCAACAGGCCTGTCAAGGGCATCGGTCTGCACGGCAGCAATCTTCTCTACAACATCCAGTCCTTCAACTACCTCGCCAAACACTGTGTAGGCATAATCAAGATGAGGAGTTCCCCCCAGGGTGGAATATGTTTTAATTTGCTCGGCTGTAAAAGGAATATGCATATTTTGTGCCTCTATTTGTTTGAGCTTAGCCTCTGTAAGGACCGATCCCTGTACGATATAAAACTGGGATCCGGATGAGGACCTTTGCGGATTCAACTGGTCACCCTGGCGGGCTGCCGCAATGGCTCCTTTTATATGATACAACTGGGCATTGAATTCTGCGGGTACAGTATATCCGGGGCCACCATTACCTGCCTTTTCCCCTGGCTGGGCAGTCTTGGTATCAGGATCTCCCGCCTGGATCATAAAATTATTGATAACCCGGTGAAAAAACTGGTCATTATAAAAACCTTCTTCAACCAGTTTAACGAAGTTTTCAGCATGCAAAGGAGTTTCTTCATACAGGGTGATTTTGATATCACCCATTGTAGTCTTGATCAAAACCATATTCCCAGGAGTTTGTGAGTGTAAAATGATGAGTGGAGAAATCAGGAAAAAACCCTGGAGTATCCATATTCGAATTGAAATCATGTGTTTATATGACGCTCTCATGAACAGTATGTTGTAAATCTGGGAATAAATAAACAGAGAACAAAACTAAGAAAAATAATAGATACTGATTTTCTTAAAATTCATTAATATTTTTACACGACGAAATGAGAATGAATAATTTTATTTAATTTATTCTAAGGAAGCCGGCTTTTTTGAAAGTTCATGTTTTTATGCTAAAATTAATGTTTGGTAAAAGAGCTGAAACAATAATAACCGGTCAGAATGTTTTTTCCCGGAGTATTAATTAACAAAGGTTTTACTTTCAAGTATCCCGATTTGAACAGCACATTGAAGAATATCATTGAATCATCTTAAACAACTATTCGCCCAAACAGCAGTTTATGGACTGGGTACTGTGATTCCCCGGCTGCTTAATTATCTCCTGTTAACACCCTTCTTTACAAGGGTTTTTTTACTTGGGGAATATGGGATAGTAACCGAGTTGTATGCTTATGTTGTTTTCCTGCTGGTTATTTTGACCTATGGTATGGAAACCGGATTTTTCCGTTATGCAGAAAAGCATTCCAACTCAAATGAGGTATACAGCACCTCACTGATTTCACTCTTTTCAACATCGGGTTTGTTTATTGTTATAATGTGGATACTGGCCCGACCAATCGCCGGATTTATAGGTTATGGTGACAATCCTGAGTATATAGTGTGGATTGGAATCATTGTCGGTCTCGATTCCTTTATGGCTATTCCGTTTGCCCGGCTCCGTCAACAAAAGAAAGCGGTCAAATTTGCTGTTATTAAAATTGCTAATGTTGTTGTCAATATATCCCTGAATCTTCTTTTTCTTTTATTTCTTCCGGGAATGTCTGAAAGCGGAGTTCATTCAATTCCGGAATGGCTGTACAATAGTGAAATTGGAGTAGGATATGTTTTTATTTCAAACATGGCTGCAAGCCTGTTTACTTTAATCCTGCTATCGGGTGAATTTTTTAACATAGCCCTGACTTTCAATAAAAAACTCTGGAGAAGGATGATAGTTTATTCCTTACCCTTATTAGTTTCCGGTCTGGCTGGTACGGTCAACGAAGCTCTGGACCGGGTTTTATTGAAGCACCTGATACCTAAAGAATTAAATCCACTGGACCAGTTAGGAATTTACGGGGCCAATTATAAAATTGCCGTGATGCTGCAACTTTTTATTCAAATGTTCAGGTTTGCCTCAGAACCTTTCTATTTTACCAGGGCCAGGGACAGGAATGCAAAAAAACTTTTTGCCGATATCATGAAGTATTTTGTTATAATATGCATGGTTATATTTTTAGGCGTAACCCTGTATATAGATATTTTCAAGTTCTTTATCGGTGAAAGGTTTCATGCTGGTTTACATATTGTTCCAATTGTATTGTATGCGATCTTTTTCCTTGGGGTATTTTTTAATTTATCTATTTGGTATAAATTAAAAAACCTGACAAAATTTGGCGCTCTCATTACCATTACAGGGGCGGTGATTACCTTTTTAATTAACTGGTTTTTCATCCCGAGATATGGCTTTACAGCATCTGCCTGGGCTCATTTCTTCTGTTATCTGACCATGGTGATAATGTCGTATTTTCTGGGAAGAAAATATTACAGGATACAATATGATATAAAGAGAATTTTATTCTATGCTATCCTGCTATTGTAACAAAATCCCTTTGGATTTTTCAAGCATATAATTTTCAATGCATTGATAAAGTATACTAAATTCCTTCACCCTTACTTTACTTTAAAAATATCATAAAAATTCGTGTATGTCTGCCTTTTTGAGATAATTTTCTTGTTAATATAGATAAAGTATACTATATTTGTAGTTACAATACAGTATACTTTATCAATGAAAACATCACAGGAATTTGAACCAACAGATATTTATGGTGACGAAAAAGTTTTAACCATTAAAGACCTTAAAATGCGCATGATGGTATCGGAGATCACCATCCGCAGGAAGTTAAAGAAATGGGGAGCCATCACCAGTTACAACAAAAACGGACGGTACTATACCTTAATACATATTCCGAAATTCAATTCATGGGGACTTTGGAATTATACCGATATACGTTTCTCAAAATATGGTAACCTGACCCAAACCATAATTCAATTAATCAATTACTCTTCCAGTGGATTACATGCAGAGGAAGTTGGAGACTTAATTGACTATACCCCCCATTCATTGCTTCATCGCTTAGCAGGGAAAGCAGCAATACGAAGGGAGAAATTATATGGAAAGTATGTCTATTTTTCTTGCGATGAGCAGGAATACAAGGCACAGCTTAATAAATACCAATCCATTCAGGCTCAATATCGGGATGATATGCCATGCCTTATAGCCATAAGGTTGCTTATCGAAAAAATCAAAAGACCAAAAGATAGCACAGCTCAACTGGTAGGGCAGCTACAAAAAGATAATGTTAAGATAAGTGAGGTGCAGGCTACGCGTTTTCTTGAAAAACACGGGATTGAAAAAAAAACGCCGGATTTGAGGTAGTCTGTTTATTGCGCAAACTCCATGATGATGCGGTAAATAAACTTAGCCTTACTAATGCTTTCGTATTTGCACCGGTGCTTCATTTCCAAACCAAAAAGGAGTGCTGCCCGCGATGCCAGACCAATTTAAAGGTACATCATACCGACACAAGGAAACTTTACATGCTGGATACCGGTGAGTGTAAAGCGCACCGCACCTTCATGTTTTGTCCGGACTGTAAGGGTGTTTACCCGCCGGAAGATTTTGAAAAAAGCGTGCCATCCTATTCCAACGTGGGATACGATGTCATGGTGCTGACAGGCCGGTTGATCTTTTGTGAGCACCACACAATCATGGAAGCACTTTCGGAATTAAAAAAACGCAACGTTCATATCTCATCTTCCCAGGTGTCTTATCTTGCCCAAAAATTCATATTCTACCTGTCGGTTCTCCACCAACAAGCCGGGGCAATGCTTAAAATGCGAATACGTCAAAAAGGGGGATATATCCTGCATATTGACGGCACATGCGAAGGGGCAAGTCCCCATTTAGTCTCTGCTATTGACGAGGTCAGCAATTTTGTGCTGGCCAACGTAAAGATCCCGAGTGAAAGCAAAGAGCAGG
>JADHVS010000279.1 GCA_016783865.1 Bacteroidales bacterium
TACGGATCGATCGGCACCCTGCTGATCGTCCTGGTCTGGATCTACCTGAATTCCATCAGCCTGCTGATCGGCTTCGAGCTCAATGCGAGTATCATGAATGCAGGTATGGGAAAAGAGAAGGGAAAAAAGCATCAAATAAAATAAATTAGAATAAGTTGTATATTTGTATAGAGCAATTTTTAGGTTTTATTCAAAACAACTTTCCATTATGAAAAAGGTGTTCCTTCTCCTCATCTTGATGCTGATCATACTCACAGGATTTAGCACTGAAGTGAAAACACTGGTACTTCAACCCGGACCCCTAGATGGCTATGATGCATATATTAATACAGCATTCCCGAATGAACCCGGATGGGATAAAGGCTTGCTGGTTACTGCATGGACGCTCGGAGGGTTCCCCTTTGTTGGGAAAAGTTTACTCCGGTTCGATCTATCAGAACTATCAGCCCTAGATTCTATTATCGACGCCAGGTTGAATTTGTATTTTGATCCCGAGGGATCCTGGCCAGAGCACTCAGGGGATAATCAGGCATATATCCGCCGAATAACCACTCCCTGGGACCATATGACAGTAACCTGGAATGACCAACCTGCCGTTACAAATGAGAGCGCAGTCTACCTCCCTCCTTCTGTCCTCCCACAACAGGACTATACGGATATCGATATCACAGATTTCGTAACCCTTTGGTCGAGCAATCAGGATCAGAATTTCGGGATAATGGTCAGTCTTGTCACACAGTACCCATATTCTTGCCTTGTTTTTGCACCATCTGAAAGAGATATCCAATCTAAACGTCCGAAGCTTGTTATCACTTATATGACTTGTAGTCCGCCGGTTGCTGAATTCCTCTATGCTATAGAAGAAAAAACTGTCGTGTTTGAAGATAAGTCCAGTTCAGCGACAAGCTGGTACTGGGATTTTGGAGACGGTTACTATGCATCTTTGCAAAACCCTATACATACCTATGCAGAATACGGGAAATACGAAGTTTGCCTGGATATTGCCGATTCATGCGGATTTGCCAGTATCTGTGATACAGTGAGGGTATGTGTGAATCCCGAACCGTATTTCGTTTATCAAACTGATAACCTGTCGGTCTCGTTTACTGATTCATCCCTAATGCCTTTGACATGGTGGTGGGATTTTGGCGACGGGTTTTTTTCCAACCTTCAGCATCCTATTCATGTTTTCCCCGGCAACGGTACTTATTATGTTTGTGAGACCGTTACAAACGAATGTAATACTGAAACCTATTGCGATTCCGTGACAGTTCAATCAACCTGGGTAGATGAAAATAGACAGAGTACATGGTTTACACTATATCCCAACCCTGCAGTTGATCACATAAAAATTTCCCTTAATGTCACAGGCACAAAAGAGGTGTCAATAAAAATTCTCAATTCATATGGATTGAAAAAAAATGAGATTAGCCTGACCGCAGTATCCGATAAAACTATGATTTCAATTCCATTAGATGGCTATGAAAAAGGACTTTACCTGATTTGCCTTCAAATCGATAGAATCACTGAAACCCGGAAATTTATTGTACTGTAACCACTATTCTTTAGGCTTATAAAGCAGATGGGACAATTTTCCAACCAGTTCCGAAAGCTCTCTTCTGTAAGTAAGATAAATCAGGGCACAGGTAAATATCAGTTGGAACCCTGCAGCCCATATTCTGTACCCACTGGAGATGAATATCTCCGATGCAAAAACCAGCATGATAACCAATATGGGGAAGTAAACGATTTTCCACTTGTTGATTTTATATTGGAAGACCTTCCGGCTCTCGAGGTAAAGGAAAATCGCTTGAACAATTTTAATCAGTATGTTTGTCAGAACCGCACCCCATAAGCCAAACATCTTAATCATCACGATTCCGACGCCTATTTGAACAACCGCACTTATCACTGAGATTGTGATCATGGCTCGGGTTCTCTTGAAAAACATGATAGGCGCCAGGAACATATAAAACCAAACCCTGGCCGCGTAACCTGCAGCCAGAAGGGGAAGGTATTGAAAAGCCTGGTAATAAATTGGTTTCTTTATCAGGAAAGGCAGGATAATCGGAGCCAGGATGATAATTACCGGTATGAGGACGAGGACCAATGCTGTAAGGGCATTATAGTAACGGTTGACCTCCACCGTACTGTGGGAAATATTCTGGCTTTTCCAGATGGAATATACTTTCGGCGTGATGGAATTGACTAATCCGGCAATAAGAAGATCGATTCCGAGGACAAGTTTGATAGCAATATCGTAGACCCCCACCAAAACAGGATCCGCGAGAAACTTCAGAATGATAAAGCGGTCGATATACGTCACAACCCATAGAAGTATCGCTGAGACCAGTAATGGCGCGCTATAAGAAAGAATCTTCCGGAAATATACAACATGCCAGTGAAAGCCATAATGCCTAGCCACCATGATTAGAGATATCGCAGCTGAAATTATTGCAGGGATCAGTCTGCCAAGTACAGGACCATACAAGGTATATGGGAATAAATAAAGGAGCGTGAGAGACGCGATGATTGTAATAATAAAATTTGAGAGGTTGAGCCAGAAGAAGAGGACCGGCTTTTGGAGGTTCACTAACAAACCAGTATAACTTTTAAATATTCCGTTAAAAATGCCGGAGAGAATTGTAAACATTCCGAAAGGGACCAATTCAAGGAAATCACCACCACTGAATGTAAATCGAAAAAATTGGAATCCACCAAGAGAAAAAAGGATTAAGGATCCTCCGCCCAGGATAAGTAAGCCTGTATATACTGTCCCAATAAATTCTTTCAGCTTTGTCTCATTATCTCTGTAGTCGAAATGAAGTATCCCAACCGACATATCCCAGCCGGCTGTGCTTACGATCAAAACAAAGTACATCAAACTCAGATATAGTGCATTGATTCCAAACTGGACGGGAGTAAGCCATGCCGTAAACCAAAACAGCAAGATAAACCCCGACATATAGGGTAGTGCACCTACAACCGTATATATGATGGATGATTTAAAGAATGACTTGGAGATCATAGCCAGATCGTATGTCGTACAGGCAAAAGTAACAATATATAGAGTAAAGCTTATAAGAATTTTCCTTCGTTTCTACTCCTGAGAACCTGCTAACAGGAATTGGTCTCTGGTATCAAAGAGAGAAATCATAGTGGAAAGCGAAATAAGAGCAGTTCATCCCAATTTACAAATTGAAATCAATAAGGATGCCGGCACAGAGAATGTTAATAAACGATTTCTATACCGGCATCCATTAGGCCACTCGCTGATTAAGGGTTGAGGTTACCCCTATTTTGTAGTATGAAGCATGGAAAGAACTAGTGCTGTAAAATGATCTTCTGGAGATATTCATTATTTCCGTTAGACACTTTTACAAAGTACATGCCCGGTATGAAAGGGGAAATAGTAACTTTCTGCGTTTTTCCCTCCAATTTTCCCGATGCGATAGAAACTCCTCTTGAATCATACACCTCATAAGTCAGATTAGCTTGAATAACTGATGTATAGATTGTGAACGTTCCGTCATTTGGATTCGGGAAAGCCTTGAAAAATGGCTCCACCGCCTCAGGATCCGGTTCGTTATTCTTCTTGCCGGTGGAGGCGGTTTTGTCGGAGGGATTCGTTGAACATGATTTGCCTTCGCCATCTTCCGAATTTTCACTCAGCCCCTGTGCATACACCACATCCTGGCAAATCTGGCACCCGGCATCGATATAACTTACCCGGAATGTGGCATAATATTCGGCCGGACAACATCCCAGTGCCGATATAAACGGAAACCGCAGGTTCAAACGAATCACTTCATTCGTAATTACCTGTGGATCACTTGACAAATCCCAGGTTATCTCATGAGAACTGAATGACACCTGATTCAATAAATAAGGCGTGAAGCTCCCCTCAACATTCAGCAAAAACGGAATATCAGTAGCAAACATCCCTATATTCGGGGTGTTCATCTCACAAAATCGTTTGCATTCCTCACTTAGCGGACTGACTTCAAAATTGGCGATGTTGATAATAACAGTTTTGGCCACAATGGAACCGGAATTCAACCTTAGGTCAATGGTCGCCGTGCCTGTTGCCCGGTCGGTAACAATCAACTCATCTGCCGTGGTCGAAGAGGTACATTGACAACCTATGACAGGGTTGCTGATTTGACCGATCGTCAGGTAGCTTGGCAAACCCCAGTTGGCTTCTCCGCTTATAGGTACGGTATTCTCGTCGTAATCGCACCCTTCTCCAAAAATATTCGGATTGTTGATCACGGAAAGCTTTGGGTTATGCGATCCTTTCGTACTGTATATTTTGTTGTTTGGCCCTAGCTGGAGCGCCATGTATACATAATCGCCGGCAAAATAGGTGGCAAGAATGTATGGATCGCCGATGGTTGGCTGAGAGATGTCCCACTGATAGATGCATCGTTCGCCCCATGGACCATCCGCTTGTCCTTCAGAAGTATAAAAAATCCTTCCCGTAGGTGAAAATTCACATCCGTACAAATATCCGTTCGAAGGGCTTACCGTATGCGAATGGATGGATTCGTCGCTGAGCATTCCGTTCGATTTATTGAAGGTGTATATTTCAAAGATCCTTGCCTCCGGGATGACCAGTCCGAGTTTGGTGCCATCGCTGCTGAATTTCATTTGACCCTGGGCATTCTCGCCCTGGCCGGTATGATGTGCTCCCACACTTTGGGGCATTTCCACATCATGTAACCTGTTTACGGCTTCAATGGTTGAATTCACATCGCCAAATAGTTCCTCGGTAATGTGGTATTTGTAAAATGTATTGGCTTCAAAATCGGGATTGAAGTCATGCGCAACCACCCAGGTGCCGTTCATATCGGTGGTGGATGTCAATTTTTCCGACATCCGGATATCCTCGTAAATGTATTCCGGATCATGCGCTACCACGCTGTAGACCGGAGGACTGCCCGACGAGCTGACCCGAATGAAACATACGCTGAAATTCGGGGCTCCCCCGTCCTCAACGGCTTTTAAAGAGAATAATAAAAACTTGTACACATTTGATCCGGGAGTTTCTCCTGGGATTTGCACGGCCAAAGAGCCCTGGGTGGCTGAGTTGCCTCCCAGCAGTTGTTTAATGATCAGGGTAGACCTTCTCAAATATTTTGGGCTTGCCTGGAAGACGACATTCCCAAATTCATCGTTGACAACCGTGTTGCCTTCATACCAGGTATTGTCTTCATTTCCGGCATAAGGAATAGTTGTTCCGTCGGTGAGAAACCGGATGCCTCCTTTGTATCCGAAATACCAGGTTACAGGTGTTTCCTGTGCGAACAGCTCCATCGAAAGGCATGTCATCAGGATATAAAATATTACTTTTTTCATGGGTTTTGACTTAACTGCTTATCCCTTTCGGTCAAGCTGGTTTGATTATTTCGTTAAATGGCACAGGTGGAGTATCTACCGCTTGTTGGATCAACCTGTAGAATAATTTTCCCCTGTATGTTGATAATTTCCTATTAAACCGAAATGC
>JADHVS010000280.1 GCA_016783865.1 Bacteroidales bacterium
AGTTATGCAACTTATTGTCTGTAAAATATTCATACCACAGTTGATTTCTTTTCTTCGATGACAGTCAAATCGACAGCAGGCCCCCTTACCTGCGGGAGATTTGATCTGTCAGTTTCAAATTCTTTCAACAGTTCCATATTAAGATACTTCCGCCCATTTTCCCAGTCTTCATGCCATTCTTTCAGTAAGGCTGAAAATAACCTCACGCAACTGGCCGTGTTTGGAAAAATCCTGACCACCTTGCTCCTTCGCTTTAGTTCCTGGTTCACCCGCTCGATCATGTTTGTAGTTCGCAATCTTTTATGATGCTCCACCGGTGCTGCGTCATATACGCCAAGTGTCTCCCAGCCATGCTCTGATATGAACTCTGCCAGATCTGGATATTTATTCTGGTAATGAACTGAAATCTGATCAAGCCTTTCTTTGGCTTCTTTGTAGGTATCTGAATCCCACGCCTGCATTAACATCTTGTAAAGATCATCCCGTCGACTCTTTGGAACCAGGTCCAACGCATTAACCGAATAATGGCGCTGGCATCGCTGCCATACTGCACCCGGATAATGCTTTTTAATGGCCGGGTGGATCCCCGGATGAGCATCGCTGGTAAATAACCTGACACCTTCAAGACCACGTTGCTTTAACCCTCCGATAAACCGGTCCCAGGAGTCGCCTGTCTCGCCCCAGGCTGTCTCTACCCCCAGTACATGACGGTAACCTTCCGAATCAATCCCAAGGGCAATTAAAACAGCGATATCGATAATCTTATGGTCCACCCTGCAGCTTTCATAACGAGCATCAACAATCACGTATGGATATTCCTTTTGAAAGGACCTTTCCCTCCAGGAATCAAGCTCCGCATCCAGAGTGGCCGAGAACCTGCTGATGGACATGGAAGAAAACTCCTTGCCCATTAACTGCTCAGTGACCATCTTCATCTTACGAGTCGATACTCCCTGGATGTAAGCTTCTGCAAGAGCCAGCACAAGAGCTTTCTCACTGCGCTGGTAGCGTTCCAGTATAACCGGATAAAACTGCCCGTCACGCGTCTGTGGTACACGCAGAGCCAAGGTGCCAACACGGGTATACAGCTGCCTGGGTTTATACCCATTACGATGGCTGCGACGATCGTCTCCACGCTCATAACTCCCTACACCGATATGTTCATCCCGGTCCAGCTCCATTAATTGTTGTATGCCCAAGCGGACGATCTCACCCATAAGGTTATCTCCCTGATAATTGATCAGTTCTGTTAACAGATCTTCTGAATAATTCTTTGTAATTTGTTCCTGTTCTTTGAAAGCCATGGTTGTAAGTTTTTTTGGTTAACACTTAAAAACTAATTATTCAACCGTGGCTTTCTATATTTTTTTATCAACAAATCAATTTTACAGAAACAAAGTTACGTAGCGGGCTTTGGAATTATGGAATCAGTTTTGGATTGTTTTTTACAATTAAATAATCAACTTGCCTCCTCTGCAAAAATATCTGAAAGTATTTCGTGAGCAATAATCGTGAACTCCCAAACGTGACAACCAAAACGAAAACATTACCTGTTAGCAATTCGTTAAACCAATTCGTTAAATCCTATTCGTGGATAACCAAACGTATTTGAATAAAATATATAAACAATAAAGCGGTATGGAACAACTCATTAAAGCCGACCGCTGGCGCGTGTCACAGCCTTTGCAGAAAAAGCAAAGCATGCGCCACGCTACGGCGGCTTTTAGTTCCACCGTTCTGTGGAGTATATGAACTTTTTACTTGATAATTATACCAATTTTGGGTACCTTTGTTGAAAGAAGATTTTGATATGAGCAAAAATACATCAATTACATTAGGGAATCACTTTGAAGATTTCGTCCAAAGCCGAATCTCAGCTGGCAGGTACAAAAATGCTAGTGAAGTAATTCGTGCAGGGCTAAGATTATTGGAGGAGGAGGAGAATAAGGCAATTGCATTGAAACAAGCTATTCAAGAAGGAATTGATAGTGGAATCGTTGATGATTTTAATCCAGAACAATTCCTCAAGAACTTGAAAGCCCAAAGATCTTCAAATGGCTAGTTATCATTTTACAAAAAAAGCCTCTGAGGATCTCGCACAAATTTGGAACTATACCGTTGATACATGGTCAGAAAATCAAGCCGACCATTATTTTCAACTGCTGCTTGACTGTTGCCAAGATATTTCTGATGGAACAGTCTATGGAAAACAATATGATGGCATTTACCCAGGCTTGTTAGGAAAAAAAGCAGGCAAGCATATAATCTTCTATCGAATAACTAATCACGATGTTGTGGAGATAGTCAGAATTCTGCATGAGCGGATGGATTTGGGTAAACGTATCAGAGAATAATAGCCCAAAGAACAATTCATTAAAGCCGACCGTTTACGCATGTCACGCTCTTTGCAGAAAAGCAAAGCCCGCGCCACACTATGGCGGCTTAATTCAACCGTTAGGTGTTTTTTAATTTAAGTTCAGACACATTATTAATATGTGTCTTCAATACTATTAATCTGTATCTTTGTTTTAAATAATAAGTACATGGAAGGAGCGATTCTACATACGGACTCTGATAAAGATTTATCCTTAATTCTTCAGTTGGCTAAGAAGCTGGGGATATCTGCACGCAAGCTTACCAAAGAGGAAATTGAGGATTATGGACTTTCTATCGCTATCTCCGAAGGGAAAACTGGAAAATATGTTGATACAGAAACATTCCTGAATGAACTTCGTGATGGAAATCAAGATTGACAGATCCTTCCAGAAAGACACCAACCGAATTAAGGATAAATCTACCTTGCTGAAAATAGCCAATACTATTGAAGCAATTCAAAAGGCTCAAAACATTACCGAAATTAATAATCTAAAAAAGCTTAGGGGAGCTCAGGCAACTTACAGAATTAAAATAGGCGATTATCGCATTGGCATAATTATCAGCGAATCTACGGTAGAATTTATCAGATGCCTGCACAGAAAGGATATCTACAAATATTTTCCAAAATAATTACGTGCCTTAATAGGCTGCTGCTATACGCTATTTGATTTGGTTTATCTTGTCTTTTGCATCCAGGTGCTTTATTGTATAGTTTGGAAAAAACACCTAACAAATCATTAAACCGGACGATTGAATCGTCTGCTACTTTAATCAGCGGCAGTGCAGGCGCCGGTTAATTCCACCGTTAGAAATTGGATTACGATGTCAATAACCGTATTGGTCGAAAAAATAGATTGGCAATCCGGTTTTATGATTATCAATTTTTATAGATGGACAATCGAATTTCAATCCCGCCTCCAGGGTATCCAGATAATGGATACTTAATTTATAAGGATCCTCCATATAAAACCTGCCAAAGATCACTTCATTTTTTTTTCAGCTTGACCGTGTTGACAACCTAATATTTTTCATTTTGCCTTCTTTTATTGGCTTTATAAACGCAGGCGGTATGTATCTTCTTTTTCCTACCTTTGTAGCTCTTAAAATTGCATAGGAAATGTTTGAAAATTTAAGCGACAGGCTGGAGCGGTCCTTTAAGATTCTGAAAGGACAGGGAAGGATCACAGAGATTAATGTGGCTGAGACACTGAAGGATGTCAGGAGGGCATTGCTTGATGCAGACGTCAACTATAAGATTGCCAAAGAATTTACTGACGAAGTGAAGGAAAAAGCGCTTGGGGAGAAGATACTTTCGGCGGTAAATCCCAACCAGATGATGGTGAAGATCGTTCATGACGAACTGGCCGCATTGATGGGAGGTGAGCACCAGGACATCAACCTCAAGGGGAATCCGGCTGTGATTTTAATTGCCGGCCTGCAAGGTTCCGGTAAAACAACTTTTGCAGCTAAACTTTCAAGCTATCTTAAATCAAAACGAGGAAGGAATCCTATACTGGTTGCAGGCGATGTTTACAGGCCTGCCGCCATCGAACAGTTAAAAGTACTTGGTGAACAGGTCAATATCCCGGTATTCACAGAAGAAGGAAACATGCAACCGGTAAAGATTGCAAAGGCAGCCATCAGGCATGCCAAAATGCATGGTCACAATACGGTTGTTATCGATACAGCAGGTCGCCTGGCAATCGATGAAGCTATGATGAATGAGATCGCTGCCATCAAGGATGCAGTTTCTCCGCATGAAATATTATTCGTCGTCGACTCCATGACAGGTCAGGATGCGGTAAATACAGCAAAAGAATTTAACGACCGGCTCGACTTTCACGGGGTGGTTTTGACCAAACTGGATGGTGATACACGCGGTGGGGCTGCCCTTTCAATTAAAGCAGTTGTTCAGAAGCCTATCAAATTTGTCGGAACAGGGGAAAAAATGGATGCGCTGGATGTATTCCATCCGGCAAGGATGGCCGACAGGATACTGGGAATGGGTGATATAGTCTCTCTGGTTGAGCGGGCGCAGGACCAGTTCGATACGGAAGAGGCCAGGAAGATGCAGAAGAAGATTGCCAGGAACCAGTTTAACTTCAACGATTTTGTATCCCAGATCCAGCAGGTCAAAAAAATGGGTAATATCAAAGACCTGGCCTCTATGATACCAGGCGTTGGTAAAGCCCTGAAAAATCTGGATATTGATGACGATGCTTTCAAGGGTATTGAGGCAATCATACAATCCATGACTCCATATGAACGGGAAAATCCTGCCAGTCTGAACGGAAGCAGGCGCAAACGCATAGCCAGTGGAAGCGGTGCCACCATACAGGACGTAAACCGGTTGTTTAAACAATTTGAGGAAATAAGGAAGATGATGAAGATGATGCAGGGTAGTAAGAATAAAGCAAGGATGATGGGCAATATGCCCATTAAGTGAATCGTGAATCGTGAATCGTGAATCGGAAAACGAAGAACCAGGAACTAAGAACCAAGAACCATGAATATCATCGATGGTAAAACCACCGCCGCACAAATACGCAGCGAAATAGCAGAAGAAGTTAAAGCAATGAGAAGCCGGGGGGAGAAGGCACCTCACCTGGCAGCCGTGCTTGTAGGACACGACGGGGCCAGTGAGACGTATGTAAACTACAAAGTGAAAGATTGCGAGGAAGTAGGGTTTGTCTCCAGCCTGTTCCGTTTCGAAGATACTATCACGGAGGAAGAACTGCTGAACAAGGTGAAAGAGCTGAATGAAGACGACGAGGTGGATGGCTTTATCGTCCAGCTCCCGCTGCCGGATCACATCTCAGAAAACAAGGTGATCGAGGCCATCGATCCTTCCAAAGATGTGGATGGGTTCCATCCGGTCAATGTAGGCAGGATGGTGATCGGGCTTCCGTGCTACGTATCGGCCACACCGGCCGGAATCATCGAGCTTATCAAGCGTTACAACATTGAAACCCAGGGAAAGAATTGTGTCGTTATCGGGCGCAGCAACATCGTAGGCAAACCACTCAGCATCCTTCTCGCAAAAAAATCGGATCCGGGGAACACCACGGTTACCGTGTGCCACAGCAGGACCAAAAACATAAAGGATTTTTCAAAGGAAGC
>JADHVS010000281.1 GCA_016783865.1 Bacteroidales bacterium
GGTATCTGTCACTGTTGAATCCTGGATCTGTATTTGATCCAGGTAGAACATTACCAAAGTTTTAACAGAATCAAACTGAGCCATGTTTTCCTCCTTAACAGGTTCAACTGGAGGGGCATCTACCTTCAGCGGATCTACGGGCGATCCGTTTTTGTAAAACCTGAAATCAAGATGAGGTCCGGTGGATAAGCCTGTGCTTCCCACGTAACCGATTACATCACCCTGCTTGACATATGTACCGGTCTGGATTTTTTTCCCATAATCGCTCAGGTGAAGATAAGCTGTTGTGTACACACTGTTATGCCTTATCTTAACCATATATCCGTCAGCCTTTTTGTATGATTTTTCAATGATCTTACCATCGCCGATTGCATGAACAGGCGTGCCGTATGGAGCGGTATAATCGACTCCCAGGTGCGGTCTGCGGATCTTCAGAATAGGGTGCATCCTGCTGTATGAGTATCTCGAGCTGATCCTGGAATATCTTAACGGGGCTTTCAGAAAGGCCCTGTGCAGGCTGTTCCCGTCCTGGTCGAAAAAGGTTAATACGCTGTCCTGCTCAAATGGAATAGCATAAAACTCCTTCCCGGCATGATAAAAACAGGCACCGTGCATCTCTCCCAAACCAATATATAGGGTGTCGACATAATGCTGGTCATAAATCACTTTGAACTTGTCTCCTTCCTGGATACCAAAAAAGTCGATATTCCATGCATAAATTTCTGATAATTCAATGGCCATCATTGGATCCAGATTATTTTCCTTCATGGTCATCCAGAGTGATGAATGTATGCTTCCCCCAGCCCTGTGTTCAGAAATGGTTACCTCCTTCTCACTTCGGCTGACTATTATACTGTCTTTTAATCCTACCAGTATATATTCAACCGGAGAATGTTCATATACGAAATATTGAACTGTTTCGGATGTGTCCCTGGTGCAAAAAACTTTATAAGGTTTTCCATACCTGATTTTTCTGAAATCAAAGACGTTATTATGGTTGGCAGCGATTTCGTGAATATCTTTACCACTTACACCATATTCCAGCAGCAGATCAGACAGGCTTTGATTCTTCCGGATAATCCCTTTATGTATGGTAAAAGAATCCACCGGGAGTCCATATTCCCTGATAATGACCAGCGGGGGTTTAAGGCTGTCGGGATATTCGACCAGTATAGCTCCATACTCGGGAAGAAACAGGGAACGGATCGATACGTAGACAACTACACCAAGTATGATTAAAACAGGTCCGCCCAGTATGATTAATCGCCTTAACTTCATCCGGTGAAAGTATCGTGGTTATACAACCACATTAATAATTTTCTTCGGGACAATAATAAACTTCCTTGGCGTCTTCCCATACAGCCATTTCTGGGCCTTCTCGTGTTCCAGGATGATTTTTTTGATCTCTTCCTGGTCCATATCCAGGGGAAGTTCCACCTTGAACCTCAGCTTTCCGTTGAAGGATACCGGATACTCATAGGCCTGTTCAACCAGTAACTGTTCATTATATATCGGGAAGGGTTGATCGGATATGGTTGGGGCTTGTCCCGATAATTCCCAGATCTCTTCTGCCAGGTGAGGGGCAAATGGGGACAATACCAGCATGAATTGTTCAGCCGTATTTTTCGCTACTTTCCCTTTTTTGATGCAGAGGTTTGTAAAGATCATCATCTGGGAAATGGCCGTATTGAACCGGAGACCTTCAATGTCGTGTTCTACTTTCTTTATGGTCTGGTGAAGCGATTTGAGCACTTCGGTATCCTCTTCAATGTCCTGTATATGAGTAAGATCGGCAAAGAATCTATAAACCTTGCCAAGGAAATTAAATACGCCTTTAATGCCATTTTCCGACCAGGGTTTTGTTGCCTCCAGGGGGCCCATGAACATCTCGTACAAACGCATGGCATCGGCACCATATTTCGCCACAACATCATCCGGGTTAATCACATTTTTAAGTGATTTCGACATTTTCGCGACGATCTGTTTCAGCTCTTCACCCGTTTGGGTATGATAGAATTTTTCATCCTTTTCTTCAACCAGGTCGGAGGATACTTTAGCACCGGTGCCGGTTTCATATGCATAGGCAAGGATCATTCCCTGGTTAAACAGTTTCAGGTAGGGTTCATCGTGCGATACAATACCCAGGTCGAACAATACCTTGTGCCAGAACCGGCTGTAGAGCAGGTGCAGCACAGCGTGTTCAGCTCCGCCGATATAGAGGTCGACCGGCATCCAGTATTTTTCTTTTTCCGGGGAAAAGATAGCCTCCTCATTCAGCGGATCGAGGTATCTCAGGTAGTACCAGCATGAACCTGCCCATTGGGGCATGGTATTGGTTTCGCGCCGTCCTTTTCTCCCTTGTTTATCTGTAACCTGGAGCCATTCTGTTGAGTTAGCGAGGGGCGATTCCCCTGCTTCACCAGGTTCATATTTTTTTAAGTCAGGAAGCTCAAGGGGTAATTCAGTTTCATCCAGCAGGCTGATGGTACCATCTTCCCAGTGAATAACCGGAAATGGTTCACCCCAGTAGCGCTGGCGGCTAAACAGCCAGTCGCGTATCTTATAATTGACGGCAGAATTACCAATCTTATATTTTTCAAGCCACTCAACGGTTGTTTTAATCCCTTCATCCTTGTTCATCCCATTGATATCCAGTCCTGTATCTGAAGAAGAAGAATTAATATAACTACCATCTTCTGTCCAGCAGGCTTCGGTTTTCAGGACCTGTTGCCTGAGTTCCGGATCTGCCTTTACAGGATCCATGATGCAGACAACAGGGATCTCAAATTTATTGGCAAATTCAAAGTCGCGGGTATCATGCGCAGGTACGGCCATGATAGCACCTGTACCATATCCCATCATGACATAATCGGCTACCCAGATCGGGATTTTTTGGTTATTGACAGGATTGATGGCATACCGGCCGGTAAAGACACCTGTTTTCTCCTTTGCCAGGTCGGTACGATCGAGGTCCGATTTAAGCGATGCAGCCCTGACATATGTATCAATCTCTTCGGCTTTTTCAGGTGTTTTGATTTTTTCGAGCCAGGGATGTTCCGGTGCAATGACCATATAGGTGGCTCCAAACAGTGTATCGGGACGGGTGGTGAAACAGCGTAATTTTTCTTCAAGCCCTTCCACAGTGAAATCAACATCGGCGCCTTCCGACCGGCCTATCCAATTCCTTTGCTGGTCCTTTATACCTTCGGGCCAGTCTACATGGTCAAGTCCCTCTAAAAGCCTCTCTGCATAATTCGGGATCCGTAACAGCCATTGTTTTAAGTTCTTTTTGCTTACCTGGTTGCCACATTTTTCATGCGATCCGTCAAACAAAACCTCCTCGTTAGCGCATACAATTTTGCAGCTCGGGCAGTACCAGACCTGGGCATTGTCGTAATACGCAAGTCGCTGGTTGTCAATATATTCTGTTATGGCCACCTGGCCCTGGCTTTTATTCTCGCCAGGGATCACGAGCTCCGCAATGGGCCGTCCTTTATTTTGATTTTTGTCGAACCACGTATTGTAAAGCTGAATGAAGATCCACTGGGTCCATTTATAATATTGAGGATCGGTAGTGTTTATTTCCCGGTCCCAGTCATAGGCCAGTCCCAGCGATTTGATCTGCCGGCGAAACGTATCGCAGTTTTTGTTGGTGATGATGGCAGGATGTGTGCCGGTTTGAATGGCATATTGTTCTGCCGGCAAGCCAAACGCATCCCATCCCATGGGATGGAGAACATTAAATCCCTTCATTCTCCTGAACCTGGCAACAATATCTGTAGCCGTGTAACCTTCGGGGTGGCCGACGTGCAGGCCGCTTCCGGAGGGGTATGGATACATGTCGAGCACATAATACTTCGGTTTGGTCTCGTCTGCCTCCACACTGAAAGTCTTATTCTCTTCCCAGTATTTTTGCCATTTCTTTTCTATCTCTGAAAACGTGTATTCCATCCGGACTAGAATGATTTAAGGATATAACCGCCTGGTTTTTAAAAGATACAAAAGTAAGAAACTTAGCAAGAAGAACATACTTTTTTGGTAAATTTACCCCAAGAAGGAGTTACCGTCTGCTCACTGCTCACTGTTCACTCCTCACCCAAATGGTCCCGTAGTTCAATTGGATAGAATGCCAGATTCCGGTTCTGGTGGTTGCGCGTTCGAGTCGCGCCGGGATCACAAAGATTTAAGCCTATTGGTCTGTATATCAGACCGATGGATTTATTTTACATGATCTCTACTGTAACACTACTGAAACAAATCCTCACTTTTCATCATCTCTCATATTGTTAAACAGAGCAAAGATAGCTGCACCTCCAATCACTACTGCTGGTATCCAAAATATGATAGTAAACAGGCCATGTTCAGGGATCTGTTTTTGTAGTACATAGAATGCATATACTGCATAGGCAATCCATACGATAATTCTGATAACTGTTTTCATGTTATTAAGTGTTTGATATACAATATATTAAGTCTTTAAATAAGCCCCTCTAAGCGATTTTATGTGTTCAGCAAGGATCTATACCACTGATACTGAGATCGTTGCTCTACGGGCCTCTAAATGGCCTTAAAACGTGTGTTTTTAGGATGGAGATATATAAGTGACAGATATACAGCTAATTAAACTGATTATTGCCGATATATTAGGTAAGAAGAAAGTGAGCTTAAGAAGTTATTATAATCCCTCTTCATTAAGGATTATTTCAAAGTGATAGTATGATGTGCCTCCATAATTTGATGCCTGGATATATTTGTATCCAATGCTTAAATATGGAAAATCTTGACCATCAGATTTATTAGATAAATAGAAATAATATCCCTCACCAGAGATTTCCTGGCGAGCATTGATTGTTTGGTAAGGAGCAATGCTTAATGAAAGATTCTTAAAAATATTATACAATTGTTTCAATTGTTTGTCAGCTTTTCCCAATTCATCCGGATAATACCTAAATGATATTTTCCTTGAATCAGTAAATTTAGTTTCTTCATTAAACCAGATTACTAAATGTCTTTCACTGCCTATGTATCTTAAGATTGGATTAGAATAAAAATCAGCACTTATACATTTACAATAATCTTGATACTCAGCTACATTATAAAGATTTTCATCTAGATGCAGTTTTTTACGTATCTCATATTGATTCGAATTCAATGGTAGGTAGAAAAATAATTGATCTATTTGTTGGTTTAATGCATCTTCTTGAGCAAAAGCTTTAATACTGAAAACCATTACTAATAGTAATAGAAGATTTATTGATCTCATTATATTTGGGATTTCTTAATGGTTGTCAAAATGGTTCTGTTTTTATCGCGAATTATTTTAAATAAAGGATTGTTTTTTTTGTTGATTGATTTCTATGACCCATATATGTTTGGGTGGTACCATCATTATAGATAACAGTCGTGATTATAAATAAATGATCTACATTAGTGGCTGATTTACATTGGATTACTGTTGCGCT
>JADHVS010000282.1 GCA_016783865.1 Bacteroidales bacterium
GGGGAAAGAAAGAACCCCCTAAATCTGAAAGCAAACGATCATTCTCCAAATAATCCATTTACTGACAAAAAAAGGAGGTCCATAGCAAAGATACAACGAAAAACAACAAGAGATGTCATCGGAAACAAGGTTTCAGATACACCCGGCGAAACTTCCCGCGCCTCGTTTTGGGAGAAGCGGAACTCCCACCGCACAAGCATGGAAGAAGTTTGTGTAAACCAAAAAAATATTCGAAATGAAAAAGATTAATCTTTGCCTTTTATTATTCGCTTTGTTTTTTACCTTGCTCCTGGCTTCATGTCAAAAGGAAAAAGAAACGCAAAAGCGCCAAATATCCGAACGCGATATTTTGGTAACACAGCAATTGAGAGACTTTCAGCACACTCTGCAACTGAAAACCACCGGTTCAATGAGCACGGAAGATGCCGACTGGTATATCGAAGGCTTACTTAACCTGGAACAGGCTTACAATTATCATGATTTTATAAATTTGCAATTTACCAAGGATTCAATCATCCTGGTTTCCTCCAATGGGATGATTTCAGGTGAACAAATTGAACAGGCCTATGCCTATTTCGCCGATCTATTAGATGCATATATCAAATCAATCCAGTCCTGATTTCGGTTTCGATATCATTGATATCAATTCCGTTGAAACGGAACTGAAAGACGGTACAGTTGTGATGTATATGGAGTCCTCGTCAAGTGATGATCTGGCAAACAACTATGTGCCTTTTAACCAGGATGACTATTGGTACTGGGGATGGGATCTTGGAAAATGTAATGGATACCAGGGTGTTGGAGACGCTGCAGATAAACTTGAGTATAAATTTAATCATCCGATTATGCCCTCAAGTTATTACTATTTTACTGATGTTGTCATTATCTTGGTGGAACCAACCTCTCAATATTATGATCCCAATAATCCCTATGGAGAGTATATGCTATTCAGAAAAACCGGACCAGGTGCAAATCCACCAGAAGAACCTTGTATGATTCCGGATGAATTGAATTATTACCTTAACAAATTTGATTACATCAAGAATTTAAATAAACCTCAAGATAAATTCTTCAAATGTGTAGAGGTGATTGATGATATTATTATTGGAAGTGGCTGGGGACGTATTCACAAATACGATTTATACTATGGAATTCCAACGGCTCATGACTGATTTAACAGATATTTTAATGAAATATTCGATATCAATTTTTTTCGTCTTGGGAATTCTGACCACATATTCACAATCGACCTTCTTTACCCATTTTCCAAAGCCTGGGTTTGAAAAAGGATGTGATGCTGCGGAAACATCTGACAATTCCTTGATTATTGCCGGATATACAGATCCTGACAACTTATATATTTACAATGGATGCCTGCTGAAACTATCGTCGGAAGGCGAACTGCTTAAAGAGAGTATTCTGGTAAGAGAAAATCAATCAATATTACTAATCAAGATATTGGGTATCCCTAATAACGATCAGCAATTTTTATGTATTGGATCCAGTGATTCAGTATTTAACACACACATTAAGAATAAGTTAATATTTAATATTATTGATACAACATTACAGATCTTAGATAGTTGCTTTTATCATACGGAACTGGATAAGATTTTACAACCTCAGGCAATTGATCTCTGGAATGACAGCATATTATTTCTTTTGAATGGCTACTCTTCGAATCCTTTTAATGGGATACAACTGGGAGTGGTAAAAATAAAATTACCCTTTGATAGTATTGCTTCCGTCTTTTTTGAAAGTATATATGAATATTTTCCGCAAGATATTCTCTGGGTCGATAGTAAAGTAAAGGTTTTCTATATGTTTGGACCACCGGTAGGAAATGGATTGGCGAACATGTTAGAATTAGATGAAAATCTTAATTATCTTGGATCAAAACCGGCTCCGGAAGGGATATGTTCTTCCCTGGCAAGCGAGTACAAAAATGATACTTGCTATATTCTCACGGGAACCTGGGATGATCCTTTTGGTCCTCAAACCATAAGAACGTATCTTATGGATCTAAACGATGATACCATCCAGAGTCTCCTATTTCCTCGCCATAATGATACGATTTTATATGGAGGCGGTTGTACGAATACGGTATTTAATGGAAATGAGATATTTGTTGCCGGGGTATTGAATCTGATCCCTTCTCAATTCCCCTATCAGCAATCCTCTTCCTGGATACAGGTTTCCAGGATTAGCAATGATTTTTCTCTTCTTTCTCAAACCTATTATGGAGGTGATGCGTTTTATTATCCATTTTCAATCATACCTACTCAGGATGGTGGCGCCTTTCTGACGGGCTATCGATACGATTATACCATGCCTGAAAATGATCTTGACATTTTCGCTTTGAAAGTAGACAGTTTTGGTTTGGTCACCAACATTCCTGAGGATGCCTCCTGGCAGATGAATGACGCCATCCTATGCCCCAACCCCGGCTTTGAATACGGCATCGCTATTGTGGGGGCGCAGCATCCGCAAGCCACGCTGTTTTTATATGACCTGAATGGAAGGTTGGTCATGGAACGCCCATTGAATCAGCATCAAACCCGGATCCAGACCACCTCCCTCCCCACCGGGACCTATATCTACACATTTGTTGCTTATGAAAAAGTGATCGGAACGGGAAAGTGGGTAAAGCAGTAACCTGCACTTTTATGATTTAACCTATGGAATTTTTACTCTTGAACCCCCAATTGAATAACTAAACCAAAATTGTCACGGCTACCAGGATATTTCGTGGCCGTGACAATTGCTCAAGAAAAAAAATGAGACATATAAGTATTTTGACTATTGCCATATTCTTTTTCATGTTTCAAACTGAAGCACAGGAAACATTTTTTAAGATATATAACACTCTTTATTTTGATCAGTCCTTTGATGCCATTGAGACATTAAATGGAGATTATCTGATAATCGGAGAAAGAGCCTTATCCTATCTCGAGGATTCAACCTATGGTTATATACTTAAAATCAATGCTGAAGGTTTATTTCTGCAGGAAGCTGTCGTCGGGGATCAGGGAGAATGGTCAAGATTCTCATTCATCCAACGACTCACTGACATTCCGGATCAATATATAATCGGAGGTTGGAGCGATTCTTCCAATCAAGGAACCATATTTAATAAGATGATACTTCAAATAATAGATGAAGAACTTTCGGTTCAATCAAAAACAACTTTCTTGTCTCCTCCTGACTATGTTTACCATCCGTGGAAATCCCAGATAATTCTTGACAGTTTACTCTATATACTTAGTTTTTATTTCCCCCCTGGTGCAAACTCCCAGATTGCGGTTACAAAAGTCCGGCTTCCATATGATAGTATCAATTCATATCATTCACCTGCCATATCAGTTCATAGTCCTTATGACCTTTTATATATGGGCTCTGATTCAATCTTTCAGGTTTTTTATATCGGGCCGCTTTTTAAGGCATCAATACCATCTAAAATCTTACAACTAGATGGAAACCTTAACTATATAACTACTTTAGAGGGCCCACCATATATTCTGACTTCAATTTGCGCCACACAATATAATGATACCTCTTTTTTGTTGACCGGTTCGGGAATCTCTCCCGAATATCCAGCCAAACAGCATATTATGGTTTATTTGATGAATAACAATAACGACACATTAAAAAAACTGGAATATTTTAACCATCCTGACACAATATTATATGCCGGTGGGGGTACAAATACCGTAATCAATGGCGAATCCATTTTTGTAACAGGTATATATAATTTTGATCCTTCTTCTTCTTATCTCTGGCAAACTACACCAACATGGATTCAGATTACAAAAACAGACATGGACCTAAATATTATCAGTCATCATTTTTATGGAGGTGATGCATTATATATTCCATACGCTGCTATTTCTACTTCAGATGGAGGAGTGTTGATAACCGGCTTTACCTGGGATTATACTATTCCGGGAAATATGCTCAGAGATATTTTTGTATTAAAGGTGGATACTGCCGGCGTGGTCACCAACATTTCCGAAGAAGCCTCCTGGAAGATGAATGACGCCATCCTTTACCCCAACCCCGGATCCGATTATTTCATCGCCATCGTGGGGGCGCAGCATCCGCAAGCCACCTTGTTTTTATATGACCTGAACGGAAGGCTGGTCATGGAACGCCAACTGCACCAACATCAAACCCGGATTAACACCGCCTTCCTTCCCACAGGGACGTATATCTATACATTTGTCACAGATGGAAAAGGGATTGGAACGGGAAAGTGGGTAAAGCAGTAACCTGCACTTTTATGATTTAACATACGGAATATTTACTCTTGAACCCCCGAATGAATAACTAAAAGAAAATTGTCACGGCTACCAACAATTTACGTGGCCGTGACAATTTCTCAAGAAAAAAATGAGACAAACAAGTATTTTGACTATTGCTTTGTTCTTTTTCATGTTTCAAATTGAAGCACAAGATACTTTTTTTAAAATATTCAACAGCGATTATTTTGATCAATCCTTTGATGCTATTGAGACATTAAATGGAGATTTTCTTATAATCGGAGAAAGAGCATTGTCCTATTTACAGTTACAGGATACAACATATGGATATATATTAAAAATCACTCCGGATGGATCATTTATCGAAGATACAAATATAGGTATCGCGGGAGAGTGGACTCATTTCTCATTTATTCAAGATCTCCCAAATACTCCCTATCAATATATCATTGGGGGGTGGATTTTGGATTTGACACAAGACACTGTATTTAACAGAATAACATTACATATCATCAATAACAACCTTGAGATTCAGTCACAAACTACATTTTACGCACCTCCAAATTTCATTTACCGCCCATGGAAAGCCGAAATTATTTTTGACAGTCTATTATATATTCTCAGCCATTACTATCCTCCGAATTCAAATACTCAGATTGCGATCTCAAAGTTTCGTTTGCCCTTTGACAGTATCGCATCGTATCATTCTCCTGCCATATCAATTCATAGCCCTTATGATCTTCTTTATATAAACCCGGACTCGATGTTTAAAGTTTTTTATATCGGACCTCTATTATCAGAATCATCACCCAGTAAGATTCTTCAATTAGATATAGATGTAAATTATCTGGCTACCATCGAAGGGCCTCCGTATATTTTAACTTCAATTTGTGCAACGCATTACAATGATTCATCCTTTTTGCTAACTGGCTCAGGCACTTCCCCTTCCACTACTGCAAAACAACATATCATAATGTATCTGATGAATAATAATAATGATACCCTAAAGAAAGTGGAATATTTTAATGACCCGGATACAATATTATATGCAGGCGGAGGTACAAACACGGTGATTAACGGCGAATCTATTTTTATCACAGGTATATATAATTTTGATCCTTCTTCATATCCTTGGCAAACTACTCCTACCTGGATTCAGGTAACCCGAACAGATATGGATTTAAATATTATCAGTCACCATTT
>JADHVS010000283.1 GCA_016783865.1 Bacteroidales bacterium
AGCCGGCCGGGCCATGCGAATGGTAATTATTTTACTGTTACCGGTTCAATCCTTTGTAAACGCCCAGGTCGATACTCCGTATGCATTTATAGTTGCCGGACATGCCTATGGTTCGCACGATGGAGTAAATATCGGTTTGCATCCTGATCTTCTGAACAGCTTGAATTCCGGGTATGATTCAAATGTCGCATTTATAGTCTTCACAGGGGATATTGTCAATTATAGTACTTCCGAAAGCTGGCAGCAGGTGGAAGATGAGCTGGCCGTCTACGGATTGCCTTACTACTACGTCATGGGCAACCACGATGACAACGATACAGGCTGGCAGGTGTTTGAAGATAAATTTGGCGGCACCTGGTACTCGTTCTATTCGCAGAACGAGTTATATATTGTTCTAAACAGTTGCGAGGAAGAAAGGTCCATTTCCTCCAACCAGGTTGATTTTTTAAATGAACAGATAAACATTGCAGGAGATACGATCCGGAATATCTTTATTTTCTTCCATGAACTTCTGTGGAATAGTCATGAGAAGTACATTGGGGTAATGAGCAACAGCCGTTCGAGGTACGATCAGATAGTGAATTATTCGAACTACTGGGAGGAAATCCAGCCATTGCTTTCAGGTAAACCCGGTAAGAACTTTTATGTCATTGCGGGCGATGTGGGAGGAAATCCGGATGCTGTTGCTGCATTTTACGATACATGGGATAACGTCACATTACTTGCGTCGGGAATGGGCGAAGTGGCAGATGAAAATTATTTATTAATTCAGGTGCATAATAAAGACTCGGTTGAAATCGGGCTGGTGCCCCTGAACAGTGACATCAGCCTTCCCGGAATTGAATTTTACAGCGTCCCTCTTGCCCCGGAAGCCATTGCGGGTCCCGGGAACGTACCCAGGGGAGTTAGTGCAATTGAATATTCAGTGCCGGAGGTGTTCAATGCAGGCTCCTATATATGGGAATTGCCTGAAGGAGCAACAGGCAACAGCATATCGAAGCGCATCGAGGTGGATTTTGATGCTGAATTCAGCGGGGGCAATATCTCTGTTAAAGCTGCAAGAGAAGGATTTGGTTCAGGACCTGCCACTTCAATGATGGTTGAAGCAGATCTTACCACGGTTGAATTGAATAAAGGAGATGCCGGTTCGCTTAAAATCGATTTTACCGAAACCGGCGACTACCTGGCAATTGGAATTTACTGCACTGATGAAGATATGCTAACCATTCGAATAGTTGATATCGGCGGAAGAATTTTACTATCGGAAAAGATCAGGGATATGGTTGAATACACTGAAATAAAAATCGATAAAAAGGATATCTCAAAAGGAATTATTTTTCTTTCCATATCAACAAAAACCCGGCAAATTGCTGAGAAATTTGTGATCAGGTGATCTACTTTCGCCCGGGAACAGTGACTCGCTTTGTTCCATGAATGACCGCTGAATTTATCCTATATTTACACAGTTATATAAACTCAATAAAACCAATAATGATGAAAAAATACACCTTTGTTTCAGCCATCCTTGTCTCGCTTTTTCTGCTAAGTAGTATGAATTCCTTCAGCCAGGACACGGAATGGATCAGCTTGTTTGACGGAAAAACCTTAAATGGCTGGTCCGTTCACAGTGGTTTTGCAAAGTACAGGGTTGAGGATGGAACCATTATCGGAACAGCAATAAAAGGGAGCCCCAACACTTTTTTGTGCACCGACCGTGAATTCGGGGATTTTATTCTTGAATTTGAGGTGCTTTTAGCCGATCCGGAGCTGAATTCAGGAGTGCAGTTCCGCAGCATGATCGCAAAGGAAGAAATGGTTTTCTGGTTCAGGAATGGGGAGGGTATACCTCAACCACACAAGATCCCCGGTGATCGTGTTTATGGCTACCAGGTAGAGATTGCCACAGAGACCATTGGCAGTTCGGGAGGTGTATACGATGAGGCCCGCCGTGCATTCATGCCATGGAGACCGGAAGAAGGTTCCGAAGCAAGCAAGGCTTTTAAAGACAATCAATGGAATCAATACAGGGTTGAATGCAAAGGGAATTCCATTAAAACAACGGTCAACGGAATTGTATGTGCAGATTTCATGGATTCATTGAACGAAAGCGGGATCATCGGGCTCCAGGTACATGATGTGGGTGATGATCCTACCCCTTATGAAGTGCGCTGGAGAAATATCCGGATCATGGTACTGGATGAATAGACTATTTTAATTGTTATATTGAACATATTCATAATCTATTTCCCATATTTTTGTCCAACTATTTAAGGGGCAAATACATTATCAAGGAAATATCCAGAATTAAAATTGTTGTGGTTCCTTTAAACCCTATTGGCCCAAATTGATATTATTTAAGTATACATTTTAGTGCTTCATAAGGTATTTTGCCATCAAAAGCTCAGTGGAATCTGAATTACTTCACTAATAAGAGGCTCTGTTTCCTTCAATAATATCCATTTTTTACTGTGGTTTAAATAAGTTACTTTTGCGGACTTCTTCAATGTGAGTAAGAATAGATATGGATATCAGGAATATTGCCATTATAGCACATGTTGATCATGGAAAAACAACCATGGTCGACAGAATTCTGCACCAGGTAAAAATGTTCAGGGATAACCAGGAAGTACGGGATCTGATATTGGATTCAAATGACCTGGAACGGGAAAGAGGTATAACTATTTTATCCAAAAATGTATCGGTAAGATATAAAGGAACAAAGATTAATATTATCGATACTCCTGGGCATTCCGATTTCGGAGGCGAAGTAGAGCGTGTGTTGAATATGGCCAACGGGGTTTTATTGCTTGTTGATGCGCTTGAAGGGCCTATGCCTCAAACACGTTTTGTTTTGCAAAAAGCATTGGAAATGGATCTTAGAGTGATCGTTGTCATTAATAAAGTGGATAAACTAAATTGTAATCCGGAAGAGACAAATGAACTGGTTTTCGACCTGATGTATTCCCTTGATGCCAAAGAAGAACAACTCAACTACCCTGTGGTTTACGGTTCGTCAAAACAGGGATGGATGGGATCCGGTTGGAAAACACCAACAGACAACATAACCTATCTGCTGGATACGATAATTGAATATTTTAATCCGCCAAAAGACAATCCGGGTACGCTTCAATTACAAATCAGTTCTTTGGATTACTCCTCTTATACAGGCAGGATAGCTGTTGGAAAAGTCCACAGGGGAAGCATAAAAATGGGCGACCAGGTTTCCGTTATTCAGCGGAATGGCCTCATCAATAAATCAGTCGTCAAAGAGCTTTATACTTTTGAAGGATTGGGTAAGGAAAAAACCAAGGAGGAAGTTAAATCAGGTGAAATTGTAGCTGTTTTGGGACTTGAAAATTTTGACATAGGAGATACAATTGCCGATTTTGAAGTACCTGAAGCGTTAAAACCAATCTCAATAGATGAACCTTCGATGAGTATGTTGTTCACCATAAACAACTCACCATTTTTTGGTAAGGAAGGCAAATTTGTTACCTCAAGGCATCTCCGGGAGAGATTATTTAAAGAAACCGAGAAGAACCTGGCATTGAAAGTTGAAGAGGCAGATTCACCTGACAGGTTAACCGTCTATGGCAGGGGCATCCTGCATTTATCTATCCTGGTTGAAACCATGAGAAGGGAAGGGTATGAAATGCAACTGGGCCAGCCAAAGGTTGTTATTAAGGAAATCAATGGGTTTAAGCACGAGCCCGTTGAGCTTTTATATGTTGATGTTGCTGAAGAGTTCTCGGGAAAAGTGATAGAGATCGTTACCAACCGCAAAGGAGATATCCTGAATATTGCGACAAAGAATGACCGAATAAAGCTGGAATTCAAAATATGCGCAAGGGGATTAATAGGACTTACCCAGCCTGTATTAACAGCAACCGAAGGAAATGCCGTGATTTCACATCGTTTTAAGGGATATGAGCCCTGGAAAGGTGATCTTAAAAATAAAAGAAACGGTGCATTAATAGCCATGGAAACAGGAACATCCATTGCTTATTCGATTGACAAACTTCAGGACAGGGGAAAGTTCTTTATTGACCCGAATGATGAAATTTATGCCGGCCAGGTAATAGGAGAGAGCACAAAACAGGACGATCTTGTAATAAACGTAATTAAAACTAAAAAACTTACCAATATGCGGGCTTCAGGGTCAGATGAAAAGGTGTCAATAGCTCCGGCCATTAAATTTTCACTGGAAGAAGCCCTGGAATATGTTGGTGAAGACGAATATGTGGAAGTTACTCCTAAATCTATCCGCTTAAGAAAGATATTGCTTAACGAACATGACAGGAAGAAGAACAAGAAAACTGATGGGTAATAAATGATTCTCCGCCACGGACCTCTGTTAAATAATATCCCATTGCTGCAATCTCTACTCATGTAACAAATCTCCTGATATTCAGCGGGCTTTTTTCATTTTACTCAGGTGATCAGGAACCTTACCTTTACTTACATTTTTATTGTCACGGTTGTATTTATATTTTGATTTTACTACCTTGAGTAAATCCCTTTTTAACACATCCCCATGAGAAAACTGATACTGTCCACCATCTGTTTGCCAGCACTCATTCTTGTAACTTTAATCACCTGCAACCGGCCCCTTCCCGAAAAAGAAAATGAAACGAACCTGACCGACAAAGAAAAACTCGGGAAATTATTATTCTTCGAGACGAGCCTGTCAACTCCCGAGGGACAGGATTGCTCAGCCTGCCATAAGCCGGAGCTGGCATTCGCCGATCCTGAAACCGGACTGCCGGTATCAAGAGGGGCTATTAAGGGAAGATACGGAAACCGTAATGACCTGCCGGTAGCCTATGCCTCCTTTATCCCGCCCCTGCATTTTGACACGGTGGAACAAGTCTGGGTGGGGGGTCTCTTCTGGGACGGCAGGGCTAACACACTTGAGGAACAGGCCATGGGCCCCCCGCTGAATCCGCTGGAAATGGCCAACCCTGATACCATTACCATCAGGGAAAAACTAAGGACCCTTGAATATGCGCATATGTTCACAGAAATTTATGGTCAGGGTGCACTGGACGATGAATCCACCGCCTTTGCATATATGGCCGATGCCATTGCCGCTTATGAAAGAACTGCTGAATTCCGTCCTTTCGATTCAAAGTACGATCATTTTTTAAGGGGAGAGGCTGAACTTACCGAACAGGAATTACGTGGATTTGGATTATTCGTATCTGAACTTAAGGGAAACTGTGCGGCCTGCCATCCAAGCACTCCATCCCTTGATGGCACACCTCCCCTGTTTACCGATTTCACTTATGATAATCTTGGAGTGCCAAAAAATCCGGAAAATCCGTTCTACTTATTACCCGCAGACCTAAACCCGGATGGTTTCGATTTTATTGACCTCGGGTTAGGAATAACGGTGAATGACCCGGCCGAAAATGGAAAGTTCCGTGTGCCTACTTTGAGGAACATTGCCATTACACC
>JADHVS010000284.1 GCA_016783865.1 Bacteroidales bacterium
GAAACGGCTCTTGAAGGATTTCTGAAGTTGAGCGACGATGATCTGTTCTCTCCTATAGTCCCATATTATGTTAGCCAGATCTATTATCTGCAGGAGAAATGGGAGCAGGTCATTGAATATGCCCCTGCTTTACTTGAATCTGTGACCGAGAAAAGGTATCCCGAAATGGCCAAGATCATTGGCGAGGCCTATTTCAATTCTGAGAAATATAAAGAATCCATTGTCTACCTCGAAAAGTTTAATGAATCAAGCCACCGGAAGACCAATGAAGACAGGTATCAACTTGGGTTTGCCTATTATATGGAGGAGAATTATGAAAAGGCCAGGGAACTCTTTCAGTCGGTATCCCTGGGACAGACTGAGGTGACCCAGAGTGCCATGTACCACCTTGCTGATTGTTACCTCAGGCTGGGAGATAAGAATCAGGCCAGGTTATCCTTTGCCGCTGCTTCCAGAATGGATTTTGATCCGAAAATTAAGGAGGATGCCCTGTTTAACTATGCGGTGGTCACCTATGAAATATCCTATACCCCGTTCAATGATGCCGTAAAGGTGTTTAACCATTTTATTTCGCTCTATCCTTCCTCGGAAAAAACCGACCTGGCATACAATTACCTGGTCCTGGCTTATATGGGTACAAAGAACTATAAGGAGGCCCTGGTCTCACTGGAAAAAATCAAACGGAAAACACCGGATATCGAGAGGGCGTATCAAAGGGTGGCTTTTTTCCGGGGATTGGAATTATTTAAAAACCTGCTGTTCAATGATGCCCTGACCAAGTTTGATGCCTCACTTAAGTATGGTAATTATGATCCGGCCCTGAAGTCATTGTGCTACTATTGGAAAGGGGAGTCGTATTACCGGTTGACAGATTATGAGCAGGCCAGCCAGTTCTACAACAATTTCTTCCTGTCAGAGGGCGCCACGAGTGTAAGTGTTTATACCGTATGTCATTACAATATGGCCTATGTATATTTTAAGCAGGGGAACTATGTTCAGGCACTCAGCTGGTTCAGGAAATTTGAAAACCTGAGCAGCTCAGTTCCTTCAAAAGTATTGGGTGACAGCTACAACCGGATAGGTGATATGTATTACCTCGATTCCAAATACCAGCAGGCCATTGATTATTACCAGAAAGCGATCGACCTGGATTTGGTGGATGTGGATTATGCCCTCTTCCAGAAAGGTTTCTCACTCGGCCTGCAGAATAAGCACTCCGAAAAAATTGCCACCATGTCCCGGATCTTATCGGGATATGAAGGATCCAGTTACCTGGCCGATGCGACATACGAGACCGGCAGGAGCTATTTTATCCTGCAACAACCCGACAGAGCCATCCCGAAATATAATGAAATCGTAGAGAATTTCCCCAATAGTTCATATGTCAGTAAGGCCTTGCTTCAATTGGCACTTATCTATTATAACCTGGATCAGGTAGATCAGTCGCTGGAATACTATAAACGGGTCGTGGCTGAATATCCTGGTTCGCCTGAAGCTGAAAGTGCCCTGAAAGGGATCCGGAATGTTTATGTTGATGCGAACCGTGTAAATGATTATGTGGCCTATGTGAACAGCCTGGGAGAAGAGGCAGACCTGACCATAGCCGAGCAGGATTCACTTACATATATTGCGGCTGAGAATGTATATATGAATGGCGATTGTGAAAATGCCAAAAGAAGTTTTGGCGAATATATTCAGAAATTCGAAGATGGCAGGTTTTTATTGCAGGCAAATTTCTACAAAGCAGAATGTCATTTAAGGAATGATGAATCTGGTGATGCACTGACGTCCCTGAGTTATGTGATCAGTCAGCCAAGAAGCACTTTCAGCGAACCTGCCCTGGTTTCTGCTTCCCGGATTAATTATAGCCTCAAAAACTATTCAGTCGCCCTTGAGTATTTCCTGATGCTTGAAGAGATCGCTGAGGTTAAATCAAATATCTTCATGGCCAGGATAGGCAAGATGCGCTGTTATTATAAACTCGAGGATTATCCTTCTGTAATAGAGGCTGCAAGAAGCGTTCTAATGGAAGAGAAACTCTCGGAAGAGATAGAAAGGGAAGCACGTTTCAAAACAGCTCAATCATATTATGCACTCGACCGGTTTGCCCTCGCTCAGGATGAATATGCCCTGGTTGCCAGGGAAGTGAAGAGCCTGGAAGGGGCGGAATCAAAGTACCGGGTGGCTGAACTGATGTTTATCCGAAAGGAATATGAGCAATCGGCGAATGTCATATTTGAGTTCATTGATATGAATACTCCTCACAACTATTGGATGGCCAAGGCATTTATTATCCTCGCCGATATTTACCTGCTGTGGGACGATGAATTCCAGGCTGTGCAAACGCTTCAGAGCATTATCGATTATTATGATAATACTACCGATGGTATTGTTGACCTGGCTACAAGAAAGAAATTTGAGATAACAAGGAAGGATATGGAGGAGGAGAACAAGATCATAGAGGATACACTGGAAATTGAAATAACAGGAGGGCAGTAGCATGGGAAGAATTATCAATACGAACAGGCATGCAATGAAAAGGGCAGTAAAGCTCATCATTTTACTGATAATAACAGCGATTATTTCTTACCCGGTTGAATTAAGGGCGCAGGGCGGACTGGATAAGGAGATCATTGTGGTGCAGCCCTACAAGCCGGCATTGTCAGATGCATATAAGATCAATGTATTGCCAACAATCAGCGATACCATCAGCATACAACCTGATTTCGATTATTCGATCCGGCCCAAGAAAATCAAAACAGGTTTTGAGGTTCGTCCAATAATGGCTGCAAAGCTTGTTGGAGAGCCACTTTCAAAGCTATATAAATCATATTTGAAATTGGGTGTCGGGAATTACCTTGCTCCCCTTGCTGAGCTGAACGTTAACACCCTTCGGTCGAAGGACCGTTCAATGGGCATATATTTCATGCACCAATCAGTCAATGGGAAGGTCAAATTGAACAACGGAGAAAAGGTGCCACCCGGTTTTAACGACAACTTACTCAATCTATACGGAAAGAAGATTTTCCAACGGTCTGTATTATCTGGTGATTTCGATGCCCAATACAGGGGAGTGAATTTCTATGGTTATAATTGGAGTCTGGATACGACGCTGGAAAAGGAATCCATACAGCAGCACTATATTTTTGCCAATGCCGCCCTGCAGCTCCATTCAACACACAAGGATTCCAGCCATCTGAATTACCAGGTTAATTTCGATTACGGCTATTCACTTGATAAATTTGATCATAATGAACATGCCATAAAACTATCCGGCGAGTTTAACAAGCTGATGAAAAACCAGGTCTTTGGCCTCAATACCGATATTGCACATTACCTTAGCAGTCAATCCATTGACTCTTCTAACCAGACCGTTTTAAATATTAATCCATGGTTTGCCAGGTCAACATCTGATTACAGTTATATGCTCGGGGCCAATATAGCATCAGATATCCATGGTGGAGATGCAAAAGTGGCGGTTCATCCCAGGGCATACCTGAAAATCAAGGTGATCGACAAGGTTTTTGTGCCCTATTTTGGTGTCGACGGAATGTACGAGGTGAATAACTTCAGCAAAATGATCGGGGAGAACAATTATCTGCTGCCGGGATTGAGAACAAAGAACACCAATCACAAGATCATGGGATACCTGGGGGTAAAAGGCAGCCTGTCGTCCAAATTCGGGTACCATATCAAGTTTAATTACTCCCTGATCGATAATATGTACTTTTTTATTAACGATACCGCCGGCGTGCTGGAAAATCAGTTTGGGGTAGTATATGATGATATTGAACAACTGAGCCTGACAGGAGAAGCCTCGTTCAGACCCAGCGAAAAGTTGAATTTATTGCTGTCTGCAATGTATTCCCAGTTTAATATGGATACTTTACCACATCCCTGGCATACGCCCAATTTTGATATGAGTCTGCGGGCCGGTTACAACCTCAGGAACAAAATTGTTCTGGATGCAAGTCTTTTTGTAAGGGGGAAGAGGTATGCGTTTAATCCGGATCCTGCCGGAGAACCGGTTGTTTTGGAGGGTTATCTGGACCTGAACGTTGGTGTTGAGTACCGGTATACGAAGATATTATCTGCCTTTATCCGTTTAAATAATATTTTAGGCATGAGTCAGGAGCCCTGGCTCCACTATCCAACCATGAGATTCAATGCCATGATCGGCTTCACTTATGCCCTGTAGGGGTGCATGTTGTCATTCTGAACTCGTTTCAGAATCTCCCCGGATGTGAATTGGATCCTGAAACCTGCCTGCCGGCAGGCAGGTAAATTCAGGATGACAAAATCAGTTTATATCGAGATTTCTTTTGTCGTAAATAATTTATATCGCACCGGATACTAACAGCCTTTTTCAGTTCGGGTATGTCAAGATTACCCCGGTCAAGGGCCAGTCTGGAACATGCAGCAGATATATCACCTGTTCCGCCAATAAATAAAACTTTCATTGCATTGCGATTTAGTTAAATGGTATTCTCAACTTTGTGCAACTTTGTGGCATACTTTGTGTAGATTTGTGCAACTTTGTGGTATAGCTTTTAAAAAATTACACAAAGAGCCACAGAGCGGACAAGGTCTGGCGGAATCGGCTGGTAAAAAAAACTCAAAGTTTTACAAAGAAAAACAACTATTCTATCAAAAAAATAATACCCTTCTGGAATTACCATATTTTATAATTAACTTAGATTCATTATAAATAAGGGAGGCAAGTGAATAATTATTTTTAAACCAAAATTAATAATCGACAATTATGAAAATTAAGTTAGTCTATATTGTTGCTCTGATGGGGCTGGCAATTATTTCATCCTGTTCAAAAGATGACAATGGTGAAATAGAAAAATTCAGTGAAAAAACCGTTGAAGAGAACAAGGCCATAGTGGAAGAGTCGGCCATCAGTATGGTGAATACGATGGAAGATATGAAGGATCTTGAGACTATGGATGTTGCAGTGAATCTTGGAAATATCCTCGATACTTCTGATCCTTTTAAATCCGCAACAACAAAAAGATCAAAATTAAATACGGTCATCCATGCCATTGCAGGCATCAAAACCGGGGAAAATGATCTTAACACCTTGTTTAAGGCCTTAAAAACAAGTGGTGAATTGGAGGAAGATCCTGAAACATTGCAGGATATCTGGGATGAGCTGGTTGGAACCTATTCCTGGAATCCATCCATTGAAGACTGGGATTTTGTTGCCGGCGGGGATAAGGCGATTTTTGAATTTCCTTCATCTGAAACTAGTACCACTAATGATGCTGTGTTCACAGTGTATAATTACAACAGCGTAATTATAACACCCACTCCGCTCGATGAAGAGTATGAGGGTGATTTTCCAACTTCCCTGAACGCTGATTTAAAGGTTGGTACTACGGAACTGATTACTTTCGTTTTTACAGCACAGTATAATACAGATGGAATTCCTAAAATGGTTGCAACTGA
>JADHVS010000004.1 GCA_016783865.1 Bacteroidales bacterium
TAGGTTCTGTTCGGCTTTTGGACCTTTTGGTCAATATTTTGAGGTCTTGGGGCGTGACCTCTATCTTTGGTGCTGTTCTCATACCCCAAAGATAGTAAATTATTATTTAATATAGGTTATTTATGCAATTAAACACTAGTTACCAGTTACCAGGTGCTGACAACTTTAGTTATTTGATTATCTCAGGACCTTGACCCTGGAATTATTACGCAGCGTTTCGAAACCCTTGCTGACAACACTTTCACCAGATTCCAGTCCCGTTAAAACTTCAACCATGTCGGCATTTTCAAGTCCGGTAGTAATCATCCTCTCATTGGCAACCCCTCTCTCAACTACGAAAACGGAGCGCACCCTGTTGCGGGTAACGATAATATCCTTGGGGATTACGATGGTATTTTCAGAACTGTTAATGACCAGGTCGGCTTTTACAAACATTCCCGGTAATATCTTTTTTTCTTTATTGTCTACATTAACAAAGCATTTGAAAGTCCTGGCCTCCGGATCAATGGCCGGAGATATCTGGTTTATGACGCCAATCAGGGTATCCATTGGACTGGTATAGCTGGTGATATAAACTTTAAATCCTTTTGCCACATTGGAGTAATACTTCTCGGGAAGATTGGTTTCAAGGTACAGGCTGCTGTAGTCCACCAGTTTTACCAGCATGGTATTCGAATTAACCTTTGTATCATTGGTGAATTTCGGCAGTTCTGTGATTACCCCGGAAAAGGGGGTCCGGACCGACATTTTTCCTAGGTTTATCCGGCCGCTTTCAATTTCATATTCGGAATTTATGTATCCGATCTCGGCATTTTTTAACTCACGAAGTGTGGCACCGCCCTTTTCATAGAGAGATTTTTGCTTCTCATATTCCTGCCGGGAGATTTCCAGGTCCACCTCCTTTGACTTTATCCGAAGGTTATTGTAATATTCCTCATCCTCAAGTTTAATAATGGTTGCCCCACCCGTTACTTCATCGCCCAAAGCGTATGGTTTACCAGTATTTGGATTATTTTGAAGCCGGTACTTGCCTGTCATTTCCGAATTCAGGCTTACTTCCTTTATCGGGTACACTGTACCGGTGGTATTGATAAACTCCTCGATCGATGATATGCCTGCCTCGATGACTCCGACAGGTACTTCTATTGTTGTTTCAACATTCAGATCGGGCTGTTTGCACGAATGGGTGATAATCAGCGCCATTAACAGAATCGTAAAAAAATATTTTGAATTCTTCATCAGTAAAACTTGGTTTATTGAATGAATATTAGTTCCGGGTTTCGGGTTCCGGGTTCCGGGTTTCGGGTTTATTAGTCATTTTTAAGTTCGTTTGGGACAATGCTTTCTCCGAGTTCAAAATCGTAAAGGGTTTGGATTTTCAGATTCAGCAATTCCAGTTTATAATTTATCTTCGCGTTGGTCAGGGCCATTTTCCTGTCGGATAACTGGTTCTGATATATACCCAGGTCCAGGCTGGTGAGATCACCATTCCGGTATCTCTCCAGGTTAATATCATAAGTCAGTTCAGCATTCTCGACGGTTTTTTTCTGGATAACTATCTGGTTTTCAAGGTTTACAAGATTTCTTACAATCGATCTTATATTTACCTGGATATCGACTTTTTCTATTTCCAGGTCAATCCCGGCACTTTGCAGATCGGCTTCAGCAGCCTTTATTTCCGATTTTCTTTCCCCCCAGTCAAATATGGGAATATTCAGGGTCAGTCCAACTGCCGGAGTATTTGTCGGTTTATCAAACAATAAACCGAAATCTTCATTATTTGCAGTAATACCTAAAGAGGCTGTAACTGAGCCTGCAAATTCGTTAACGGTTTTGGCATCCATCAGGCTAAACATGGAGTTATCGATCTCTATCTGACGCTGCCTGAGTTCCATCCTGTTGTCCATGGCATGCTGAATTGCCATTTCGGGATCAACTCCCACCGTATCAATGGTGATCTGTGTAATGATCACAAATTCTTCCTCAAGTGGCATTCCTACGATCACTTTCAGCTCATCCATGGTGTTCTGAAGGTTCAGATCGGCAGTAAAAACATTAGACCGGCTGGTGGCCAGGTTCACCTCCGACTGGTACAGTTCTTCCAGTGCAAGCAATCCCCCCTCAACTTTATTTTTAATAATCTCGTGGCTGTCCTCATTATTTCTCAACTCCTCTTCAGCGATGAGCAGGCTCATTTGCCTGGAGTATACAGAATAAAAACTCTGGGCCACATTTCTTTCGAGGCTTAACTTTTGCAACAAGTACCTCAAAAGGGCCGACTCGTTGGCAAGCCTCAGTGTTTCAAGCTGGACTTTAGTGCGGTTGTAGGTAAATATGGGCTGGGAAAGCTCCAGCATCAGCCGGTTGTTCCAGGTCTGTGAAATAGGATCGATCGCTCCGGCAGATTCTGAATTGTTGTAGTCATAAGAAAAGGTATTTCTCAACGAAACAGTACCATCTGTCGGCAGAATTCTCTGGTTTATTGCAAATGTACCCGCTGACCGGGCAGATTCATTCAGGTACCATTCGCTCGTACGCTGGTCAAACCGGTTCGTCCTGTCATATTCAAAAGGATTGAGCACCAGTGCAAACTGGGATTTTTGCCGGGCCAGTTGTGCGTTCAGTTTTTCCTGGCTTCTGACCAGGGCAAGCTGTACCTGCTGCATGGTTGGGCTGTTTTGTATGGCAATTTCCAGTGCCTTATCTATGTCGAGAAGAACCTGTGCTGTAAGCCCGGAAACCTGGCAGAGCAAGATTGCAGCCAGAATAAAATATCTTAACTTTTTAATTGGATTCATATTATTGGGTTTATCTGTTTGTTGGTTTATTACAATTTATCTTCGTACCCATTTTACCGCATCGGCAAAAACCCTTTTCCCGTTGGTTTTGTTGGATAATTCAATTTTAGCCGTATCCGCGGGAAAATGGAATGCACCTACTTTATTCCATCCATCCTCAATGTTTCTCAGCGGGAATTCAATTTCCTCGACACCTTCATTGGAAGAAATTGTATAATTATAGACCGTACCTGCATCAGCAAAAGACGGCCCCATTCCACGTCCACCCCCACTACCCGGGCCTCCCTGCTGGTTACCACCCTGATCACCATCGCGCCTGCGCCCTTCCGGGCGGCCAAACATGGCTGACATGGGAATATAGACATAAACATCATAAAATCCAGCTGCAGGAAGAACGGTGGTCCAGTTTGCCACATTATCACCTTCCCCACTTCTTGTTGCAAGTGCCGAACGCACAGATTCGCCATAAAATGACGAATGGGCATACGGTGTCCATCTAACAGGTGTCCAGTATGGATTGATCTGCTCATAGAATATCTCGCTGGATTGTGTTTTACGGGAATCAATGTACCTTTTCAGTTTACTTTCATTGGACACAGATACATAATGAAATCCAGGATCTTCATTATCCACTAAAAACTCCCCAGGAAGCTGCAAAGTTAAATCCCTGTCAGAAATCCGTTCATACTCTTCCGTATTTGTTGCTCTTACACTCTCGGCTGACCTGAGGAAGGCGCTGAAGGTTGAAGGAATATTACCTGAAACAAGCGTGTTCACCGTCATCATCCGGGGCTGTTCAAAAAGGACGATCTGAATGTCCTTTGTTACCCCGGGGTCCATTTCGTAAAGGCGCTTCTCTTCATTTCCTCCGCCGCCAAATGATCCGGCAATTCTCAACGATACATCCACCATGCCTTTCGCCTCACCTGTATTGCGCAATGAAAATCTTATCAGGTAGACCTCCCCAATCTCATCCCTGGTTTGTATATATTCCGGATTACTCATTATGAAAGCGGGTATCTTGCCTTTGGTATTGATCGTCTCATAATAGGGTTCTATTTCCACGCCGAATTCCCTGTAAAAATCAGCAGAGAACATTTCAAACGGAATTTCACGGAAAGCATGATCCTCCAGATAGTAATATAGAAAGTTGTCAAAATTACCGGGTCCGACCCTGTTTTTCAGGGCAAGGAAAATAAAACTGCCGGATTGAAATACCAGTGAGGATGTGATTGTATTGTCCCATTCAGCAATGATTTCAGTAAGGGAATTATCCCTAAGTGCCATATTGGCTGTTTCACTGTCGGTCATGCCACCCCTGAAACTCTGTCGCATTGATACTTCGAAACCTTCTTTTAAATAAATCTCGAGCATGGAATTGAAAAGGGGAAAATCTGAAGAGCTGATCCCTGTCATGTAACTATAATAGAGTGGAAATACACAAAATGGATTTTTGCTGTAGCTGGTTCCACGATAAACCAGGAGATCCTCCCCGCCCATCTGACGGTTATCTGTAACCGGACGTGTAGTGGTTTCACTCCTGAAGAAGGTGCTCTCGAGAAACCGGCTGAAAGTCCTTGCTTCGATCTCTTTCGGTGTCCGGGTCTCATTCTCCCTCCTGTTCCTGCGCTCTTCATAAAATTGATACCTGGCAAAATCCATCGAATTCAGACCTGCTCCTTTTTCTGAAAGCAGGATCATTTCAGGCTGGATGGTCTCAACAATTTGTATCAGCGGCCTGTCATATGCATGAAACTGTATGGGTACCTCAACGAGGTTTATACGCTTAAAGGGATAGTAGAGGTCGAGTTCATCAATTTCCCAGTCATCCTTTTCCTGTTTGATCAGATCGCCGATAGTATCTGTAATGTTTGTAAAAAATCCTGAAAAGTAATCGTGTCCGGGCATGAGATAGAGATTGTAATCTATATCCCCATAGTTCTGACTTCTTTTTTCAAAAGGACCTACCACAAGTGAAAGTGCGTTCAGATCTGTTTCCGGGGTAAAGTGAAATTCATCACCGGAAATTTCAACATCACCAGGAGCAACCGCCATAAGGTTACCATTAGGTTTCACGGTCAGTTCAAAACGGACAAAATCCAGCTCCCGGGGCAGAAATGTCAGGTTATTGAAACCCACTCCAGCCATTGGGTACCAGAGTAATTCAGGTGTCAGCAGGAGAAAATTGCTGGTGATGATCCCGGATTTTTTGTCAATAGGGGCCACCTGTATCCGTTTCAGCTCCCTCAGGTTTTCATCAGGGATGTCAAGATAGGCAATCGATTCCACTGGAATCCCGGAATAAAATATGGTATACCTGGACCTTCTTCCCGGAGCCATTCCGTTTTCCGGGATAATCCTTATGATCTGCCTGTTCCTGGCAAAATCAACATTCCCGTCAACAGATGTAATGCTATCTATTTTAAATCCCGGATTTAATGAAAAGATAAGCGTATCCAGTTGCTGCCTGTTCTGATTCCTGATAAACAATTCTGAAGAGATCTTAAGTTTTCGGCCAGATTGTTCGACATTCAGGGTATTGGAAACAATATCAACCGAGGGGATCCGTGCGTTGATATTATTCAGGGCCATATATTCTATTCTTTCCCTGTCTTCTGTTTGATATATTGAAAAGTACCGGTACCCTGCGGCTGCACCAAAAATAAAGAATGCAGCAAATGCAATGAGGTTAATGGCGTTCCATCTGCCCACCTGGGGAAGCCGGTTGAGATATCTTATGGTAGCAAAAATAAATCCCAAACCCATTGAAAAATAGGCAATACGGTGAAGTATGATCCTGTATGGTTCACCGAATCCGATAAAATCAGAATACACCATTGGCAGGTTAAATGCCATATAATCCAACAGGCCGTGCAGCTTATCCTGGAAATAGAAAAGTGTGAGCCCGATATAACCGAGCAGGATAAGAAATGTGACCGCCTGGTTTCGAATAATGATCATCAACAAAAATGAAAGACCGAGGATAAACACCAGGGTCGGGATGGTAATCAGCAAGGGATAATAGAGGTAGGCTTGCCAGACTACAGGAACATCCTGGCGAATCAGGTTGAACACCAGGGCCATAAGCAGGGCAAGGATCACCAGGCCAATAAACAGAGTAAGAATGCCTATTGTTTTGCCTACAACATATTCTCCATTGGAAACCGGACGAGTATAAATTACCTCTGTTGTATCCAGTTTCTTATCCCGCCTGAGAAAATCTGAAGCCAGGAAAACCGCTATAATGGCCTGGGCCACATTGATGAAAAGCACGTTTATATAGGGAAGGTTAGCTGCAATGGCCCGTGTCGTCCAGCGGATACCACCGTGAAAACCAAAAAAACCCATATTTATGCTGAACAGAAATACCAGCGCAATAATGGAGAAAATACGAAAGAACCAGCTTCTGTAAAGGGTTTTCCTTTCATATTTTGAGACGCTTAATATGTTCTGAATATTAATCAAATGTTCCAGTGATTAAGTTTGTTTTCCATGAAGTGAACATAGGCATGTTCGAGGTTCGGATGTACTTCTTCGGCTTCCAGATCTGAAGGTTTTTCGCCCACAAACTGGATTTCCCAACCAGTTCCTGAAGGTATTGTTGAAATGATCGGAAATTTCTCCTTCATATCGTCATATTGATCCTGGTCTACCTTTGCATGCCAAACATAACCTTTTGTATTGGCAACAAGTACTTCCGGGGGTCCATCATATACCAGTTCTCCTTCATTCAGGAGCGCCATCTGGTTGCAGGTGCTGGAAATATCGCCTACAATATGAGTTGACAGAATAATGATGGTTTCGGTATGGCTTAAATCTGATAAGAGGTTCCTGAATCTGATCCGTTCTTCAGGGTCGAGTCCGGTAGTTGGTTCATCGACAATTATAATTGATGGAGAAGAGATCAAAGCCTGGGCTATACCCAGCCGCCGTTTCATTCCACCTGACAGTTTATTGGCCATCCTGTTCCGCACATGGTATAGCCCTACATCCTGCAGCATCTTTTCTACCTGCTCACTCCGCTCTTTTTTCGACGTCATGCCGGCCAGACGCGCAGCATAATCAAGAAACTCCCAGGAGCGAAGCCTGGCAAAAAACCGAAAATCCTGGGGGAGGTATCCCAGCATTTTACGTAATTCCTTTCTTTGTTTATTGATATCCTTGCCGTTGATCAACACCTCCCCGGATGTGGCTTGCATGATGGTTACCAGGATGCGCATCAGGGTGGATTTACCCGCGCCGTTGGGCCCGAGAAGCCCGAACATGCCTTCGCGTATCGTAAGATTTATGTTGTTGAGAGCTTTGTTTCCCCCGGAATATATTTTGCTCAGATTGCTTATCTTAATCTCCAAATCTCTTATCTTTTTAGGACCTGCAATTTATAAAAATAGACGCCAAATATTTAGTACGGTTATAATCTTTCCTTCTGAAGGGGAAATTTCAGGTATTTGACTCAATTTATTGGAAATAGTTTAACATTTGAGAATATTTTTCTGAAATAATATTAAACCTTTGTCCGGTTATGACGTCTAAATATCACAATCTATTACATGATAATTTTGTTTTTTGTTAATTTGTCCCAATAAAAATTTTCCGGAGGATATTAAAATGAAGAATATGATTAATCTGAAAGTTGCATCACTCATGATATTGCTTGCATTATTCATGCTACCCCTGTTTGCCCAGGAACGTCCTGGAGAGGGACATGGCCAGGGACAGGGCCATGGGCAGTGGGGCGGGCAAATGAGTGAAGAAAACGTAAAACAGCGGGTCGACAACCTGGCAGAAACCCTTGAATGCACTGACCAGCAGAAGGAAAAGATCCTTGCGTATGAATTGGACTGGTACAGAAAAATGCAGACTGAACGCCAGAAAATGATGGATGGCGGTGGTGACCGTGAAGCCATGCAAGCCAAAATGCAGGAACAAAGAAAACTTAAGGATGAAAAATATGCTGAAGTGCTTACAGAAGCCCAGATGAAAAAATACAATCAGCTGATGGAGGAAAGAATGCAGCAACGACAAGCACAGAGACAGGGACAGGAACAGGGTGATGGTCAGAATTCACAAAGACAAAGGGGACGCGGCCAGAATTAAATCCTGACAGGCACAGTTTTTATCTTCATAATTACTATGAGGACCGCAAGGATCTATTCCTCATAATGCACGTAAAAAGCAAACTTATTATCGTTTATCACTCTGAATTCTAATCCCTCCAGGGTGTTATGATCATAATTGGCATCCAGGCCATGATTCACAAAATACCGCCTGGCATATTCAATTTTTCGGACATTTAAATGATCCGGCACTAATTATTAAATTCAACAGATAATTATGGTGAATTATTCTAAACAAAGTCTAAATAAAATGCATTTGTTGGGTCCAACAAAGAATGACAATAATTAAATTATTAAATTTACGGAAGGGCCACCCCACAGATAATAACTCAATAATTCAAAACCGAAAAGCATGATAAACTACGAAGCCCTGTTCAAAATTAGTTATGGATTGTATATCGTGAGTACCGGAAACAAAGAAAATGGCAATGGATTTATTTCCAATACCGTATTCCAGGTAACATCAGAACCTGCCAGGTTTGCTGCCTGTTGCAACAAGGATAACTTTTCGAGTTCAATGATTGAAAAGCATGGCAATTTTGCTGTCTCGGTACTTCAACAAGAAACTGATTCTGAACTCATTGGGAGATTTGGCTATAAAAGCGGAAAGGATATTGACAAGTTTGAAGGACTGGACCTGAAATACGGTGAAACGGGTGTTCCAATCGTACTTAACGATTGCATAGCATACCTTGAATGCAAGGTAGTTGAAAAATTCGATGTGGGTACGCATTGGATCTTTATTGGGGAATTGATCCAGGCTGAAGTACTGGATAACAAACCGGATCCCATCACGTATGCTTATTACCGGAATATAAAAAAAGGCCTTGCACCTAAAAATGCTCCGACATATATCGACAAATCAAAATTGGAAAGTAAACCGAAGCAGGCAGATACTGCTAAATACCAATGCTCAGTGTGCGGGTACATTCATGATGACAGCAAAGAAGATGAGAAATTTATTGATTTACCTGACGATTGGAAATGTCCTGTATGTGGTGCTGATAAAGAAGATTTCTATAAAGTTTAACTCAAAAATAATAACAAGTCATGGCAAATTCATTGAAAGGAACCAAAACAGAACAGAACTTATTAAAAGCATTTGCTGGTGAATCACAAGCCAGGAACCGTTATGAATTCTTCGTTAGTATTGCAAAAAAAGAAGGCTATGAGCAGATTGCAGCCATTTTCCAGGAAACGGCAAACCAGGAGAAGGAGCATGCAAAGCGCTTCTTTAAATTCCTTGAAGGAGGAATGACCGGGATCACCGCCACTTATCCTGCCGGCATCATCGGGACAACCAAAGAGAACCTGAAAGCCGCTGCCGAAGGTGAACACGAAGAATGGACAGACCTCTACCCGGCCTTTGCTGAAACTGCTATAGAAGAGGGATTTCCGGAAGTCGCAGCAGCCTTCAAGATGATTGCAAAGGTGGAAGCCGAGCATGAGCGCAGATATTTAAAACTCCTGCAAAACCTCTCCGAAGACAAAGTATTCATGAAGGATGGCAAAGTCTGGTGGAAATGCATAAACTGCGGATATGTTTATGAATCTGAACAGGCGCTCGAAACGTGTCCGGCCTGTTTGCATCCCAAATCCTATATGCAGGTAAGGGAGGAAAACTACTAGCACACACTTTCCAGGGTATGGGAGCAACGGCAAAAGTTGATTATCTGCTGGTAGCTGAGAAGGTTTAGTAATCAAGTCCGGTTACTTTGACAAACCGTCGTATCCGGACCCGATGGGAGACAAATTTCACTTAATCTGTCAAGGTTCAAGGGAACCTGATCAATTATCTGATTCCCCGGGCGCTAATATCATTCCCATTTGCCGGGCAAAACCCAGCTGATCGTCTTCCTGTCATTCTTCGGCAAAATTTGGAATTAACCTCCCTTGATTATCGAATAATAAATCATACGTTTTTACTAACCCCCGAACCATAGGACCTTCACCAACAAATCCAACATGCAACTGACAGAATTTTGGGAAAGGCTTCAAAACCTACCGAACATATACCTTAAACACTTCTGAATAATTAGCTGAAGATATTTTTACCAGAAGCAACCCGGAAGCATTCAGGCCACTCAAGTCAATGCTTGTCTGTAATCCTTTCTCTTCATCCTGAAATAAAACATTACCTAGTGGAGAATAAATAGTAATCAGAGCAGATGTTTCTTTTGCGAAATTAATATACAATTGATCGGATACCGGATTAGGAAAAACAGCAAATTCATGATGTTGTTCTGTTTGAGAAAAATGTATTGAGGAAACTGTAGATTCAATGCTGATTGATTTATTTTTCAAATCAATTGAAATCATATAATTACCTGCTTCGCTTGCATTAACTCTCCATTTATTATCCGGTCCGTCACATCCATTTGTAATGATATAATCTGTAGCGCTTAGTGTCTGGTTTGGTTGCGATGAGTTTATCCATACACCATCACACCAGTCGCCTGTAAAAGTGGGCATTTTAAACTCTCCAGCTATTAACTCACCTTCCCATTCCCAAATATATGGGTTTGTATCATTTTGGATCATTATTTCCGGCGATCCAATGTTCCATCCCACAGGTGTTGCATCTCCTAAAAGGTAAAGATTTTCAAAAGGTTGGATTGAGTCTGTTGCATAAAATATGACAGGAACAGGAATAGCTGCACCAAATTCTTCATTTCCAGGCTGACGGGCAGTTATTAGTATTTCTCCGGTTCCCCCTGTAAATATTAACTTGTCTCCATTAACTTCAGCCGGTCCGTATATAACGCCAAAACTTACCGGCAAACCCGAACTTGCGATTGCAGTTAAATTTAATTGAGGTGTATTAATGGTATTTTCCACATCTGTAATACTATTAAATTCAATTGTTTGGTTTTGGAGAGGATTATCTCCGGGTACCAGCTTATAGATTAAGCAACCATGAGGAGGAATATTGGCGGTTACGGAGTTCATTGCACCCAAATCGGTATGTGCCCATAAATCACGTACTTTTGTAGATCCTTCAATACCAAGTGTACTAAAATCCAGGTGGCGATTTTCGATATTATCCTCCCGGTTAAATAGGCCAACTACCCAATCTCCATTAGACATTTGCCCACTCCATATCTGACTGAATTTATCAGCAGGATTATTGGACAATGGTTTTCCTACAAATCCATCTTGATTCAGTGCAAGCAATTCAGAGTTTTGGTATAACCACAAATCATTTCCAATTGTATTGTACTGGTCGGCAACTGATAAAGGACCTCCAGCCATTAAATGCAATGATATGACTGTTTTCTTTTCCTCATCTGTTGCCATTGTATTTATTCGTATAAAGTCACCATCCAATATCATTTTGTTTCTTCCCGATATATGAGACCAATAGGTATATCCGTCAAATGCATTGTGGTACTGCGACCACCCTGGAAAGCGAATGCCCCGGTCAAAATTACTGAACCTTGTCCATGTTCCGTAAGCAACATCTTCATTTATTCTGACCATGTGGCCATATTGTATTTCAGTAGTCGCTTCATTATTGAGATTTGGCATCACCAGACTCAGAAACATTCCATTAGAATCACATGCCTCTCTCATCCATCTCAGGGCGGTTTCATAATGTTCGTGTGGTCGATCCGGTCCAACTATGGTCCCCTTATCAACTCCGCTTTCAAACCAGGACAAAAAATCTACCCGTAAATATCTGACTCCCATGTCAGCATAGTATTGAACGTAACCTTTTACATACTCTTCTGCTCCCGGTCGATCTACCTGTGCCCAGGTAAACCAGAGGGCATCTTCTGTCTCATCTATCAAACTGGAGAGTGGAATATCCGTTCCTTTAATTTTTATTCCTGATTTTGCAGCGTTTCTGTTTATCCAAAGAGGATTATAGTACATCCCTAAAGTCATCCCCCTGCTTTGAAGTTCAGTTGACCACCAGGCATAATCTTGTTCCCATTCAGCTGAATGCTTTTTCCTGTAGCCATCCTGATTATATTGATTGTCATCTCCCCAGCCATCAATGCAAATCATGTTATAGCCAAAAGATTTTAAATTCTGATCTACCCAGTCGATATTTGCCAACCATTCACTTTCCGGTATTGCTCCGTCTACCGAATAGCAATACTCATAAACACTCCAGTACAATGGAGCTTTGTACGGATTGTCTTGCCCTGGTGCAAATGATGGATAACTACTGGTTAAACAGCAAATTATCAGGTATTGTAAATATTGTTTCAAATGATTTTTTTAGCTATTACAAATTTAATCACTTTAAATTGATTAGATTGATATATAAAATTCAAGCCAGAGAAATAGAAAAGTATTTTGGCAATAATTATTGATTCCAGTTAATCTGAGTTGTCCTCTATAAGGCTCAGTGGTTATTTTTTTTACCACTGAGCACACAGAGGATTTATTTTCAGTAGTCTGGGAAATTATACGGATCTCTGTATTCAGGAGTTAACATTGCTGTGGCTTCAGGATCGTTAAGTATGGTTGCTGTCTTATCATCATACACCAGTTTCTTTCCTGATTTATAGGCAAGGTTCCCAAGATGAGCGTATATACCCACACGTTGTCCGATCTCAATATCTGCTGCCGGTTTTTTCCTGGTTTTCACACACTCGATGAAATTGCGAACATGAAAGCGATGCGTCATATCATCAGACTTAACCTCCTCAGGCTTCACCAATTTCCATCCATCTGTATCGTAATCCCATTCAGGAAATACGCGCCATCTTGACCGGTCAATAACCAGTGTCCCTTTTGTTCCCACATATGCCAGTCCATATAACTGATCATACGGTCCAACCTGCACACCTCCATTATGTTCCCAGGTGATCAGGTAATTACCCATGTCATATATAACATTTTGAGTGTCAGCCATTTCCAGGGCCCTATCTCTATGTGCAAAAATGCCACCGGAGGCAACCACAGATTTTGGAAATCCTTTTTCCTTCATTGCCCATATTGCCATATCAACAAGGTGAACTCCCCAGTCAGTCATCAGGCCCCCACCATAATCCCAGAACATCCTCCACATTCCGTGATACCTGTTCCTGTTATAAGGTCTTTCAGGTGCCGGTCCCAGCCAACGATCATAATCAATCCAATCGGGTGCAGGTTCGTCTGGTAATAATACGCTCCCCGCACCATATCCGAAATTTGCCCAAATATTAACCCTGCGGACGGTTCCCAGATTTCCTGTCCAGATAAAATCCATTGCTGATTTCCAGTGTGTACCGCTTCTCTGTTGCTGGCCGACCTGGACCACCCGGTTGTGTTTCCGGGCCGCTTTTAACATTACGTTGCATTCAGCAACGGAATTTGAAAGGGGTTTCTCAACATAAACATCTTTACCCGCCTCACAGGCGTGGACAGTTTGCAAACAGTGCCAGTGATCGGGAGTGCCGATAATAACAGCATCAATATCGTTCCGTTCGAGTAGTTCGCGGTAATCCAGGTAGTGATCAGGCTTTTTATCCTGAAACTCCATGATATCTCTTATACGATCCTCCAGGACCTTTTTATCAATATCACACAGGGCAGCCAGTTCAATCCCAGGCTCCAGCAGAAAATCTTTTGCATTGGCAAAACCCATATCCCGGCAACCGATTAGTCCAACTATCAATTTATCATTCGCTGACACTTTGGCCTGTTGAGAAAATAACGTTCCCGGAATCAATGAAGCTCCGGCTACTGTGGATGCGGTTTTAATAAATCTTCGGCGTGTAGGCATAACCCGGACATTTTAATAATGAGTGATTTGGTATTAATAACAGTGATTAATGAAGTAAAATTTGTATAATCTTACTTCTGGCATGTAAAGATTAGAACGCGGATAAAGCTGGCTTTATCCGCGTTCCATACATCACAGAACTCTATTTAACAATACACTTAAATACTTCGGTACTAGAAGTTGTAGATACTTTTATCAGTACAAATCCTGAAATATTTAGTTGTGTTAAATCAATATCAGTAGAAGAACTATTTATTTGAGCTTGAAATAAAGTTTTACCTGAAAGCAAATAAATAGTAACTGATCCGGCATTTTCTTCACTGAGATTAATATGCAACCTATCAGAGGCAGGATTAGGATATACAGTGATTTTGGAAAATCCTGAATGTACAGCTGCAATTGAAGTTACATTAGTATATACAATTGTATTGTCACTAAAATCAAGAACTATACGATATGTTCCTCCCTCTCCCTCAGCTATTTCCCATTTATTATCATCAGCTTCGCCTCCAATGTGTAGATAAAAATGACCTTCATTTTCAGTATCTTTCATATACATGTCTTGTCCCCAGTCGGTGTTACGATTTACCGGGAATTTAAATTCTCCGGGAACCAATGTGCCCTCATATATAAACTGATAAGGATTCTCAGGATTTTTAGTTAGCTCAATTGCCTGATCAATACTCCATCCAATAGGTGTAGCGTTTCCAACGATGTATAATACATCAGGTATCCCACCAACAATATCAATCTCAATTGTCATGGTAGTAAAATCAAGCACTATATGATATATGCCTTCCTCCCCTTCGGCAATTACCCATTTAACATCATCCTCTTCGCCTCCAATGTGATGGTAAAAATGACCTTCATTTACTGTGTCTTTCATAAACATGTCCTGGGCCCAGTCGGTCTGACGATTTACAGGGAACTTAAATTCTCCGGCAACCAATTCTCCGTCAAAAATAAATTGATTAGAATTTTCGGGATTTTTAGTAAGCTGAATTGCCTGATCAATATTCCAACCAACTGCTGTAGCACTTCCAATAATGTATAGCGTATCAGGCGTCGCACCTAATTTTGTAATTTTAATTGTCATGGTAACAAAATCAAGTACTATATAATATTTACCACTATCTCCTTCAGCTATCTCCCATTTGTTATCATCAGCTTCACCACCAATGTGAAGGTAAAAAGAACCCTCATTTACAGTGTCTTTCATAACCATGTCCTGTTGCCAGTCGGGGTTACGATTTACCGGAAATTTAAAATCTCCGGGTACAAGAATACCGTCATATGTAAATATGTTTGAATCATCGGGATCTTTTGTTAGCTGTATTGCCTGATCAATACTCCATCCGATTGGTGTAGCACTTCCAACTATAAATAAAGAGTCAGGTGCCAGCGTTTCGATTATTTTTTTAATATCAATCGTCAGGGTATTAAAATCAAGTACTATTTTGTAGGTACCACCCTCATCAGCAGCTATAGTCCATTTATTATCATCAGCTGCGCCACCAATGTGATGGTAAAAAGAACCCTCCAATACAGTATCTTTCATATACATGTCCTGTTGCCAGTCGGGGTTACGATTTACCGGAAATTTAAAATCTCCGGCGGCTAATGTACCCTCATAAATAAACTGTTCAGAATTTTCGGGATTTTTAGTCAGCTGTATTGCCTGATCAATACTCCATCCGATAGGTGTAGCGTCTCCAAGGATGAATAATGAGTCAGGAGCCGGTGGTGTTTCAATTTTAGTAATTTCAATTGTCATATTATGAAAATCAAGCACTATATGATACACACTTTCCTCCCCTTCGGCAATTACCCATTTAACATCATCCTCTTCACCTCCAATGTGATGGTAAAACTTACCCGCTGCCGTATCTTTCATATACATGTCTTGTTGCCAGTCTGTTTGACGATTGACCGGAAATTTAAATTCTCCGGGAAACAGGGGGCCATCATAAATAAATTGAGTCAGACTGTCGGGATTTTTAGTCAGCTCAATTGCTTTATCAATACTCCATCCAATAGGAGTAGCGCTTCCTACGATGAATAATGAGTCAGGAGTCTGTGCGAAAATCGAGGTATTTGCAAGTACTACAAGTACCAAAAAGCCTAAAAAGTGTTTAACTTTTTTCATAATTTTAGTTTTTAAATGGTTTTGAGAAAAAATAATGGCTGTATTTAGAATAGTGTAAATTATTGTTACAATTTTGAAATAAAACTTACTACTGCTTTTGAATATCAATGGTTAAATCTTTAACATTTATTATAAGTATGTAGTTTCCAGCATCTGCTGGGGTAAATATCCATTTCTCATCATCTTCTTCCCCCCCGGTATGTCTGTACATTTTTGACGGATCCCCAGGATCTTTCATGTACATATCCTGTCCCCAATCAGTCTGCCTGTTTATCGGAAACTTAAATTCACCTTCCGTTAACGGTCCTTCGTACCGAAATTCGTACCAATTTGAAGGATCCTGTTCCAATTCAATTGCATTAGATATGTCCCATCCAACTGGTGTTGCCGAACCAATTATATATAATTTAAAAGGTTCAATTGAAATAGTATTATCAGATACATCAAGCTCCAAACTATACCAGTTTTCTTTATAAATGTTCCATTTACTGTCATCCGGGTCACCGCCTATATGCAAATAAGCTAAAGTAGAATCAACAGGATCTTTCATAAACATATCCTGTTGCAAGTCAGTATTTTTATTAAGCGGAATTTTGAACTCGCCCGGACTCAATACTCCCTCGTAAGTGAATTGGAAAAGATCCACCGGATTTTGTATCATCTCAAGTGCATTCTCAATATCCCATCCGTATGGTGTTGCTGACCCGAAAATATATAGTACATCGTATCCGGGCCCTGCCTTCAGAGTTATACTAATGGTTAAGTCTATAAGATTCATGGAAATATTATAAATACCAGCCTCAGGGATTACAAAATTCACATTGGGTTGAGTATCATCAGTGCGATATAATAAACTGTTTTCATCTTCACCTTTCTGATAAGAAGGTAACAATGAACCTAGAGTAGTAATAAATTTTAACTGACCAGGCTTTAAATCACCCTGAAATGTAAAAGTTGTCGGATCATCCTCATCAACTATCATTGGGGTCGCCTTATTAGCATCCCATCCGTTTGGAGCAGCATTGCCCATAAAATACATGGTGGTAGACACAGGTTCAAAAGGGATTACTGCAATCGTTATCACATCTGAATTATCCGGCTCTACCTCATCGGAAGCGACAACGGCAATAATACGGGCTTCCAATTCGCTCTGGATATCAGGTAATACTCCTAAAGTGTCCAATAATATGTCATTTAATTCGCCAACAGTAAATGTTTTGGCGAAAACAGCTTTTCCAAGTTCAATTGTAATAGCATTCGCAAAATTATTCCCGTTTAAATCTATTTGGAACGTATAGGAGATTGAAGCCTGTGTGCCCCTGTTAGTCCCGGTTGTCCAACTGTATTCAACAGCAGCATTTTTTGCTTTTGCTTGCTCTAATGTAATTTCCGTTGTGGATACAGATAAAACAATAGGCTCTCCCATGTCAATGGTTATTTCTTCATTTTCGTCACAAGCCGTAAACGAGGCGGAGAATATTAATATAACCAAGAGTAATCTTATTAAGGGCCCAACATTAAAAGGTTTCTTTGTTTTAATGTTCGAAAATATATTCATGATAATTCATTTTATGTTTAAAATGTAAGAACTGAGTTGATTAATATCCTGGGTTTTGAACTAAATTCGGATTTGTATCTATCTCTTTTTGAGGGATAGGTAATAGTAAATGCTTTGAAGTTGCGTTCACCCTTCCGATAGAATGTAGAAAATCAAGTCCGTATTGTCCATCATCCACCCGTATCAAATCGAACCAGCGCTGACCTTCAAAAGCAAGTTCCATGCGCCGTTCATGCAACACTTTTTCTTTAAATTCGCTTTGAGTTAATCCGGAAATATCAGGTAATCCTGCTCTTTGGCGGACTTTATTCAGAGGAGTTTCTGCTTCAGTTGTATTTAGGAGATTATTGAGCGCTTCGGCTTTCATAAGTAGTACGTCGGCGTATCGCAATACAGGGAAATTTAAAGGACTGTTATCGTAGGTTGCTGAAACGGATTTAGTAACCAGGAATTTACGCAGGTTGTACCCTGTTGTTGAGTATCCTTTGTCATAATCCTGGCCATCAAATTTCGGACAGCCATCGTATAAGATAGTTACGTCTTTACGTTTATCCCCATCTTCGTAGTTATCAACAAATTCCTGTGTCGGTTGACTCCAGCCCCATCCACCTGCTACCATATCCGAATTTCTGGGACCGGTAAAAGTACTCAACCAGGATGATTGATTTTCATTATCCCAAAAACCATATCCTGCATTGCTAACGTACTGAACTTCGAATAAAGATTCTACGGAGTTTTCATTATTGACATTAAAGTTTTGACCATACTCGTCATTAAGTTCATAACCAAGAGTTTCTACATCATTACATAAATCAACAACCTCCTGCCAATTCCCCAATGTTAAATACACTTTTGCCAATATACCCGTTGCTGATCCTTTTGAAGCACGCCCTTTATCAGCATCTGAATATTGTTCGCGCGGTGGAAGCAATTCAATTGCATCTTCAAAATCTTTAATAATTTGATCATAGACAAGTTCCTTATCTGTACGAGTTACGCGCAAATCATCTCCCGGAGATTGAGATTTTGTAATTAAAGGAATATCTCCAAAAAAACGGACTAATATAAAGTATGCCAATCCTCTGAGGAACTTTGCTTCTCCAAGTATTCGATTTTTTAAATTTTCATCGATATTCATACCGGGAACATTTTCTAAAACCAGGTTACTACGAAGAATAATAGGCCAGGGACCTCTCATCAGGTCCAGTACTCCGGGATTGTCGGTAGTTGTAACAAAATTGGCCAGATCCTGCGTTTCAATCCCATCAGTACCACCTCCGGCGCCAACTATACTGTTACCAGCAATAATATCGGTCGTCCACATTCTTATGTTATACAGCTTTGGCCATTGCAGAGGTTGATATGCTCCATTAATTGCACCGATTGCATCAGTTTCGGATTGCCAGAAATTATTTGTGTTTATAGTATCAAGGGGTGCTCTATCTAAAAAATCTTCACTACAGGCAGCAATGAATATTAATAATATGAAAACCGGAATATATTTTATCTTTTTCATCACACTTGATTTTTTATGTTAGAAGCTCAAATTAATACCCATACTCATCGTTCTGGTAACCGGATAAATGTTATGGTCTATCCCGTTATCGGGCACCTCAGGATCGAAACCTTTATATTCGGTGAAAGTGTACAAATTGGATCCGGACACGTAAATCCGCAGGGCTTGAATTCTTGCTTTTTGTATCCAATTTTTAGGAAAATTATATCCGAATGAAATATTCTTTATTCGCAGGTATGAACCATTTTCAATATATCTGTCGGAAGCCCTTATGTTTCCGTTAGGATCATTAAAAATGGCCCTTGGCATTATATTGCTTGTATTGGGACCTGTCCAGCGATCAAGTACTTCGGATGATTGATTTACTGCAACAGCCATTCCTTCGTTCCAAACCCGGTTTGCATTAAAAATTTTATTTCCTGCAACTCCCTGAATAAAAATGTTCAAATCAAATCCTTTATAACTAAAAGTGTTATTGAAAGCAAAAATGAATTTAGGGTTTGGATTGCCGATATAAGTGCGGTCATTGTCATCAATTAATCCATCGCTGTTTATATCCATAAAACGAATATCGCCTGCAGAAGTGCGATTAAACGGGTCAAGCCCGGCAACCTGTTGAGCGTGGTACTCAACAGCCTCATATGTTTGAAAAATTCCATCGGTTATAAATCCGTAAAATTCGTTTACCGGATGACCTTCCGCAATGCGGGCTAATGTGTAATTAAAATCAATAGATCCTACCGACATAGGAACAGAATCATTTAAACTCTGTACAACGTTTTTGTTATAAGAAAAATTAAAATCTGTGTTCCAGCTAAAATTACCAGATAGATTATTGCTTGATAATGCTACTTCAATCCCCTTGTTCTGAATTTCTCCTGCATTTATAAACGGTACAAATACATCGGAATATCCGGTACTAACCGGAACTGACATAGGAACTAACATATTTTCCGTATTCTTTATATATCCGTCAACAGCAATGCTTATCCTTCGGTCTAAAAGGGTGGCATCCAAACCAATATTACTTTGTTTTTGAGATTCCCACTGAACATACGGATTAGGCATTATAGTGGGTACTACCGCAGAAACAAGATTATTATTAAAATTGTAAACACCTGTTGATAAGGCTGATGCAAATGAATAATTTCCAATATTTTGATTACCTGTTATGCCATAACCGGCTCTAAGTTTTAAGTCGTTTATAAAATCTACCTGACTGAAGAAATTTTCTTTTGATATTCGCCATGCTACTGATGCTGAGGGGAAAGTACCCCATTTATTTTCCGAACCAAATCGTGATGAGCCGTCGCGACGAATAGTTGCTGTTATAAGATATTTATCATCATAGCCGTAATTAACACGTCCCATGAATGATAATAATGCCCACTCATTTGCATTACCGTTCACAACCATCTGCGAAATTCCATTGCTCATTTGTTGTGTTTGATCACTTGCAAACTCCTGGACTGAACCATTGATAAATTCGTAATTGTTTTCCTGGGCACTTGTTCCTCCCATAATCGTAAACTGATGTATCTCGTTTACTGTTTTACTATACGTGAGGGTGTTGTCCCAGTTCCAGGTAATGCTTTTATTAGGTTGTTGAAACAGGTAGGAAAGTTCCTGAGGGGATGGACTCCAATTGTATTTTGGTGCCCACGTGCGATAATCCCAGAAATTGGCTTGTAGCCCAAGAATAGTTTTAAATTTTAAGTCGTTCAATATCTCAATCTCGCTATAGATTGAACCCAGAATGTTGTACCCTTTTGTTGTCTGTTCGGTTACTTTTGCTTTTCCAATCGGATTGGTAATATCCCCGTCCCATGAGGGTCTTTCTTCCGGTCCCGCATAAGTTCCATCTTCATTATAGATGGCCTGTGTAGGTAAGGCAAGCATAGCATTTTTAATGCTGTAATCACCATTGTATTTATAATCATGGTTCAAAGAAAGAGAATTACCGAATTTTACTTTTTTCAAAACCTGAGATTCCAAATTGAATTTTATTGCATAGCGTTTAAATCCGGTTTCCATAACAATACCTTCCTGATCAAAAATATTTCCCGATATATAAAAATTGGTATTATCGTTTCCGCCTGAATAAGAGAGAGATACACTTTGCATTGGTGCCGGATTAAAATATTTGTCCAGCCAATCGGTATTTTCTGTGAGGGAAGCCGGATTGGAATATGCGGGATTTGTTTCCAGGCCGGCATTTTGCATCATTTCATTATGAAGCGTTGCAAACTCTGATGCATTCAGAACATCGACAATACTTATAGCATTTTGAACGCCATAGTAGTAGTTAAAATCTATTTTATTATGGCCTGATTTTCCGCGTTTGGTAGTTATTATAACAACTCCATTCGCACCTCTGGAGCCGTAAATTGCAGCAGCTGAAGCATCTTTCAAAACTTGAATGGTTTCAATATCATTCATATTTATCTGATTCAAACCGCTTGATGTTGGGAAACCATCAATTACAAGAAGTGGATTGTTGTCATTAATTGTACCAATTCCACGAATTCGAAAAGTAGCGTCAGTTCCCGGGACTCCCGATGAAATAACCTGTAGTCCGGCAGCTCTCCCTTGCAATGCATCACTTAAGCTTGCTACCGGTAATGAATTAATATCTTCATTACTGACAGTAGAAATAGCCCCTGTAAGGTCTTTCTTTTTAATTGAACCATATCCAATCACAACCACCTCATTTAAATTTATTAAATCAGGTATTAGCATAACATTAATCTGACTTTGATTATCAATAATTACTTCTTTTGTTATCATACCAACAAAAGAAAACACCAAAACAAGAGCATCGTCAGGAATCTGAATTTCATATTTGCCATCAACATCCGTGATGGCTCCAATTGAGGTTCCTTTTATAATTACCGTTACGCCTATCAGTGGTAATCCATCATTATCAGTTACGGTTCCTGTAATTGTTCCAGGCTGTATTTTTGATTTAGCCTCTGGCAGGTACTTACCTTTAGATAATACAATTTGCCGGTCCATAATAATATATTCTACATCCGTTCCATCGAAAACCTGGTCTAATACCTCCTCAATTTTCTTATCATAAACCGATAAGTTTACTTTTCTATTAACATCAACCAGTTTCTGACTCAATGCAAAGTAAAACTCACTTTTACTTTCAATTTCATCAAGAACTGCTTCCACTGTCACATTCTTTAAATCCAAAGAAAGCCTGGTATCCTGTGAATAGGTGTTTCCTGCCAACGCATATGTGACACAAAACACAGATAGGAAAAAAATGATTCTCATAATCATTATTATTTTAAGGGAGAGAAGAGTTTTTAAAGCAGCCCTTAAAGAATTGCATGCTTTTTTCATAATTTTGTAATGATTTGACAGGTTTTCTTTGTAATTAGCTCGCTGTTAATTGAAAAGTTTAGTCTGTTGAATTTTTAGGGAAGCGGTACCACGCTTCCCTTTTTCACTCCTATTAGAAACTATTATCCATTAAAATTGTTTCTTGTTTAAACATCTGATTTCGTGATTATTATTGATTTAAATAAAGAGTTATCTTCTTTTTTGAATAGGAACCATCCTGGAGAATTTCACGTTGATGTTCGATGTAGCCGACAGATGCTGTCAGATTCAGAACTTTGAGCACTTCAGATAATGTTTCATCAATGAACGTCGCCCTGAAGATGATTTTTTCCAGTTCTTCATCTGCTATTTCAAAATCCACATTATACCATCTGCTCAATTTTATTACAACTTCATTCATAGGTTTATTCCTGAATACCAGTTTACCATCTTTCCAGGCTGTATAATATTCAGGAACAACAGTCTTGCTTTCGAAAATATCTGTCCTTCTTGAGAAAATTAATTGCTGATTTGGTGCGAGTTCGCCCAATGTCAGAACCTGTCCTTCGTCTGCAAGTTTTTCCACTCGTATACTTCCTTCAACAAGTGTCGCTATAACATTTTCGTCCTGTGGATTATCAAGAATATTAAATATTGTCCCTAAAGTAGTTATCCGGGAATTATGTGTTGAAACAACAAAAGGCTTCTCTTTATCAGGGAAAACATCAAAATACCCTTCGCCAGTGAGTAAAACCTCTCTCTCGTCAGAATCAAACCTATATGGAAATTTAAGAGTGCTGCCGGAGTTCAACCAGCCTGTTGTACCATCAGGTAACTCAAAATGAATCCTGGCTGCCGGTGGAGATACAATCTCAGCATACACAGGTTGACTTTTTTCTATAGCTATTTGTTTGTTCCCTGCCATATCCCAAATAAAAAAAGCAAGGAGGGGCAGAACTAAAATTGCAGCAATTCTTGAGAAGTACCTGTAAATTTGGCTTGCTGCGGGCTGATCTTTCCGTTGCTGTGAGAATTGAATATTTATGGCCCGATGTAATTGCCCCATGATCGAATCTAAATCGGGATCCCTGGAACCCTCATCAACATTGATTTCGTCCCAGTGATCTCTCAGTATCTTCCTTAGTATTGATTCATGTTCCAGACTAACGATCCAATTAATGAAAGTTTCTTGTTCCTTGTCTGTACATTTCTTTTGAAAATATTTCCTTATCAGGGCAATATCTTCACCAGCAATCTTGATATTTTCAGACATTGTTTTTTAAATTTTATATTGTCTTCACATAGTTATATGCCACTCACCAGCGATACACCTATCCAATGATCATTTTTTTCTAATAATAATGTCTGGTTGAATAATTCCGGACAGAATGAATATAAACAGGAAAGCCACCAGAAGACAGGAAAGTCAAGGATAAATGCTTAATCCTTAAATACTGGAAATAGGAAAATGTTCTAAAAACAAAACAGGTAAAATAAAAGAATAATTGCTATAGATTTATCCTGGATTTTAGTTCGCAGAAATTTAATTGCATGTGTTATTTGATTTTCAACAGTTTTTTTTGAAATACCCAGTTTATTTGCAATCTCATCATTTGAAAGTCCTTCCTGGCGGCTCAATCTGAAAATTAATCTTCTTTTTTCAGGTAATTGTTCAATAGCATTGTCAATTATCTCAACCATGTTGTCATATTCAATTTCACTGTCTATCTCATATTCATCCTTAGCGGCATAATGATATTCCTTAATTCTCCTTTCCTCCCTGTATTTTTTTCGGTAATACATCCTGATAAAATTGAATGCAATAGTAAACAGATAAGCATTAAATGATTGATCTAATTTAAGGTTTCCCCTGTTTTCCCATACCTTCATAAAAACATCCTGCACCATACCTTTTGCATCTTCTTCTGACTCCAGGTATCCTTTTGCGAAATACAGTAATTTTCTGCTGTATTTTGAGAATAATTTTTCAAATGCCAGGACATCTCCCTTTTTTAGATCCTTCACAAGTTCAAAATCTGCTGAAACATTCTTTTTCATTACCACGAAAAGAATTAATAAACCATCAAATCACTGTAAAATTATCCTTTATTTGAGTAATAACAATTATGGGTCTTATATGTACTCATTCAAAATCCGTGGATTATTACAAGGCGGGGTGGTCAGACCCGAACCGCAGTATCCGGACCCGACGAGAGGCATATTTCAACTAATCTGTCAAGGCTCAGGGGAACCTGATCAATTATCTGAATCCCCGGGAGCTAACACCATTCCCATTTGCCGGGAAAAACCCAGTTGATCGTCTTCCATATACTTTATTGCAAAGTCTTGGTTTTTCTCTTCAAGTTCTGCACGGTCCTTTTGTTCATAAAGTGCTAATTCAGCTTCTTTATTCTGACAACCAGTCAGGCTAGAAAACATCAGTACAATTACAACAATATAGTGATGAATTACTAAATTTGGATTGAATCAAGGTACTATCAATAACAACATCCAAACGATATAAATCCCGTAATAAAATGAATAGACTGGCTGCTGTTACGAGCACTGATCACATATTTCCACAATACCTTAACACACCGGTTGGGATGCTTCTTGAATACCATAACCTTGGCAGGCCTCATGAAACCTTTGATTCTGCTCAACTGCTGATTGGTACCTGCATGGATTTCAGGATAAACATAAATATGCCCGCTAATTTTGCATTTGTGATTCGGACAGGAGGGGCAAATATGCAGTTCAGTGATTTCTATATTTCATTTGCCTTTGCGACAGGATCATTGAAACACATGGCCCTGATCGGACATAATGATTGCCGGATGACCGATCTGCAGTCAAAAAGGGAGTTGTTCATCACCGGCCTGGCTGAGCATACCGGAGTTGATCCGACAAAAGGTGAAGACCAGTTTGAAAATTCTGTATCTAAATATGAGATTGGTAATGAGGTGGATTTTGTTGTGGGCGAGACAATACGGCTGCGGAAATTGTATCCAAAGGTCCTGATAACCCCCATGATGTACCTGGTTGAAGACAGCAAACTTTACTTAATTGAAGAATAATAACACAAAAACCATATCTGGTCATGAAGAAGTTTATACTCCTTATCTCATTCATCTTCTTCGCCCTTTCACTATCGGACCAATCTGTAATCTACGGCCCCATTCCCGGGGGGGAAAAAAGGAACATATCCGGGCTGCCAAATCTGCCAATGATCATTGTATCCTGGTATATCTGTCGACAGGACAACCTGTACAAGTAATAATGGATAAGTTGACTGAGGAGGTCGTGTACGCACAATGGTTCGATCCTCGAAATGGGAGCTCAATATTAATCGGGGAATTTCCTAACCAGGGAATCAGAGAATTCTCACTCCCTTCATCCGGAATTGGTAACGATTGGGTGTTGATTCTCAAATAAACTTTTTTACTATTAATCCAGAAAAAAGAAAATTATGGATAAAACTACCCGTAAAGACCACGAACAGCCATTTGTTGTCGGGCACCTGGGCTGGAGATATCATCATTTAGGGATCCCGACCAATGAATCCTTACAAGGTGAAAGATACATACCTCATTTGAAATTTTATGTTTCCGGATTCAGTACCAACCCTTTCGGCATCGAATGGATGAGATTTGAAGAGGATTGTCCCCTTTCAGATCTGATTAAAACAGTGCCTCATATAGCTTTCGAAGTGGATGATCTGGACAAGGAATTGAAATCACATGATTTTGAGATCATTGCTGAACCAACAGTGCCATCTGATGGCGTGCGGGCAGCCATGATTAAGCATAACGGAGCACCTGTGGAATTAATAGAGTTTTCCGGAAGAAATGCAAGGTAGGACAGTCAATATTGTTGCTTTGGCAAATAGTTTGTTGAAGAAAAAGCATATATTCAAGCTGGTAAAGAACTGCACCGGAAATGCAAAAAAACTGGTTACTGATTATCTTCATCACAATAAGCTCCTGCTTGTATGCACAAAGCCTGAAGGATCTTACGTTTGGCGCAGAAAATACATTTGATGTAGTCACCTGGAATATTGAATGGTTTCCGAAAAATGGACAGGCAACTGCCGATTCGGTCGAAAAGATAATCCGGGCACTGGATGTTGAAATACTGGCCTTACAGGAAATCGAAGACACCTTCCTGTTTAATAAAATGATCAATAACCTGGATGGATATGATTGGTTTTATGATCCGGGATATCATGGCGGCCTGGCATATGTTTATAAACCGGATATTGTCGAGGTTCTTGATTTTTATGAGATCTATACCGATGAGATTTACTGGCGTCCCCTGCCCAGGGCACCACTGGTACTTGAAATAAACTTCAGGGGGAAAAAATACATTTTCATCAATAACCATTTTAAATGCTGCGGTGATGGTTTTCTCAACCTCAATGATGATGGTGATGAGGAAAAACGCCGGCTGGATGCGAGCCTGCATATCAAGTATTACATTGACACCTATTTCCCGGATGACAGGGTAATTCTGCTGGGGGATCTGAACGATCTCATTACAGATATCCCGGAACACAATGTCTTTCAGTCGTTTATAGATGACACTGAGAATTATTTAATGGCAGATATGGCCATAGCGGAAGGGAGCCAGTCGGTATGGTCATATCCGGGCTGGCCATCGCATATTGATCATATCATCATTACAAACGAGCTTTTTGAGGCGTTCGGAAGGGATAGTTCCGATATCCGGACCATTGGAATTGAGGATTACTATTCAGGTGGATTCCGGGAATATGATGCCAACGTTACCGACCACCGGCCGCTGGCTTTGAAACTACAAACTTCGTCTTCGGAGCTAAATGATGAGAATAACCTCATCCTGCAGGATATTTTGAACATCTATCCAAACCCGTCCCGGGATAAAATACAAATCACATTTAATCCGGTGCCTCAAAATGGAGCCATTGAGATCTATAACCTGGGTGGACAATTAATGGAGCGGTTGCAGGTGGGCACAGGTCAGAGCTCGTGTTCCTGCAATACAGAAAAACTCAGCAAGGGAATTTACATTGTTAAATTAACTTCAGGCCTTGAATTAATTGCCATTGAGAAACTGGTAATAATAAAATAAAGCTGATAAACGAATGAAAAAAAAACGCATCATTATTATATTGTTCTTTTCAGGATTAAATATTTACGCAGGGGCACAAAATGAATCCCTTGAATATTTATTATTCGAGCTTCCCGATGTTATCTTTAAGGAAACCGATCCGCCCAATGGTTTTGAAAAAGCTTATGAATTGCAAATTAAACAGCAGGTGGATCATAACGATCCTTCTGCCGGCACTTTCTATCAGAAAGGATATTTGTCACATAAGGGATTTGACCGGCCGACGGTTATGATAACAGAGGGATACAGCATTTACGGCAACTATCCATACGAATTAACCAGATTCCTGGATGCAAACCAGATTCAAATCGAGCACCGGTTCTTTGGCGCAAGTGTTCCTGATACACTGGACTACGATTACCTGAACCTGAGCCAGGCATCGGCTGATCTGCATTATATCAACCAGCTTTTCAGGAAAATATACCAGGGGAAATGGTTGAGCACCGGCATCAGCAAAGGAGGAGCCACAACCATTTTTTACCGTTATTATTATCCGGATGATGTGGATGTGAGTGTTCCCTATGTAGCTCCTGTGAATAAAGCGTTTGAGGATGAGAGGATATACCACTTCCTGGATACAGTCGGAACGGACGATTGTCGTGAAAAAATAAAGTCTTTCCAGGTCAGAATGCTGGAAAACCGTGATCAGGTTTTACCAATCCTCGAGAAGCACTGCAACAGTGAGAACCTTACTTTCACTTATCTCACCTTTGAGGAGGCATTTGAATATGGTGTTCTGGAATATCCCTTTTCATTCTGGCAATACGGATCAAGTTGTGACGGGATACCGGATGATACTGTACCGCTCAAACAGGCTGTTGATTATTTAAGCGATGTCTCCGATATTAGTTTTTTCAGCGACAGGGATATTGAAAGTTATGGTTCCCATTACTATCAATCTGCCACAGAGATGGGGTATTACGGGTATGAAACAGAGGACTTCAAGGGTCTTCTTAAAGCCTTGCCCCTGTATCCCCATCCGCATGCTACGTTTGTCCCTGACAAAATGAAAGTGACTTTTGACGGAACACTATTGAATGATGTGCATGAATGGCTGGAATCAGAAGGAGATCATTTCATCTATATTTATGGAGGGTCGGACACCTGGTCTGCCACTGCAGTACCACCTTCAGACGAGGTGGATGCATTGTGGTTTATGCTGAAAGGTAAAAGCCATAGTACAGCCAATATCAGGAATATGAACGATGAAGAAAGGGAAAAACTAATATCTACCCTGGAAAAATGGTTGTCGCTGGAAATTGAAACCCCATGACATTAGAAGATTTAGGCTTTAATGTTACACTAGAGCAAATCAGAATTGAACTGAAACTGGATTGTTATGATATAGGCAGAGTGGCTGCCGTCCATAAGGAGCGATGCATTGTAAGATCGGCCAGGCGTGTTTATGATTCTGAACTATTAGGTAACTTAAGGCACACAGCTGAAGACAGGTCTGATTTCCCGGTAGTTGGCGACTGGGTAGCTATATCATCCTACGATGATGATCATGCTATTATACACCGGGTTTTTCCAAGAACGACAGTACTTGAACGACAGGCCGTCGGGATGTTTGGAGAGAAGCAGATCATCGCCTCAAATATAGACTACTCCCTTATTGTTCAGGCAGTTGACAGGGATTTTAATATCAACAGGCTGGAACGTTATCTGACCATATCATCTGCCGGCCGGGTTATACCTATCATAATTTTATCAAAAATTGACCTTATAAACGAAATTCAGCTAAGTGAAACGATTAAAAGGATAAAAACCAGAATTGACGATATTGCTATTATCCCAATCAGCAATGAAACCACTACGGGATATGAGCAGCTGGTGTCAATTTTTAATAAGGGAAAAACCTATTGTCTTCTTGGATCATCCGGAGCTGGCAAATCAACCCTGATAAATAATCTGTCGGGCCAGGAGCTCATGAAAACAGGCTCCATCAGTCTGAGCACTAAAAAAGGAAGACATATCACAAGTCACAGGGAAATGATCGTTCTGGAACAGGGTGGAATAATAATAGATAATCCCGGTATGCGGGAAATTGGAATAGCTGATACCACCGATGGACTGGAAAGCACCTTTGATGATATTATAAAATATGCTGCCAATTGCAGATTTTCAGACTGCTCTCATCTCCGGGAAAAGGGTTGTGCTGTACTGGAAGCTGTAGAAAAGGGAGAAATAGATAGATCTTCCTATGAGAACTATATGAAAATGAGTAGGGAGAAAATCAGGTTTCAATCAAGCGTGGCTGAAAAAAGAAAAAAAGACAAGGAATTTGGCAAGATGGTAAAAGAGATCAAGAGGTTAAAAAAAGGGGGAGATGACATAGGCCTCTGATATAATACTGTTTTGATTAAAGTTCCCCGCCAAGGGCATACCTGGTTCTTGAGATAAAATTTTGAAAGTTTGTTCACCTGCCCGGTTAGTAAAAATTTTTTCTCATCTTTATATTGATATAATTAATTGAACAACGCAGGCATGCGTCTGATTTTAACCACATTAGCTCTTCTTATCCTGTTCCCCAACATGAATGCCCAGCATGGTTTATCGGCAGGATTGTCTACCCAGTTGATCAATTGCCGTATGGTTGACTTCGGCGGACGGAACATTGGAACGAAAGGTGCCTACCGGCCTGCGACCACCCTGTTTGTGGAATATGAATTGGGCAGGAGATGTGCCTTCCAAACCGGACTGGGTTATGCTATGATGACCCAGAATAGTGACCACTTTAAAAATAACTTCCATTACCTGGCCATGCCCCTGTATTTCAAAATAGGCAGATTGTCAGAAGATAAACGGATTGCGTTCAACACTCTTCTTGGAACCAATCTTCACTATTTACTTGGAGCACAGCATATTTTCCAGGACGAGACCCGACAAGATATTATTAATCTGAGCCAGCATTATCATTTTGATGCGGTGGCGGGGGCAGGAATTAATATTAAAATTTCGGAAAAAATCAGGCTGGATGTGTATACCATTTTATCCGCAGGCACCTATATAAACAAGATCACTCCTGCCCAATTATATCTGAATAATTTAAACTACGGGTTCGGGGCAAACCTTTGTTATAAGATAAGATGAAGAGAACATGGATCGTCATATCAGCTATTCTGATTGTTTACTTACTCATTTCATGTGAAGAGGATACAAGTATTGACGATTCATGGTCTCTCAGGGAAAAAATTGATAACCTGGTTGAACCGGTTACGTATTTTGGAAATCCGGGTGCAATGATTATCGGAGTAATCCAGGACGGAGAAAAGAGTATCTATAGTTATGGTGATGCGGGACTAGGATCCGGTCCTCCTGAATCAAATACCATCTTTGAAATAGGTTCAAATACCAAAACCTTTACTGCCACCATCTTAAGTCAATTCATCATGGAAGGATTGCTGTCGCTTGACGATCCAATCGATCAATTTCTTCCGGCCAATGTGCATCCGCCGTCTTTCCAGGGCCAGCCCATTACGCTCCGGCACCTTGTGACCCACACTTCCGGTTTGCCCAGGGGAGTTTACAACTTCGGCATAGATCCGAGCGTAGTCTGGTCGGAGTTTACCAATGAGGATTATTACACCTTCCTGAATGATATATCCCACCAGGCATACCCGTTTGATGACTTTACCCGAGGTAATGAACTGGCTTACCTCGGGACTGCATACAGGTATTCGAACATTGGTATTGCGATCCTGGGGCATATACTGGAACTGGTGTCGGGACAATCCTATGAGGACCTGGTTGAGGAAAGGATCACTTCGGTTCTGGAAATGCCCGATACCCGGATAATTACCAGGATGACTGTAGAACAGAAGGACAGGATTCCCAGGGCATACAATTTGAACCAGTATGAACAGCTCCTGCCAAGTGATATGGGAAGGATGCTTGCCATGGGAGGTATCCTGTCTACTATTGATGACATGTTGAAATACATGGAAGCAAACATGGATGATACATCTCCATTGTATCCCTCCATGTCGATGTGTCACGAAGTCATTTATACCAATGAAGACATAAGCAATCCGGATGGGGATAATGATGAGATGTTTTATGGCAGTGGTATAGGAATGGCCTGGTTCGTAACCTATGAAAATGGGGACACCATTATTGAACATGGAGGAGCATACAATCATCTGTGCTTTTTCAAATTCAATAAAACTAAAAATATCGGAATGGTTTCATTTTCGAATACAAGAACCCCAAAAGTTAGCGATATCAACAGGAGAATATTTGAATTGATAACCAAAGAATGAACGAACAATCTCATCATATCAGGTCCTTCATTCCCTGGTTGGCAGTATCATTGCTGATCCTGATAACCCATTGTACCAGCGCCCAGGACAGGTTTTGGGTTGGTCTTTCGGGTGGCTTACAAAATACTTATTTGCTATCATCCGGCCGTTCGGAGATCGATGCACAAAATGCATTCAGGCCGAACCTGCTCCTGAATTTTGAATTCAGGTTCTCACCTAAAATAGCCCTTCAAACAGGCCTGGGATATTCATTGTATACCCAGAAGACCAGTAAATTCAATAATAATTTTCACTACCTGATTATCCCGCTGCATATAAAAACCGGCAGATTCAGGAAGGAGAGGAAGATCGCTCTTGCATATTTCGTTGGTGTGGATTTTAATTACCTGTTATCCGCTAAGAATGTCTATATGGATGAAAGGTCAAACATCGTGGAGTATACCAAGAGGTTACATACAGAACCTGTTCTGGGACTGGGAATTAAGAAAAAAATCAATGAACAATTCCTGGTTGAAACGTATATTACAGGCAAGATGGGCGGAGTGATAAATAATGCATCTAATGATGGTTTTGCACTCATTAACCGGAACTATGGGATCATGGTAAGCCTGACACATATTATACCGCGAAGTGATAAATAATATTATACAACCTGCTAACTCAAATCCACATGAATACAATTAAAGTCTTGCTGGTAACCGGCCTGCTTTTCATTGGATGGTCAGCCGCCGCACAAGATGTGATCATCCCTGAACTATAATCCTGCGAATTGTGAACAGGATAACCATAAACCATTTTCAATCCCCTTTTGGTGAGTTGATCCTTGGCTCATTCGACGACCGGTTGTGCCTTTGCGACTGGCGCTACAGAAGAATGAGACCGGCAATTGATAAAAGGATCGTCGCAGGATTAAATGCTTCCTATGAAGATGGGGACTCTGACATTATCCGGGATGCGATACAACAATTGCAGGAGTATTTCGGGGGCAGCAGGAAGGAATTCGACATCCCCCTGACCATGGTGGGAAGCCTGTTTCAAAAATCTGTCTGGAATGAGTTGCTCAACATCCCGTTTGGCAGGACAGATACTTACCTGGGGATTTCGAAAAAACTGAAAAACGAGAAGGCGATCCGTGCAATCGCTGCAGCCAATGGAGCCAATGCCATATCTGTTTTTATCCCCTGCCACCGGGTTGTGGGAACCGACGGCCAGCTGGTTGGCTACGGGGGCGGACTTCACGTAAAGAAGAAGTTGCTGCAGCTGGAAAATTACCAGCTGTTGCCCGGACAGATGCAACTCTTTGATTAATCAGGTTGCAAGGCATAAAGAACCTAATACTGAAATTTATATTATCATGAAAAAAATATTAGCATTTGGTTGTATTATTATCTTTTTTGCAACTGTTGTCCAAAGTCAAAATAAAAATATGGATACACTTAAATTAATGAAGAAGGAGATACTTCTTTCCTCCTGCCCTGTTTTATTCGATGAAGAGCTAACCGCTGAGTCGCTGAAGCAAAACTGGACTGTCCACCACAGTGAATGGTGGGTCGAAGATGGCTGGTTGCACGGTGCAAATCCTGGCAATCACCCGGGGATGGTAATCCATAATAATGATTTTCCGGGTAATGTGCTTGTCGAGTTTGACGCTGCAACAGTTGCACCATCTACGCACGATATTAATGTGATGTGGAACGGTGAATGGCTTAACGATGTTGATCAGAGAGGTATGGCATATGTCGCAGGATTACAGGGTTGGTGGACAGGAAAAGTGGGTATTGAAAAATCACCGGAATATAAGTTCATGGTAGGTACCCCTCTGCTCGATTTTCAACCTGGCAAGCTATATCATATCATTGCGGGCAGCATTGACGGTCACTGCTTTATTTTTGCGAACGGGCAATTACTCCTGGAAGCCATGGATCCGGATCCAATTGATAACCAAAAATATACAAAAGTGGGACTTGAAGCATACTGCAGTCATATTAAGGTTAGTAACTTCAGGATCCGTCAGATAAAATGGAAACCGGTTGAAATGAAATATGAGCCGGAATTTTAAACATATGCTTTTCCTGGGTATGATTTCAAATAATGAATTAAAATCCAAATAAAATGCGTTGCATATTCATTACAATATTCCTTCTTTTTCTGGGTTCAATTACATATGGCCAGCAAGAATCCGGAGAGATCAGCTTCGAACCGTTTATCTGGAAATCACAGCCACCGGCAGATTGTCCTTTTGAACTATCTAAAGATTTAACGGGCATTTCATTCACGGGAAGAAGCAGCAATTACCGGCTGGCAGACACGTGGTATTTTTCCTGGGCTTCAGACGACAAGTTATATTCCCCCTATACAGACGGATCTGCACCCCGGCCCGATGGTGGCCGCGATGAATCTATCTCGTGGGGAGAACCATTTACGACCGGTCAGGCGGTTGCCGAAGGAGATGACCCGGTAAACCTTAAGATTTACAGCCTGGGACTTACACATTCACCACCAGAACCATACGGTGGCAGATATCCGTGCGGATCACTGGTTTACAATGGGATATGGTATTACGGGACATATTGCCTGTCACCCTATGGATCCACCACCTTTGGGAAGGAAGTGTTTAACTGGCCCTGGCTGGCCCCCCTGGTAGGTTTCAGAATATCTGAGGATTTTGGTATAACCTGGACAGAATGTTCACATACACCTGAGAAACCCTTGTTTGGTGAAACCGGGATGTGGGGCCACCCGGTAAAGATCGGAGCACCCCATTTTGTAGATTTTGGAAAAAACATGGAGCATTCGCCGGATGGCTATGCATACCTTGTCGGCCATGGAGCCGAATATCCCGATGAAAAACCCAGGTTTGCCAACCTTTCCTGGATCAGCGGGGACCAGGTATACCTGATCCGCGTGAAGCCTGCAAAGGAAAACTTTAACGATCATTCTAAATATGAGTTTTTCGGACGTTATGATGAAAGAGACGATCCCATCTGGACAAATGATTTCGACTCCATCAAACCTATGATCGACTGGAATAACAATTGTGGTTGTGTAACTATTACTTATAATGAGCCGCTGAAAAAATATATCATGTGTATAACTGATGGTTGGCCCACAGTAGAAAAAATGGACACATATATCCTGGAGTCGGATCAGGTAACCGGACCATGGAAACTGGTTACCTATATGAAAGATTTCGGTGAGCAGGGTTATTTTGTGAATTTCCCAACCAAATTTATCAGCAGTGATGGCAGAAAAGCATGGATATGCTATTCCGGCAACTTTGCCACTGACTGGCGGGATGTCAGGATAGAAGAAAATCCTCCCGGCAGCCACTACGGACTGGTCCTCCAGGAAATTGAATTTCTGAGTAAAGAAATGACCAGGAAATAGGGTCCGGCATAGCTAAAAAAATGTAACTTATACTTTCGAAAAATATTTTTTCATTTCAGGATTGTTGCGTACCGGGCATGAATATCTCAGAACAATCAGAAGTTTTAATATCCAAAAAATCTAAACATGAAAAAATTTATGGTCCTTATCCTGGTTTTACTTGCTATGGCGTGTTCCTCAAAAATGGATCCGGAAAAACTGCTACTCAGAGTAATGGAAAAGGAATTTTCAGAAGGCTCATATACTGTCACAAGTAAAGATGGCAATATTTATTTTGATGATACTGAAGAAATGGCTGGTCATGGCGGATCATACAAGATGGTTAATGACTTTCTGATAATTACGATTATGTCAACAACCCCGGATATGTCAAACTCCTGGCAAACTGGTGTTTATAAATATATTAATGACGAATGGGTCTCATTACTAACCGAGGATCTGGTTTTTGGGGATTTTGTGGACATGGGAGTTCACACCCTCATCCAAGTCACTGAAACACTTTATTGGCCATCGAAGGATGATGGGGAATATAAATCAGAACAATTCATTAAAAAATATATCTGGGATCCGCCAACACTTTCAGAGTTTGAAGAGACCAGCGATTCATGGTCACTTGTGATTCACGGTAAGGACATATGGGTTCGCGACGAACCGGCTACTGGCGAGGTTGTCATGAAACTAAATGAGGGAGACCGGTGTGAGATAATATCTAGAGGCTACCAGGAGATCATTCGTGGTATGAATGATTATTGGTATGAAATAGAATTTAAGGGGAATACCGGATGGGTTTTTGGTGCGCAAACAAGCATCATTAGTGAAGAGGAACCATTGGAATTTGCAACATTAGAAGAGGTGAAAGAAAAATATGTATTTGACTCTGACGAGTTGCCTGAAGGCGAAGAATGGGAAGGAGACCGGGTTGTTGTTATGCATACCGGAACTCATCATGAAAATGAATTTGCCATCGTATCATTCGATGAGCCTGGCATGATGGGAGGATACAATTTTTCAGTAATTTGTTTCAGGGAAGATGACCATTGGAAGGGTTATAAGTTTCCGGGTGCAGCCATAAAAATTATGCACAAAAATGATCAGATGGTTGCTCTTATGTTTGTAGAGACCACAGGTGGAGCCTTTACCATTGATAATGATTATCTTCTTTTTACCATTGACCCTGAGGGAAAAAGCTTCCGACACCACCAGTTCATTTTTGATTTTGCAAAGGATTTCGATGGCAGGGAAGTCTATGGGAGTGCAACTGTATCATTTCCCCAAGAAAATAACAACCTCATTGAAATTTCCGAAGAGATAGATCATTATCACGATGAGGGGCGAAAAGGTACCTTTGTCACCACATACCGGTTCGATGATGAATCGATGACGTACAAGTTAATTGAAGAATAAGGGAAGTATTCAGGAATACCACTTATCAACACCAATGTTATTTATTTACAGACTTTCAAGGAAAATGAGTAATAAAAGGAACTAACCAGGCAATATTATGAACCGGATAATGAAGAGTGTGAAAATATTAGTGCTTGTTTCAGCTGGCTTAATCTATGGTTTTTCGTTATTCGGTCAGTCAAATTATGAACTGCTTTTCCTGAAGGGTGAATTTGAGCAGATCTTAACAGACAGCAGGGAATTCAAAACTCCTGAAGATCATTACTGGCATGCTGCTGTTTTAAGCCGGCAGGGGAAAGCCATCGAGGCAATCCGGATTCTTGAAAACGGTATCGGCAGCTATATAGAGAATAAGCAGATCGAAATCCTCCTTTCAGAACTCTATTTCAACAATGGCCAGTACCCAAAAGCAAAAGCACTACTGGTCAAACACATCGATTACCCTGGAAATTTCATGCGGTTTATTGAACTGCTTGAGTTCGAAAGAGACTATAATGAAGTCATCGCCCGGATTAATGAACGGATAAATGACGATCCGGATAATATTCAATACCTTGTTCACCTTGGCGGGAACTATTACCAGATTGACAGTACCGCAACAGCCATCGGGTACTATGAGAAAGCTTTCACACTTAATCCCCATGACCAGGTCACAGCACAAAAACTGGCTAATATTTACCTGAAAATCAAGGAGTATGACAGGATCTTAGAGATATGTGAATTCATCCTGTTAAACGATTCGTTAAATAAGTCATTTATCAGGCTTAAAGGAATGGCCAGCTTCAACAGGGATGATTTTGAAACTTCCATTGAATGCTTTAATTACCTGATGCTGGAAGGAGATTCTTCTGAATTCATCTTAAAACACCTGGGAATCAGTGAATTGAATAACAGACAATGGCATATTGCCAGGGAGCATCTGCTTATAGCCTTCCGGCTTGACTCAACCGATTTTGAAACCTGCTTCTTTCTGGGAAAGTCATTCTTAAATTCCCCTAAACAATTGGCTGGATTGTATTATCTTGAAAGGGCCGATTCACTTCTACAGCCTGATCCGAAGGTTTTGTCAGTGATATGGGTTGAAAAACAATCCATTTATGCTGCCCTTCACCAATATAGCGAAGCACTTGAATGTTATGAAAAAGCGTTCAATCTTAATCCCAAACCTGAATACCTGTATTATATGGCTTCCCTGTACGAGTATGGCCTGAAGGAAAAAAAGAAGGCATTGGAACAATATGAGTTGTTTCTCTCAAAACTCCCACCAAAACCAGATTCTGATCATGAATTTGAAGAAAGCCAGGTCACTTTATCATTGAGAAAAGTGGCTGAAGAAAAAATTTCCAGTTTAAGGGAGGAGTTGTTTTTTAACGGGGAGCTGGAGGAGTGAAACCAGGGAATTAATGGCAAAATAAATATGAAGATAACAGTCAGCATAAAAAAATAGTTGGCAACAAGGCGTAACTCTCCCTAAAAATAAAACTACCATCTTGAGAACTTAAATAAAGAAAGTCATTATTTAAGAAAATTGGCAAAATCTTAAATAAGGAGTATCTTTGTTTAAAACTTATACTATGAAGAATTTCAAATCTGGACAATATATTAGTCAAGGATACTATAAAAGTTTTCAACCTGAATTTATCAATAGGCAATGGTATATTGAAAGTATGGAGATTATACAGTTGTTGAGTCAAGCAGATAGAGAATTAGGCAGATTGGATATGTACTCAAAATACATACCAAACATAGACCTGTTTATAAGCATGCATGTTATAAAAGAGGCTACTCAAAGCAGTAAAATAGAGGGTACTCAAACAAATATGGATGAAGCCCTGTTAGATAAAGAAGATATACCTGTAAATAGAAGAGACGACTGGGAAGAGGTTCAAAATTACATTAAAGCAATGGAGTGGGCAATCCGTGAATTGGATAAGCTACCTATTTCGTCAAGATTAATCCGGGGGACCCATAAAATACTTTTGCAAGGTGTTAGAGGAGAGAAAAAGCTCCCAGGAGAGTTTCGAAATAGTCAAAATTGGATTGGTGGTGCGACAATTAAAGATGCTATTTTTATTCCTCCAGTACATACCTCCGTTCCTAAATTAATGAGCGACATTGAAAAGTTTTTACATAATGAAGAGATATTCCTGCCAGAATTATTAAAAATTGGATTGGTTCATTATCAATTTGAAACCATCCATCCTTTCCTTGATGGGAATGGCAGGGTTGGCAGATTATTAATACCATTATACCTGGTAAGCAAAAAAATATTACAAAAGCCGATTTTATACTTGTCAGATTTCTTTGAAAAAAACAGAAAACTTTACTATGATAATTTATCAATGGTCAGAGAAATGAACGATTTAAATCAATGGTTTAAGTTTTTTCTGGTTGGAATTATTGAAATTGCAAAAAGTGGGATAACTACCTTTGATAATATCATGCAATTACAAAAAATGGTTGAAAATACTTTACAAAAATTAGGTAGTAGAGTTGTAAATGCTAAAAAGATCGTTGATTATTTGTATAGACGACCAATTATTAATGCTGAGAGAGTAAGTGAAATTGCTGAAATATCAATGCCTTCATCCTATAAATTAATTTCAGATTTAGAGAACATGAATATCTTAAAAGAAATAACAGGTGGTCAACGCAGTCGATTGTATGTTTTTGAAAAGTATCTGGAACTCTTTAGATAATAACGCCCTGTTGCCAACATGCTTCTACGTCATGAGGGGTAAAATGAAAAACAGAATAAATAAATTCTCCTAAAAATCTCGTAACTTGAATGATCATCACAGCTAAATCCACACATCCTATTTAGCTGCCCGTTATACTAACAAATGTGAATTAGAGAAAGGCATACCGCTTTTACCCAATATCCTGAAAAAAGCAAGCTAATGCCCGGATTGATTAAAATACCTCGAGTTCGTTTCATATTATATAAATTAATAATATCTTCATCGACTGAAATTGTATCTACTATTGACTTTTTTTAATTATTCAAAATCCCTCCTTCGATGATAAAAAAATGGTTATTTACGATTGTTGGATTGTTTTTTATCTCGCCGATATTTTCACAACAACTATCCAAATCCATTATCATCGACCAGTTTGGATATCTGCCGGATGCAAAAAAAGTAGCTGTAATTAAGTCTCCGCAGGTGGGATTCGATGCCGCTGGATCATTTGCACCAGGCAGCTATTATTCAGTGGTTAACGCCACCACCGGTGAAAAGGTCTACCGGGCGGGTATAACCAAATGGAACAATGGACTGACGGACGTCTCTTCAGGCGATAAGGCCTGGCACTTTGACTTCACTGAATTCAGTAAAACCGGGACCTACTATATTCTTGACGAGACCAACCATCTTAAATCCTATGATTTTGAGATTTCGCACAATGTATATAATGAGGTATTGAAACGTGCTATGCGTACTTTCTATTATCAGCGGGTTGGTTTTAAAAAAGAAGCTCAATATGCCGGGGAAGCCTGGGCAGACGATGCCAGTCACATTGGCAATTTACAGGATAAGAATTGCAGGTCGTTTTTCGATAAATCCAATCCTGCTACCGAAAAGGATGTAAGCGGCGGGTGGTATGATGCAGGCGATTACAATAAATACACCAACTGGACGGCCAACTTTATTGTTGAATTATTGAAAGCCTATATTGAGAAACCGGATGCCTGGGGGGATGATTACAATATCCCTGAGTCTGGTAATGATGTTCCGGATATACTGGATGAGGCACAATGGGGGATTGACCATCTTATGCGCCTGCAACAGGATGATGGAAGCGTTTTATCTATTGTCGGAGAATCACATGCAAGTCCACCATCCTCCGCAGCAGGTCCCAGCTATTACGGACCAGTAAATACATCTGCCACATTAAATACTGCAGCTGCTATGGCTATCAGTTCAAAGGTGTACCGTTCAATCGGCCAGGCGGATTATGCAGACACACTTTTAGCCAGGGCCTTAAAAGCCTGGGATTGGGCAGTAGCAAATCCGGCAGTTCTTTTTGACAATAATGATGCAGCCTATAATTCTTCAGGTCTCGGAGCAGGCAGGCAGGAAGTGGACGACTATGGCAGAATGATGATCAAACTGGAAGCTGCCTGTTACCTTTTTGAAGTAACCGGGGATATAGTATACCGGGATTATTTTGATGCGCATTATGATGATGCCAATATGTTTGCCTGGAACTGGGCTTTCCCATTTCAGGCATTAAACCAGGAAGTACTGCTTTATTATACAACGCTTGAAAACGGGACACCATCTGTACAGGATCATATAAAAAATGTATATAGTAATTCGGTTATAAATGCTACCGATAACATGGCAGCCTACGCCACTTTGAAGGATCCTTATCTGGCGCATATCAAGGATTATACCTGGGGAAGCAACAGCATTAAATCATTGCAGGGAAGCATGAACTATAACCTGATCACATATGACATGGCTGAAGGTGTGGAGGAAACAGCCGTAGAGGCATCGGAAGCATTTATCCATTATATACACGGGGTGAATCCATTGAATTTTGTCTACCTGTCGAACATGTATGATTATGGTGCCGAAAACGGTGTAAATGAATTTTACCATTCATGGTTTACAAATAACAGCCCGAAATGGGACAGGGTGGGTAAATCCACCTATGGACCGGCACCGGGATTTTTAACCGGTGGTCCTAATCCATCATATAACTGGGATGGCTGCTGTCCCTCCGGATGCGGTTCAAGCAGCAACAATGCTATTTGCAACTCAGAATCCTTAAGTCCCCCAAAAAACCAGCCAAATCAGAAATCATACAAGGATTTCAATACCAGCTGGCCCCTGAACTCATGGTCAGTGACCGAAAACAGTTGCGGGTACCAGGTAAATTACATCCGGTTGTTATCGAAATTTGTGACTGCTCACGTCGATTGTAACGGAGATGACAGCGGCTCTGCTTTCATTGATTCCTGTGGTGCCTGCGCCGGGGGGAATACTGGAATTATCCCGAATAATTGTAATGATCCTGTGGAAAACCCGGTTGGGGATACCATGTATATATCAGGAAGGCACCTCTATACTGCATCTGGCGAAAGAGTTGTCCTGCGCGGCGTGAATGAAATGTTTGTGTGGTCGGATGATATTACAGGCAGAACTATCCTTCCTGAGATTGCAAAAACCGGGGCTAATTGCGTACGCATGGTTTGGACGGAAGAATACGGAAAAAAAGACTCCCTGGTACAATTGATTGACAATTGTGTTGCCCGGCATATGATTGCTATGCCCGAATGTCATTCAGCCACAGGAGACTGGGAAAACCTGGATGTCTGTATTAATTTCTGGAAGGATCCTGTGCTGATCGAAGGGATCCAAAAAAAAAAAAGGAATGGGTCCTGATCAATATTGGCAATGAGGTGGGTGATGGCAGCGTTACTGCTCAACAATTTAAAACGAAATACAAGGAAGCCATAGATTCTCTCAGATCATGGGGATATACGGTTCCAATAGTGATCGATGCATCCAACTGGGGCCAGAATGTTGATATTATTTTCAATACATGGAAAGAAATCACTTCCCACGACACACTTAAGAATATACTTTTCTCTGTCCACTCATACTGGTCAACCACAGAAAATTACAATCGTATTGTCACCGAGTCAATCAATGAAGGCTTGCCTGTAATCATAGGCGAAGGGCCCTCAATAACGGCCTACCCAACCTGCCAGATCCTTGATTTTGAAACGGGTCTTGATATTACCGGCCGCAACGATATAGGTTGGTTGTCCTGGTCATGGGGCGCTGTTGATAACGGTCATTGTGTACCCAATTTTGATCATACATCAGATGGAAAGTTTGGGGAGTGGGAGACTGAATATGCAGCCACATTAATGGTTGAACATGAATACAGCCTGATGCGAACAGCCAGCCGTCCGGCATCCTTTTATGATGACGATACCGTTCGGGCAGCTGGTATATATATCACAACTGATATCAACAATATGATTGTTGGAGATTCCATCAATATTGAAACCTTGATTTTGCCTGTGAACGCAGACAACCAGGGATATTCCTTACAAGTTACAGGGGACACGGAAGCTGTATCCTATAATCCGGAAACAGGTTGGATGGCCGGCAAATCAACCGGAGCAGTCACGATCAAAGCGGTCAGCCACGAGAATGCTTCACTTTCGTTCACCCGTAATATAGATATTATTGAAATGCCTGTTTCAGCTATAAACATTGAACCATCGCATGCAAATATGTTCATAGGCGACACAATCTATATCGAGGTGGCAGTGCTGCCTGAAAATGCCACATTCAAAGATTATATTTTTGGAGTAACCGATGAGAATTCTGTTATTGAATTTGATGAAACAACCGGGATGGTAGTCGCCAGGGATACAGGCACAGCAATGATTAAAGCTCTTTGGACACATGGTGATGTGGAAGGTGTAGTAACGATCTCGGTGAGCATTCCAACTGTCTTAGTCTCACAAAAATCAGGATGGATATTCAACATCTACCCGAATCCAAACAACGGATTGTTATATATTGCCAGTAATCTGGAATCCCCTTATCATCTGATGATATTCGATCTGCTTGGGAATAAGATTATTGATAGTATTTTCACAGGCAATACTAACATAAATACCACTCATTTAGCACCAGGATATTATGAAATAGTTATCTCTCTCCTGGATGAAACCATAAGGCACAAAATGATCAAACTGTAAAATATAAAACCATGAGAAATAAGGTCTCTCAATTTCTTTTACTTCTTGTATTTCTTTATACTAACCTTCCTTCCCTCACAGCCCAGTTGCAAGGATTCGGTTTGTATAATGAACCCATTGATATCAGCTCAGATTTCAGTGATTTCAAAAACACTTATTACCTGGCTACTGACCTGGAATCATTCGATCCTGCAACCGGAAAGGGGATCATCACTTATAACAGGTACGAGTATGTCACCCGGATCGCATTTAATAATATGCTCGGTGGACTGAATCCTGTTCAGGCCAATGAATTTCCCGGGAATGAGTATGCCGCCTCTCCTGCCCTTCCGTTTTCGGTTGAATTTGTAAGTGAAAAAACAATTCGGTTACGTGCCAGCTCGGGATTTACAGTACCTGCCGATGAGACTTCCCTGATGCTGGTTGACGGCGTCGCACCAGTTGACGGGTCCTGGAAATACTCAAAAACAGAAGAAGGTCATGTGTATTCAAACGATTTTGGAAAAATAGTAATAGGCAGCACACCCTGGAGAATTTCAATTTATGACGCAGAAGGGAAGTTACTAACCAGTACAAATCACTATCAGGATAACAGAGGCACCTTTACACCTGTTCTTCCATTTTCTTATGTCAGGAGGGCCTCTGATTATTCAAGAAGTTTCTCTGCCACTTTCAATTTATTGCCGGATGAAAAGATTTTTGGCCTTGGAGAATCTTTCACAAGCTTTAATAAAAGAGGGCAAAAAGTTGTACTGTGGGTCGATGATGCCAACGGGACGCAGAATGAAACAATGTACAAACCGGTTCCATTTTTCATGAGCAGCAGGGGATATGGAGTATTCATGCATACCTCCACGCCTGTTTCATGCGATTTCGGCAAGTATTTCAACGGAGTTTATTCCCTCATGATCGGCGATGAAGACCTGGACCTTTTTATTTTTCTTGGCAATCCGAAAGAGATCCTGAACGAGTATACCGATCTTACCGGGAAAGCTCCAGTACCGCCACTCTGGTCGTTCGGATTCTGGATGAGCCGGATAACTTATTTTTCAGAGGAAGATGGCCGTGCTGTTGTGGATAAACTGAGACAATATAAAATACCAACAGATGTACTTCATTTTGACACGGGCTGGTTCGAGACCGACTGGCGGTGTGATTTCAGATTTTCTGATTCCAGGTTTGACGACCCGGTAAAAATGATGAAAGATTTTAAAAACAAGGGAATTGAAACCTGTCTGTGGCAACTGCCCTATTTTGTCCCGCAGAATTCCTTGTTCCCGGAGATTATCGAGAAGGGCATATTTGTGAAGAACAGTAAAGGGAACCTGGTTACTGAGGATGCAGTGATTGATTTTTCAAATCCGGAAGGTGTGGATTGGTACCAGCAAAAAATCAAGGGATTGCTCGATCTCGGAGTAGGCGCCATAAAAGTTGATTTTGGGGAAGCTGCACCGGCATCAGGCATTTACGCTTCAGGAAAAACCGGTTTTTATGAGCACAACCTTTACCCGTTGCGCTATAATAAAGCCTTATCCGATATTACTTTCCAGGTTAAAAATGAACGCATCATCTGGGCCCGCAGCACATGGGCAGGGAGCCAGCGGTATCCGGTGCATTGGGGAGGGGATCCTGCCAATACCTATTCTGCGATGTCGGCTACCTTGCGTGCAGGTTTATCTCTGGGTCTTTGCGGATTTTCCTACTGGAGCCATGATATCGGGGGATTTGTTCAAAAAACACCGGAAAATGTGTATCGTCAATGGACCCCCTTCGGGATGCTCACATCCCATGTAAGAAGCCATGGTGCACCTCCCACTGAACCATGGGAATATGGAGAAGATTTTATGGATGCATTCAGGAAAGCGGCCAACCTTCGCTACACATTAATGCCTTACATCTATGCCCAGGCACATGAGTGTTCGGCGAATGGATTACCCATGGTCAGGGCTCTTTTCGTGGAATTCCCTGAAGATCCTGGATCATGGCTAATAGATAACCAATATATGTTCGGATCAGATATTCTTGTAGGTCCATTATTTAGCGACGATCTCTCAAGGGAAATGTACCTGCCACCAGGTACGTGGATCGATTACCAGACAGGTAAAAATTATTCCGCGGGATGGCATCATATTGAATCCGGGGATATTCCAATTATCATACTGATCCGTGATGGGGCTGTTATTCCTCACATCGGACTGGCTCAATCTACTAAATTCATGGATTGGTCCCGGATTGAACTCGCCGTTTACAGCGACGGTGAGGATGAGGTACACACCTTGATCTGCCTTCCTGACGAACAGGAAGCTAAAAAAGTTGTATTGAAAAGAGAATCAGATGGTTATAAGATATTTGCCAATCCATTTGGCGACAAGATAGTGTTTAATATTGCGGAAAGATGACCTCAGATTTGAGTTGCCATCAAGGGTAACTCAGCCTACCAGTCAAAAATATTGATATACCAGTTGTTCTCGTTCAATAAATAATTATATACCTGCTGCCGCTGTCCCGCAGGGAATTTTGCAGATACCTTTTCGGCCAGGAAAGATGGATCCTGCCGCCTTTTGGCCACCCGCATCAGGTCATAAAATCGCTCTCCTTCAAAGGCCAGCTCCCTGGCTCTTTCTTCGAGGATCTCTTCCTCAAGAAACAATTGCTTAGCCACCAGGTTTCCCGTCAGGTCAGTAAATCCAATGATTTCATTGGTATAGGGATCATGTTCATAAATAGTATTGGCGATCCTGATCCCGTCATATCCACTGCCCAATCCAACACGTCCCCTTACGCCCCGTTGCGGCCTGTCACCCCTGGCGCTGTAATTGCTTCCGTCATTGACGATATTCACAGCGTTGGAAGTAAACGGACTAATAAATCCACCACGATCATATGACCACCAGGTATACAGTTCGGCCATATAAAGATGTATGCCACCTGCCCGGTATACAATAAAATTAGCATCCTCATCAAAGGTATTTTTACCAATGGAATATTTTATCACAACGGTATCCATCCCTTCCATAATATTTGCAGAGCTTCTGAAATCTTCATCCACCCTGAGGGAAAGCATTTTAAGATATTCATCTCCAGTAATTGGGACTTCATTTCTCACGTATAAATAAGATCCTCCGAGACCTCGATAATAATCACTTGGAAATCCCGGATATATCATTTCAGATTCCGTTGGGTTTTGAGGAATGTCTCTTATTACCTGGTTTCTCCATATGGTCTCCCAATTATCAATTGCAATTCTTGTCGGTTTAAGCATATAGTTATGTGGTCCCCAGAGCTCAAAAAGGGATTGAAAGTCATTTTGCTGTTGATTCGCTTTATCGAACCAGATGGTATAGATGTGTTCCCTGAGGTCAATATTCCGAAAAATCTCCCTCCAATTCCCATACCCGAAATCACCGGTAAGCTGATACCTGTTATTATCAGAAGTGTTATGCATGATAATGTAAAAGTGGCTTTCCGCTTTAGAATAGTCACCCTCTGTCAGGTACATTAATCCCAGGAGGGCATGCATTGCCCAGGTATTCCAGATGGTAACTTCCCACGTATAGTCATTATTATCAATATAATGAATAACACCTACGGCTTTTATGCTGTTTTCTAACTGGTTGGTGAAAACATCGATGACCATATCCAGGTCATACAACATCTTCTCAAGTTCAATCGAGTAATTGTACGTTGTATCATTTGCGTAACCATCCCTTCCAAAAACGATATGAACACTATCCACATAGGTGCCGGGAGAGTTTACATATTCCTCAATCTCCTCAAGGGTAGTAAGGGATTCATGAATATAGGGTACCTTTCCGTAAATTCTAACAGCATTAAAATAGGTCCAGGCCCGCATGCACAGAGCTTCACCGTAGAGCCTGTCAAAATTTGTAACGGGACTTTCGGGATCAAGCACCTCAGGATGTTCGGTTTCCAGGACACGGATAAAATTGTTACAGGCAGCAATGAGTTTGAAAAATACGGTAGGAGATGCGTACCTGTTGTTCTCAGAAATATTTAAATTGTGTATTTCAATCAGGTCGGCATCGGCATTTTCTGTTATGGTCAGCAGGTCGGCTCGCAACTCACCCAGAACAACCAATTGCTCAACCAATTGCTGCTGGAGGCCGTATAATCCCATTTCAATCGAACGATATTCATACCAATCATCAAAGAGCTGATCTTCAACAATATCCAATTCCTGTTCCGGATTTAAGAAATCTACACACGAATAGAAAAATAATACCGGGATAAGTATTAAGAAAAAATTCAAATATTTAATATACTTACTCATTGTCTTTCAAGTAATTTCCTTTACAGTCCAATCCTGATCCCTGCAATGAACTGGCGGTTTTGCGGTGCCATGCCATAATCGACTCCCTGGTAAGCCTGACTCATTGAATAGGAAAATTCGGGATCATATCCAAGGTATTTAGTAAGTGTTAATATATTATTTGCTGAAACGTAAAATTCGGCATTATTGAACAATAAGAATTTATCGGGTATCCTGTAGCTCAATGAAATTTGTTTTATCCGCAGGTATGAACCATCCTCAATCCAACGAGTTGAAAATCCGGAGTTTCCAATGGGATCATCAGCCAGTGCCCTTGGAACATCCGTAACCTGGCCGTCATATTGCCACCGGCTTGCCACCCTGCTGCTCTGGTTTGAAAGGTCTGTCATTGATTCGTTAAGGTACCTGACATAATTAAAGACATCATTTCCATATACAAATTGAATGAAGGTGTTTAAGGTCCAGTTCTTATAGTGAAAATTGTTAAAAATCCCTCCAAAATAGTCCGGGATGGATGAACCAATAGTGGTCTTGTCAAAGTCATTGATTATACCATCCGGTAAACCACCCGGCCCTGAAAGATCTTCATAAATGGCATCTCCTGCCTGATAGGGTAACATTTTATCATTCAGAAGACCTGCATTGTTTGCTTCCTCGAAAGAGGGGTAGACACCTTTAAATACATATCCATAAAAACTATAAACCGGTGCCCCTTCAATATTAACCTTTTCAGCCCCTTCAATATCATAAATGAGCTTATCTCCTTTAATTTCCTGAATCTCATTCTTTACAGAAGAAAGAATTACCTGGAAATCCCATTTGAACGAATTCTTTTGGATCAGCCTGATAAAAGTATTGAGCTCCCATCCCCTGTTATTCATTTCTCCGCCATTTTCAATCCTGTAATCGTATCCCAGGTAGTCCTCCACCGGTCGAAGAATGATCAAGTTTCTGCTAACCGACCTGTAAAGATCGATGCTTGCACCGATGCGGTTTCCCAAAAGGGCTATATCGACACCTGTATTGATCTGGCTGACAGTCTCGTACGTGAGCCTGTCATTTTCCAGAACAGCAGGATACAATCCAACAGTTTCACGGAATCTTACCGCTTTGTAATACTTTGTGGCACTTGATTCACCTACGTCGTCATTACCTGATTTACCAGCCGTGAGTCGAAGTTTCAGGTCTTCCAGCCAGTACCTGTTTTTCAGGAAATTCTCACTTGAAATTCTCCAGGCCACACCTCCGGAATAAAATATCCCAAAAGGAACATTTCCAATTTTAATCGTATTATCTGCGTTCTCCCCGACACGGGATGAACCGTCGACAGAAAGGTTTGCCATTAACAGGTATTTATCTTTGTAAGCGTAGGTGATGTTTTCATACCATGAGATCCAGTTCCACCTTCTGATTCCCCCTCCTATTTCCCTCAAATTGCCCTGCCCATCCTGCAGTTCCCTGTATTCATCGTTCTCGTGGGCATTTTTTGTTAAACCCCAGTCGAGTTCATAATTATTTGCATAAATATTCATGCCAGTATTGGAGGAAAAACTGTGTTTCCTGCCAATTAATTTATTATAAGATAAATAGGTATTATTATACAGGGATGTAAGGCTGTTATTCGTTGCTTTCGAAACATTGATGGCTTCAGAGTTATAATAAAGTTCCATGCCATGATTTGGCATAAAGATCTGTTCTTTCAGTACATCGTAATTGATGCTGAATTTACTTTTCACTTTGAGGTTGTCATGGAGAATTGTCTCAAATCCCAGGGATGAAATAAAATTATGATTGGAATTTTTTGCCTCAAAGTCGTGGATTATGGCCAGGGGATTACTTATGCCAAGGTCATTCACCTCAGCAAGTGTACTTAATTCGTGACCTTCCAGGTCATATTGATAAGGATTCAATATGGGTGATTTTGCCAGGCTGGCCATTACCGGGCTTGTTTCCTTCACCATGGCAGCTTCTTTCAGTCTGGAAGAATTCTTGGAGAGAGAAACTGTAGCATCCATTTTTAACCAGGTAAAAATATTCAGTCTGCTTACAAATCTAAGATTAAGGCCCTGATAACCAGTCTCTTTTATAATCCCCTTGCTGTTCAGAAATCCGAATGAAAGTCCATAACGGGCAATCTCATCTCCACCCTTAACCGTCATATTTAAATCATACATCGAGGAGTTCCTGAATATATGATCCTGCCAGTTGGTATTATGCTGGTAATTAATGTACCCCTCCTCGTCCTTCAGGAGGAATAAACCCGGATATAACTCCCTGATGTCCTCCTCGTTATAACCGGATGTAAAGAGTATTTCATTCATTAATGTTTTATGCTGACCCCCGTTGAGTTGTGGTATCTGATTGCCGGGTGCCAGGGAATAACCACTTCGCAGGTTAACATCTATGGTTGTTTGAGTCACACTGGGATCAAGTGTTTCTATGATAATAATTCCATTCGGGGCCTTTGAACCGTAGGCTGCTGAGACGGATTGGTCCTTAACGGCGGTAACCGTCGAAATATCTAATAGATTGAGCCCCATTAGCGGATTGTAAGTGTATCCCGCAAGATTTGAACTAAAAATACCATGGGAAGCCAATGGGATGCCATCAATTATATATAGTGGCAGGTTGGATGCATGAAACGAATTTATCCCGCGCATGGCGGTAAATGCGCCGCTACCCGGTGCTCCGGACCTGTTTATGACATTCATCCCGGGGATCCGGGCCTGAAGATATTGGTCTATTGAATGAACCGGAGAGTGGTGAATATCATCCACATCCAGTTCACTGACGGATGACAACAGATCCCTTTTCGATAATTGCCCTGACAAGATGGTCAGGTTATCCTCTCCTGATGAGATATCATCCGGGCTGAGGTAAATTATTAAACTCTTCCTGTTGTTCAGATATATCCTTTTTTGTTTAAACCGGCCTGTGGGTGAAACGATGATCCACTCATCGCCTGAGGTTGATACCACACTGAATTCTCCTCTGCCGTTTGTTACAACTGGGAGCTGGCTTGAGCCATCAATATTTACATTAACTTCAGGAATGGGTTCATTCAGATGTGACAGGACGGTTCCTGTCACGCGGGTCGTATCCTGTGCATATATTGATAAATGACCTATTATCCATAGTAATGTAAAGGAAAAGCCAGTTTTACAGAAGGTTTTCAAGGTCAATATGTTCGGTTTCTTAAGCATGTTTTTTCAACATTCCCAATTTCATCTGATGCTACTTTGCCGGAATAAATTCAATATAATCTACCACCAGACCATTCGTTTGAACATTTCCCGGTGCATTATATTCAAACCTTATTTTTGCCTTACCATATTCATAAATGTTTTCCACCCAGCAATCAAATATGTTAAATGATCCTTCAGGCAGGTACCTCTCTCCGGTTACGCTGAAGTATAAACCTCTCCACAGAATATAATCGTAATAATCAAATGTCTTTACCAGTTCATCATTTACATATATATCATAGATCCCCCCGATATTCATATGGGTCCGGACAATCATCTGGTATTTTCGGGGAAAGAGATTATCCACATTGAATTCCACCGAGTAGGTACCTGAATATTTGTTGGTCAGATAAACTGTAAGTATAGAATCGTTTGAAGCATCCGGAATGTATTCCTGGCGGGGTTCGAATGGAAGATCACTGATAACCTTTGCTTCCTCGTTCCAGACATATTTATTTATGCCGGTTTCATCTAAAAGCCATTCCGCCTCGTATCGTACAGAGCCGCTGAAAAGGGTATCCGGGATACTGAAATCGGCGTAATTATAAGCATAACCATTGCTGCAAATAGCTTTATCCACAGGTTGATAGGATACAAAGATACTATCACCCAGGATATTTTTAAGCTTAACAGAATCCCTGCCCGGAGGTTTCATAAAGTCACTTTCCTCCAGCATATTTTCAAATACACCATGTTCCAGGAGATAGGGAATTAATTCTTCATATTGCCAGATAAGCGGGATATCATTATAGTCCTGGTATCCGGATCCAAGAGCCAGTGCCATTTCGGTTAGCGCTGCATTATAGTCATCCTCCAGAGGAAATACGATGGTGGCAGTTTTATTCCTGAATTCTTCACTCACCGGGAAGTATTCCTTCTCGAAAATATTAATGGTTTCGGAAACAGTATCGTATATGGTGTTGCCAAAATCATCAAATCCAATGGGCCTGCTCTTTTCTTTGTCCAGAATAATTGAATCCTGGCTGTCAAAATAACTCTTCAATACCGGATTATTAACAGCAAAGTATTCATACAGATTTGGCTTTGGCAAACCCACCTTATCAATGATAAAGAATTTTCCATTTCTATAGAGGGGGCTTTCAAATGTAACAGGTATGCCATCGAACAAAGATGAATTACCATACTTTTCGAACAGTGCAAATTTCTCCGCAAGAGTCTGGATCTTTCTTTTGCCCTGGATATAACCGGATTGAATGAAATGAAGCGAAATGTGATAATCCAGGATGGAGGATGTCATCTGACCGGTATCCAGAAACTCCCTGAAAGCATCATCAACAGGAATAAACAAACTATAGGTGTCGTTCGTTAAGAATAGCGTATCATAATTATATTCGTTTACGAACTGAATGAATAGAGTTATGTTAGCTTCATCCTGAAGGGCTTCCCACACATTTTGATCTACGGTCTCAGGCTGGGAATTGTAATGGTCATCCCAGTATTTCTCACAACTGCACATGAATAGAATGAGTACAATCCCAAGTATTTCCGCTAATAATTTCATTCTATTATTAATTATAATGGTTCAAATCTTATATAATCCCAGGTGAACCTTCCGGGGATCAACGATCTTATTTCAACGGTATGCTCCTCATATTTCAAAAACTTGATATCTCCAAGTTCAGTTCGTGCAAAAGGATTGCTGGCACTGCCGCCGGTGGAAAGATCGATCAGTCCGCCAATATTTTTTCCATCTATAAATACCTCAACCAGGGCATTATCCCAGTTAAAAGCTTCTGCACCCAGGAACACGGTATAATCTCCCTGGATAATTTTTGGAAAAGTATAGGAGATGATAAAATCACCATCCATAAAAAGGTAGTCCCCACCCCATGCCGGGCTTTCTGCGTCACCTGTTTCTATAAAAAACAGGTCCGTACCCGACCATTGAATGACATTTAGCCATGAAGTATCCTCAATGAGATACTCACCCGGTTCCAATCTGTATTCATTTAACAGAGGCTCTTCATAGAATTCAAATGTCCTGATGGCCCTTGACGGGGGTTGTTGTTTCAATTGCCTGTTAATGAAATGTATAGCTCCGCTCTGAGTAATGACATTACTTTCGTCATAATAAAAACCTACGTAATCAATGATCACTGTATCGGCCTGATCAATTATAGTGTCAAATATTTCCTTTCCCTTGTTGATTTTAATCTCCAGCCCTGTGCCGTTTATATTCAGAGGGATCTCGGAATAGGTAATATAATTTGTGGCTGTTCCTTCGAAGTCATTCAGAAATCTGCTGCCCTCCAGTATATGGTATCCAGCGTAATTATAAAGTGGATTGGAAGTGCTTGTATAATCTGTCCTGTCCGGGCTGATCTTGGCAGCCAGATCGTCAATTGTAAAGATCCCGGCAGCAAAATACACTGAATCAGGCTCAACCAGAAGGGTAATGGGTTGTGCTTCCACTGCCTCATCCTTCAGGTTAATATCTATTGTATGGTTGTGACCCGTGGTATCCATCAGTTCAATAAATATTGTATACTCCTGATTATTATTCAGCCATTCATAGCTGGTATAGGTAATCGGGATTAAAACATTTTTGATAACATGTATTACTCCATTTGACAGCTCGATATCCGGCTGTATTACCGGTGCCTGGTTATTGATTTTATAATAAGATGTGTCGGTTTCAGAGATAAAAGTCACTGTGAGCAAATCTTCTGAAAATGTGTACTCCGGAAGGGCACCGAATGGAAAATCGCTCGAAAGGATACTTAGATTAACGACGTGGTAGCGGCTCAATTCGGTAACATAATCCTGATCATTCAACAGGTCATTTAAAGAAGAATACTGTGAATTTCCCTCTATATATGTGCTAACTGCATTGTTATCCGGAAGAAATAAAGTATACCCTGTTCCATCCGGGTTATACGCACTCAAGGTTTTGTCAATTCTTCCTGCTCTCAAAATACTCAGAAAACTTGAATACTCCGTTTCATTTTCAACCAGGAAGTTATAAATCGACATTTCCTTCATGTCTTCAAATCCGGCTTCAACCGGCTCTTTCTCACATGAATGAGAGATTATTATTGTAAGAATCAGACCGAATATGATGAATACATTTCTCATTTTCTAAAAATCATAATAGGGATTTTGAGTAAGATTTTTATTGCGTTCCAGTTCCAGCTCATGCACCGGCATATACCACCCCAACGGATTGGTAAGTTTTACGGCAAGGATCCTTTTCTGTGTAGCCGGCACATTTTTGACGATGATCTCAATGAGTTTGTTTTTCCTTGCATAATTATTTCTTCTGCCCATCCTGAGCAGATCGAACCAACGCTTGCCCTCAAAAGCTAATTCAAGCGCACGTTCCTCCAGGATGGCATCTTCATAAGCCACCGGTGAATCGGGCAGATCCAAAAGCGGTATATCTGCCCTGGCACGTATCTGGTTTATGATGTCCAGGGCTTCTGAAAACCTGTTTAATTGGGATAGCGCTTCTGCCTTCATCAGCAATACATCAGCATAACGGTAAACAATCCAGTTGCAGCTCCTTTGTTCAAAGGCAGCTCTGGTGGTGGTACCGTCAGGTGCCCTTCCAATATACTTCCATATGACATAATCATTTTCCCCGTATTTTTTAATGGAAGAATCTTCGCCACGATATAATTCACTTGTATATTCCCGTGCAAACAGCTGCAGTGCTTTTTGACTGGGATCATAATTATAGGCAAATCTCCTTGTAAGATCATACATACTGTTATTCTGACCCAAGCTATTGTCAAACTGAAATTCGAATATACTCTCCAGGGCATTGCCCGGGTAAAACAGTTCAAACCAGTGTGCACTTGGCATTAATTCAAAATCTGCGGAGGCTTCTATTCTTTCTACATACCTGATGCATTCCTCATATTCAAAGAGCCAGAGTGATATATCGGCAAGCAGGGCATCGAAGGCAGCTTTTGTTGCACGTCCTTTAATTTCCTCCAGTGTCTGGTAACCGTCGGTGGTAGCAAATTGTCTTGCCTGGTCGAGATCGGTTATGAGATATTCTAAAATTTGTTCTCCATCAGTTTTTGCCAGGTAAAACTCGGAGTCGTCACTCTCATTTGGTTCAAGCACGAACGGAACATCCTTAAAAATCCGAACGAGGTAAAAATAGTTCAGGCCTCTCAGGAATTTAGCCTCAGAAATCAGCCCCTGAAGATAAAAATCGGTAAAGGTATTATCAATCTCCTGCACGGCGGGTGCATTTTTAATCACCTCATTACAATAATTTATCACCTGGTAGAATTTATCCCATTCACATAAATAATTCTCAGGATGAATATTGCCTTCCATAATTTTCCTGTCCTGGCCTCCGATGCTGTTATCTCCAACTACAAGGTCAGCTCTCATCTCACCATACTTGAATAATAAATCGTCTAATTGGGCAAAGGATTCATAGGCACCCATCAGTACTGCCTTCACCTCTTCCTTGGTTTTCCAGAATTCTTCCCTGATCAGACCACCCGGTGGTATCAGATCTATCCATTCATCACAGGAGAAATGCACAGGCATCAGCAGTAAAGCCAGAATTACATATACCCTTATTTTAAATTTCTTTCTCATATACAATATTCAATCGCTAATCAGAATCCAACGGAAACACTTAAAGTGATTACCTTGGGTGGTGGCGTGTTGGCCCGGTCGACACCTATCCAAAAAGGATCGCTGGCATCCTGTCCAACTTCCGGATCCTGTCCCGAATAATTAGTGAAAGTCATCAGCTTCCGGCCACTAATGGCAATATTCAGGTTCCTGAGATTCAACTTATCACACCATTCCTTTTTCACACGGTACAGGAGCATGACATTGATCAGACGCAGGTAATCCCCTTTTTCAACATACCGGTCAGATCCAAGGTTATTGGCAGGGTGGTCCATATACGCCCTGGGCAACATTCCGGGTTCATCCTGGCCATCCACCCGCCACCGGCTTAAAACCGCCTTGCTCTGGTTGTTCTTGTCATTCATTCCTTCGGTTTCTATGGCCACGCCATTGATAATGTCGAATCCCCACCGGTAGTGGAAATTGCAACTTATATCGAAATTTTTATACCTGAATGAGGTACCAAATCCGCCGATAAAATCAGGATTTGAATCACCAATATAAACCACATCATTCAGGTCAATTTTCCCGTCATGATTCACATCTTCGTATTTAGGATCACCACCCTTAAATACATATAGATCGGTATATGTCATTGGGATAGGGATATTGTCCTTATCATACAGGATATTTCCTTCAGCATCCCTTGCATAGGCAGCTTCGTCAGTGGGATAAACACCCAGGCACCTGAATCCAAAAAAGGATCCGATGGGTTCCCCCTGAATGATCCTCAAGGGGTAATCTCCATTACCAATAGATGTCGATTTCTCCGTATTGAAGTTTTCAGGGAGCCGGGTAAAGGAATTGATGTTCTGTGAAGTATTGAAATTTACAGACCACCTGATGTTTTCATTACGGATTATTCTTGCTTCAACCATCAGCTCCCAGCCTCTGTTTTTCAGTTCCCCGCCGTTGAAGAACCTGAGGTTTTCAAAACCCGATGACCTTGGTATCTGGTAATCTTCAAACAACAGATCGGTGGTGATTTTTTCATATATATCACTCTCTATATATAACCTGTCACCCATAATGTTTAGTTCAAGACCTAAATTAAAAGATTCAATAGATTCCCACCGAAGGTTATTGAGCTGCAGCTTTGTAGGAACTATGGCCGTCGACAGGATATAGCTGCCTGTGTGGGTTGAGCCATAGGTAGTAAACCGGGCATATGCATCCCAGGGTTGCCTTCCCGATACTCCCCAGCTTGCTCTCAATTTACTTTCCCCTAAAAATCTGAGTGATTTCAAAAAAGGTTCGTCGGAAAATCTCCACCCTACCGATACGCCCTTGAAAAGGCCCCATCGATTATTGCTTCCAAAGGATGAATGGGCATCTGCCCTGAGTATGGTCTGTACCATATACCTGTCGAGGTATTTATAGTTTGTATTCAATAAAGCCCCGAGTTCCCTGACCTCCCCGGCTCCTGTACCTATCCAGTTAATCTGGGCTTCAATGGAAGGATCCTGGATATCGGTACTCGGTATTTTATTACTTTGAATATTCATCCATTCATAACCGGATTGCCGTGTAATCCAGGTGGCTGCTCCGGAAAGAACATGCCGCTTGTTCTTGAAAGGAGCGTCGAAGGTGAGTTGCGTTTCCGTGTTAATGGATGAGGAATTATTATTACTCTCCTCAGCTTTATTGATGGTCCATGCCAGCCAATCTGTTCCAAGGGCATTGTAGGGTAAATAGTTTTTCGATTTTGTTCCGGAATACTGAAAGGAGATCGTTTCCCTGAAATTCAACCAGCCGGTTAATTTGTACCTGAGGGTAAACGTGTTTTGCAGTGAATTCCTGGCAAAGTCATCTTTACCCAGGTTGGCTACGGCAACCGGATTAAAGTATGTTCCGCCATACCCCTGGTAACTGTTAATGGGTGTAAAATACTCCCCGGTTACCCTGCCCTTTTCGTCGTATTCCCATATGCTCATGTTCGGGGCTTTTATGTAAGCCATTTGCCGTATATTCCTTCTCTCAATTTCCAGGTTACCATCTGTCCGGTTATTGGTATAATTGAATTGTATACTGAACAGGATCTTCTTTGAGAGGAAATAGTCAAGATTTACCCTTGTTGAGAATCTCTTGGAATTCGTATTAATCGTAGTGCCCCCTTCATCCACATAACTGAAGGATGTAAAATACCTTGTTTTCTCACCCCCTCCGGAAACCTTGAAATAGTTGTCATGAGTAACTGCATTTTGTGTTATAGAACCAATCCAGTCGGTGTTGGCAGAATAGTTATAGAAATCGAAATAATCCCTGTCATAGGCAATTTCAGGAGGTATATCAAACACACCCCTGCTGTTGTGCCATTCTTCCAGCTGCAACATGATGTATTCATCGCCATTCAGCATGGGAATGGCTGGCGGTTGAATATTGATGCTGTTTTTGTAAACATAATCAAACTGCACCTTCCCAAGCCTGCCCTTATGGGTCTCAATCAGCAGGACCCCATCCGCTCCTCTCGATCCGTAAACGGCTGTAGAGGCTGCATCCTTTAATATTGAAATGGATTTAATGTCCTGGACTGCAATATTCACCAGGTTACTGATGTCTTCAGAGTCGGCAGAACTCAACTCAAAATCATCTGAAACAGTATTCTGGGGAATGCCATCAATGACGATCAGGGGTTTGTTGTTGCCAATTGAGCTCAATCCGCGGATGACCAGCTGTGAGCCTGAACCCGGATCACCGGAGGCAGTAATAATATCCAGGCCACTTACCTTTCCCTGCAATGCATCTGAAGCAGACAGCACGCCACTCTCGTTCATATCCACCAGATCGATCTTAACGGTGGCCGAAGCATTGTCACGCTCATCAATATTGATCAGGGTATTTGATGATTTCGCCGTTGCTGTAACCGTTACTTCCTCAAGTTCAACGTTGGAGGGCTGAAGTTCAATAACGAGTTGCCTGGTCGGATCTACGGGGATCTCCTGTTGTTCATAACCAATAACACTCGCCTTTACAATACTGGAGGGATCTTTCATTTCCAGAACGAAGTCGCCGTTCACATTGGATACGGTACCATTGATCACACGGTTGTCGGAATCATACTCAATGATATTGGCCCCGATGATCGTTGTCCCGTCATTCTTATCGTAAATCCGTCCCCTCAGAATTGTTTTCTGTGCAAAGGCTTCATTGAAGCAAAACAGGGCCAGGATTAACAGTATGACGGTTTTTAGTTTTTTCATCTCATTTAATTGCGCTCGCTAATTATTTACCGTGTGTTTAACTCTTCCATCAGGAACACTTTATTTATTCCATGCACAACCGCTGTATTAATTACGTTGGGGAAAGCAGAGGTCCCTCCCTCACCTACACTCCGGCCGGTTAACATATTTGTAACAGAAGATTCATTCACTGCCAGGTACTGCCCTCCATTCTTATCTGGCAAGACAATTATATCGTATCCCGGATCAATATACAGTTCCGTGAAAACGGTTGAAAAAGCCGTTGACTTTTCATCCACCCGGGCTGTCTCATAATAGCCGGATGGCTGAATTCCATCGGTAAATATGAAGTCTCCCTGCACAAAATGGAACCGAAGGAATTTTTTCAATTCCTCAATGCTAAGTGTATCCGCACCGGAACTATTCAGTGCCTCGTCAGTTGGTGCGAAGATTGTATAAAATTCGTTGTCAGAAACGAAGGTATACCTGTTCAGATTATCCTGGGTTAACCCGGCCTTTTTAAGTAAATTATGAAAACCGGGGAAAGAAGCCTGTAACCTGAGATACAGGGATGATGCAGAAAAACTGAACCAATCTTCAATATCGTATGTAATGCCATTGTCCGCATCAACACTTATTTGTTTGGGAATAACAGTAACCGGTATACTCCCCCTGTATCCATCGGTCGTGGTTGTAGTACCTTTAACTTCATTCGATACATTATTAATGATAATGAAATTACCGGCCAGGTTTTTTAGAAATTCTTTTCGGGTAAGTCCT
>JADHVS010000285.1 GCA_016783865.1 Bacteroidales bacterium
ACCTCCATAAATTGATAAGTTGTTATAATTTAGTTCATTAAGTTCTGTTAATTCAGGATCAATCAATGATGTCAGGTAACTGGCATAGGAGGAATACCTGGCGCCGGCAAAGATAAGGGATCCTCTGTCTGTTACAAGGACAGAAATGTTAAGATTATATTTTTGACTGAGGATATCAGCGCTATTATAAACCAGGTAACCATTTCCTTCTGCATAATTTTGCATTTCACCAACAGCTGTCGTGAATTCAAACCAGACTTTCCGGGCAATTGAAAAGCCGACCATCCCGTTACCAATCGGGTTAACTCCGGAAGCTCTGTCTTGAGGTTGTAATAAAACAATAAAATCACCTCCAACATACAGGTCCAGGTTGCCGAAAGGATACCAGGTTAGTCCGACTGCACCCTGTGCCTGCTTATTGTTGTTCAGGTTTGATCCATGTCCATACAACCGGAGATCAATGTATCCTAACGATTTGGTAACCATAAGTCCGGCAAGCAGGCTTGTTTCCTTTTGACCAGTATATTGGGTGGAGGGTGGTCTTCCGGGCCCGCCCTGAGTTATAGAGGTAATTACAGGGTACCTGGTATGGACAATATGAAATGCCGGAGCGAGGTTCCATCCCCCGGCGAATGCAGAGTTAATTGAGATATAATACTGATGTTGTTTTACTACTATATCGGGATTTTTAATGATATAAGTTCCATTGTTGAGATAATTAAAATTAACTTTATACAGATGGGTATAGGCATGATTAAGGCTGAACCTGGATCCAAAATAATGTCTTAAGGAAATATTGAAGTTGCTGAAATATTTTGTAACAACTTGATAACCAAGAACATCAGTTGGGAAATAATCAATGCTGTTATTTACAATATCATCAGTTGCTGACCTGCTATAGAAAAAACTGGCATCCACCTTGTCAACTGGCTTAGGGATAATCCCGGTTTTCTGTTTAAGTGATTCCGGGAATTGCTTAGCGACAAAATTTGCCTGGTTCACTTTTCCTGATAAAAGATATGCGTAATAAAGATACTCCAGTGCGACAGGATCTACATTATTGAATTCAAGTGCATGTCGGAAATGTTGGGAAGATTTTATGTAGTTTCTTTTTTCATACCTGGCAATTCCAAGCCGCATCCTGAGATAGAAGTAATCAATACCATTATCCAGGGCCGGTTCACCCAACTCAATAAGGCTGTCCCATTGCCCGGCTTCATAAAACCTGTATGTTTCAATATCCACCTGCCTGAAATCCGGCACATCCTGGGCTGAAAGAAGGCAGGAAAACAGAAGGAGAATAAATATGCTATTTAAGATTCTGAACATGTTGTTACAAATGATTTTTTACCTGTATTCACCTCAAACTGATGAATACCCTGTTCATTGATTTCGATGGAAACTGAAATATTTCCAATTGTTTTACCAAAAACCGAATTGGTAGCCGTAGACTTAAGAATAATTTTTGATGGGGATATTTCATTATCAATGTAGTCATACTTTACGCGATAAGAGGACAAAAGGAACATCCGGAAGGGTGCAAGAAAATCCTGGAAAAAGAGAATAATCCTTCGAAAAATTAGATTTACCGGAAATTGGTCGGTTAAGGCAAGATCCTGGTAGTAACCCAGCTGTATTTTAAATGCTGCGATAAAGAAATAATATAGCAGGGTATTTCGCTTTCCTTCAAAATGTTTGAACCAGAGCAAGTTGCCATCATTAGTAAAATATATTTTTGATCCTGATCCATGGCTCTCAATAAAGGTATTGTTGTATTCATCCGACTTGATTTCCCATTCATCATGAACTTTTTCCTCATTCGTGGTAGTTTCAAGGTGCAATATTTTTCCTGGCACCAGGTTAAATGCATTATTTAATAATTCATTGGTTTCGATATTTGATACCTTATTGTTTGTTTCCGGGATCTCGAACTGGCACAGACCCCACTCATCTGATTTTTTCAGAATATAGTAACTGAATGGGTATAGAAGAGTTGGTGATCCAATATATGGAGTTGCCTGTAGCTGAAAATGAAGGTGTGGATATGGTGAGCGCCCCGAATTACCGCACCTGGCAATGATTTCACCCTCTTTAACCTGGTCTCCTGCTTTTACCTTGATGGATCCGGGTTTCAAATGACTCAGAGAGGCATACAATTGATCAGAAATTTTAATAATAACCGTATTTCCCCAGTTTTCTTTGATATTTACATCTCCAATAGTATTGTCAGGAATATTATCGACAATATGTTCAATGGTGCCATCCGAAGGAGCAGTTATATTTTTATCATAACAATAATAATCGGTAAGCAGGTCACCACTGCCTGAAAATTGTTTGTCCTTACCATCTGTTATAATAAAATCCCATGCATGTTTCCAGGCTTCTTTATGAGTGTGTTCCCCGTCATGAGCCTGTGCAACGGTCCATTCTCCATAAAATGGTAATTTAACCGGCCTCAGATTATGCCTGAACCGTATACGGTCATTATGAAAAGAATAGAGATTTTTTTCAGGAGAATTCTGCTGAATGAAAACCTCAGATAATTTTTGGGAAGGTTTTATTCTGAATTTCAGAACATAAAGAAACAAAAGCACAATGATATTAAACGGAAGAGAATAAACAGGCAACTTAAATACCACGAAAATGGAAGATGAACTTATGGTTATTAAAGCTACCAAAGGAATAAGAATTAATACCCAGATATGGGACCTGACAGAGGGTATAATAAAAAATCCACCAAGGGCAATAGAGGTAAGGATATAGTTAAATCCGATATAGCTGTAGTTCAGTTCAGAAATATCAGCACCGACCAGGTCATAAAAAATATAGGCGGCATAAAAACCAACCAGTGACAAAGTAAAGGAAATACGCGAAAAATTAATCAGCCCGATGGCAATGATAATGCCAGACAGGAGATTGTACTGAAAGAAAATTGCCCCGAGTGAAATCAGGTAGATTCTCAGTGAACGAAATATCTGCAGGCCATTCCACCATTCATATATACGGACAAAAGAATCTCCGCCAATCATGTAAAGATCATTGAATGTGTATATTCCCCTTTCACTGATTCCCAGGGCTGTAAATTCCCTGGTGGCGAGGGTGGCGATCCATATACTGATAAGAAATGGAACACTTAGATAAGGCAAAGCATATTTACCTATAACACCTTGCATCGAGACAGAAATAAACAGGGTAAGAAAGGAACCAAGAATAACAATTACCAGCAGCAAAATATCAGGGCTGTAGTATACACTTAATCCCAGTCCAACAAGCAGACTGTTGAAACCGTACAATCCCCTGGTTATAATTCTGCGGTCGAGACCCAGCAGATACCCGGCCAGGTTTGTGCATATCACGGAGATCAATCCGAACATTCCGGCATACAGGTCAACGAATGTAACAACCAGTAATATTACCGAGAAGATCCTGTTGTCTGAAAAGAATACCTGGGAATAGCTGTTTAATATACCTTTCAGAAACTGGGATATGTCTACCTTTTTTACCATGGGTATGGTTTATTTTAAATGATCAGGAACTTTTTCTGTGGAAAGTATATCTTCAAGTTTTTCAGCATTTTTAATAACATGGACTTTATTGTCCCTGTCAATCAGGACCACATTCGGACGCAGTGTAATAAATTGCATCCACTGGGTCATATTATATGCTCCCACTCTTTTTATTACAAAGTGATCCCCTTTTTTCAATAAGGGAAATAAAATAGCCTCTCTCAGAACGTCTATATTCATACAAAGCGGTCCATGAATAGCAGATTCTTCCAGGTTTTCCGAAGTCTGTTTTGCAGGACGGATATCATGTTCATACCAGAATGATGTGAACAACAGGTTTACACCGGCATCAATAATGGTTGTCCTTCTGCCGTCCGATAATCTTTTATTTGCAATAACAGTACCCAGTAAATAGCCTGCATCATCAATCAGTGCGCGGCCTGTTTCAAGGATCAGTACCGGTAATTTATCAGGATTTAAACCGGAACTCACCAATCCGGAGGTGATCGCTTCTGCATATTCGTCAAAGGAAGGTACCGTATCTGTCCCTGGCATATAAGCTCCCTTAAGGGTATTTTTCGATGCAAAACCGCCACCGATATCAAGATATTTAAGGTTGATGTTATATTTACGTTCAAGGTTTGAAGCAAGATCTGCCAGTTTGGAAATGGCTACTTTATAAGCACTTGACGTGAACATATAGGTACCTATATGTGTATGCAGGCCCACCAGGTCAATATGCTCACTTATCATGATTCGGTTAATGGCATCCCATGCATCCCCATTTTCATAATTGAAACCAAAACGGTCCCACATTGGATAAACACCCGTATCCATATTTACCCGGATGGCGACTTTAGGCTTTTTATCCTGGGTTTTGGCGATTTGTATGATGGAATACATTTCATCGAAATGATCGATATGGATCAGCGAGTCATTCTGAACAGCGGTTAGCAGATCATCATCCTTTTTGTCGGGTCCGTTAAATATGATCTGGCTTCCCTTTACGCCGTTTTGAAGTGCTTTGTCATATTCGAAACGGGAAACCACCTCCGCCCACGATCCTTCCTGGTGAAAAATACGGCAGACTGCATCCAGGTAATTTGTTTTATACGACCAGGCGAATTGTACTTTGGGGTAACGGGTTGAAAAGGCCCGCTTTGCATCTGCTATTGTTTCACGCATGGTTTTTTCTGAAATAACAAACAGCGGCGAACCATATTTGTTAATTAGTTCGTCAACTGGTAAACCATCAATATGGGTTATGGGTGTAACATGGGTTGGCATGCCAAATTTACTGGGCATTCCTGCATTTAATTTTTTTATTAAAGGCCTTTCAAATGGTTTCTTATCCATGATATGATATTTTATAATTCACCTAATGTTGATAATTTTTCAAATTCACTCAGATTGATGATCAGGTCGTATGAATACCTGATAAACATTTTACCCACTTCGTATGAATCAAAGGGTTCAACCGGAATATTCAGGGCCAGCTTAACCAAGGCTTCGGGTATGTTCTGACCGGCTCCTACAGCAAGGTAAACCCAGGCCGGAATCCTTGGGTTTATCTCAATAACATATAATTCATCCTTGTTGGTCTTGATCAGCTCAAGCTCCATCCCGCCTCTCCAATGGGAGGAATGAATAATTTTCTTTGTTAACTTGAGCATCTTCTTGTTATCAAGGGTAATGCCGGCCCAGGCCTTACCCTTGTCTGTTATGTATTGCTTGCGCATGGGAACTGCCCCGATGGTGTTTCCTTTTCCATCTCCCAGGGCAACCACGTTCACTTCTGTGCCGCGGATAAATTCCTGTATGATAACCGGCAATCCCCATTTGGCAGTGATCTTATTATAATGCATCCTAACCTGTTCCGGATTATAT
>JADHVS010000286.1 GCA_016783865.1 Bacteroidales bacterium
TTTTAGTTTTTCATGCCTGCTCATGAATCTTAGTTTGTTGCAAATATACGAAATTTAGTTGAATTTGCAACTATAAATAAGTTGCATTTTAATAAAAATAGAAATCCTGAAACGGGAGTCCTCAGTCCGCAGTCCGCAGCCCTCAGTCTTCAGTCGGCAGTTGGCAAATACCTTTCCTACAGCAAACCATACCGTTTACCCGGCGGGAATTACATTTCACACATTCCCTCAGAATGATTCCCTTTATTATACTACTTTTGATATATGCAACCATACAGGGCTATTATTGTTGATGACGAACGCCATGTTCGTGAAGCGCTTGATCTGTTACTGAAACAATTCTGTCCGGAGATTGAACTGGTAGGTTTTGCCTCTTCGGCCGAAGAAGGGCGCAAGCTGTTGAATGACATGGAGGTTGATTTCATCTTCCTCGATATATGCATGCCCAAAGAGGACGGATTTGCTTTTCTTAAGTCTATTCCGAGAAATACCTATGGGATTATTTTTGTCACCGCATTTGAAGAGTACGCATTGCGTGCATTTAAAGCAAATGCTGTAGATTACCTGTTGAAGCCGGTCAATCCGGAGGAACTTTGTGAAGCGGTTGCCAGGGCGATTCAGTACCTCGAGTTGAGGCGGAATAAAGCAGCGATTCGATCGGTATACAACGAATCACTGGATAACCTTCACCAACAAATGGAATCCGGTTCCAGACCGATTGAGAAGATCACCATAGCCGAGCAGTTTGGTTTCCGGATCGTGAAGGTTTCCGACATCATGTACCTCCAGGCCGACAGCAATTATACCATCCTGCATCTTTCGGGGCTGGACAAGATCGTGGCCACCAGGGCCCTTGGGGAGTTTGAACACATGCTGGACCATCCCATGTTTTTCCGGATCCACAAGTCGACCATCATTAACCTGAACTTCCTGAAGGGGTATTCCAGTTACCAGGGCAATTTTGCCGAGCTGACCGATGGCACCAGGTTGAGCATATCCAGAAGAAAACTGAATGAGTTCCGTGATGCGGTTAAACATTTCTCGAAATCTATTGAGTAAGTTGAAATGCAGAAGCAAATACTAAACAGAAACGATTGACACTCATACTGGCAGGGACCATTGGTGCGACTATCCAGGTTCTGTTAATAATTCTATTAATCATCATTTGGAGAAAATACCTTCAGCTGAAGCGCCGGGAGAGCCAGAATCAGATGATTGTACTGGAACAAAAGGCGTTGCAATCCATGATGAATCCGCACTTTATTTTCAACGCGTTAAGTTCCATTCAAAGCTATCTTCTCCGGAATAAGCCGGGAGAAGCGGGATTGTACCTTTCCCAATTCGCCCGCCTGATCAGGCAGAATTTAAGCGCCATCAACTCCGCGATGATCAACCTCGAAAAGGAAATAGACCGGTTAAAGAATTACATGGACCTCGAGCGGTTGAGAATGGAAGATAAATTTGAGTACACGATTGAATTCGAGGAGGGTATTGAAGAAGAAGAATTGATGATCCCTTCCATGATCATCCAGCCCTTTGTGGAAAATGCGGTCTGGCATGGTATTTCGACACTTGAGGAAAAAGGATTAATCCGGATCTCTTTTGCCATGCGTCATCCAAAAGCCCTGAAGATTACCATTGAAGATAATGGCATCGGGATCAAACAATCCAGCATGTTTGTCTCTAAAAGCGGGACTCATTTGATGACTGGTAGTGAAATGACACGTAAGCGACTCGAGAATATTGGAAAGAAAATGAATATCGTGACATCCGTAGAATTTTCGGAAGCCTTTCCCGGAAATCCCAATCCCGGAACCCGGGTGGTGATCGTGGTGCCGGTGGGAGATTAGTTGGCAGTTTGCAGTTACCAGTCCTCAATTCACAGTCTTCAGTCCTCCGTCATCATTGTCATTATATAGTAAATTATCTATACCATTGTCAATAAATTCACGTAAATTTGTTGACCAAAGGATACTAATTTAGGTAACAAGATTTCTTACAGAGCCCTTGACAAGGAAGCGAAAGCGCCAAAAGCATTCAGGGAAAATTACCAGAAGGCTGAATTCCTCACTATAAACAGGAATAACTTTTATGATTTCCTCCAACTAGGCGCCTAAAACTTTCCGATGTCCTGAAAAACGTCAGACATATACTAATTCCCTCAGATTGATTATCTTTATCCCGATAATTTTGTTTAGACGTAACTCATTGTTTTTAATCCATCGGTCAGTTTGAACCTTAGGATTGGGTTGATCATCGTTTCCTGCCTTTTTGCCGGAATTTATCTGCCGGCACAGAATCCCTGTATCCGCCACTATACCACGGCCGATGGATTGCCCTCAAATACTGTTTATTATGTGTTTCAGGACAGCAGGAAGTTCATCTGGTTTGCCACGGATGCCGGTGTGGCACGGTATGATGGTTCCCACTTTGACTATTATCAGAAGAGGGACGGCTTAAGCAGCAATGAGGTGGTCAGGATACAGGAGGACACGTTTGGCCGGATATGGTTCTTTAACCTGAACGGAACGATTAATTTCTTCTATCACAATACAATCTACAATGAACTCAATGCTCCTTTCCTGGATTCATTGAAAAGCAAGGAATTTTTCCGCAGATTCTTCGAAGATGAGGATAAAACCCTCTATTTTTATTATAACCATCAACGGGATATTGTTGCCCTCGATTCTCTGAATAATATAACAAAGTACAAAATTCCCAGTGTTAAGTACTATGATCCTTATGTAAAAGATAGCACCGAATGGATGGTGATTCGTTATATATCGAAGACTGAAACAGGTGACTTTATATTATGGACCCTGGCGGGAATCTTTAAACTCAAACATTTTAATGAGCCTCCAACCCTGATCTTGGATAATTTCCACATAACTAATGTTTTTCCTTTAACAAACCGGATCAACTATAATGTCGGAACATTTACACCATGTGATTCTTATAACATTGTAAAATTTTCCCATGAAAGGCTGATAGATACCATCTTGTCGCCATTAAAGATAAAAACACGTAACATACTTATTAGTTCTATCCTTGAGGATAACAGTGGATTCCTCTGGATTTCAACATTTGAAGAAGGTCTTTATTGTTTAAAGGATAAACATGTGATCCGGCACTTCGAAGTTGATGAAGGCCAGGCGCTTATGCAGGACCATGAAAACAACATATGGATCAGTTCAATGTACGAAGGAGTTTTTAAAATCAGCCCATTTATGGGTTTTGTTAAGCATTATGATCAAACAGCATCTGGATTGTCAGGTATCACTGCGTTAGATGTTGATCCGGCAGGTGGTGTCTGGTGTACGGATGGAGATCGGATCAGTCTTTTCCGGGACGATGATTTTTACCGGATGGATTTTAAGAATAAAGGAGGTCCGTTCAACCGGATTCGATTCCTGGAAAACAACTCATTACTGGTTTGGCAAAAAGGGACTCCGTGCTTTCTGTTAAAAGGAATACAGATAAACCCGGAAACAAAAAAGATATTTTACAAAACGGTCACACGTTCTCTGTATAATAAAAAGGAATTTGTTTTGAATCATTCCGGAAATGAATTGGCTACATTCGATCATTTTTGTTTGTTTATTTCTTCTCCCGACCATCTGACTTATGATTCTTCTGGCTGGATCAACCTTAAAGAGCGGATATATAATGTTTTCTATAACAGGAACAACGAGTTGATCGTAAATGCAAAGAAAAACTATATCTACCGGAACGGAAATCCTGAGGTTAACAAAGAGTTAACCTGTTTTGAGAATAAAATCATCACAGATCATATCTTTTTAGGCGATTCGATTGAGTTATTTAACATTGATGGTGAAAGTCTTTACCTGCTATCTTGCAATGGGTTGTCCAATCTGACAGCCTCATTTAGCCATCCGCTAAATCTTCAGATAAAGCAAATTGCATATGAAGAGCCCAGGTTATACGTGGCTACCGCCAGCCATGTTTACTTCTGCGATTACCCTACAGACTGTCTCCGGGGGAAGCCTGTTCATCTTCAGCCGATCGATCTCTCATTCAGGGATATTCATGATATCCTCATTCAGAACAGATCGCTTTACATTGCTTCGGATGACGGACTGACGGTCATTCCTGATACATTGATCCATGATATCAAAACCTATCTGCCCATTCCCTATTTCCAATCCATCCTGATAAATGACCAGGAAACAGATCCGGAACAGGATCGGATAACGTTGAAAGGGAATCACCGGATCAACATGGTTTTTGGGAGCAACAGCTATTCGGATTGGCCGATCATTTATTCATATATGCTTGAAGGTGCCGATCATGACTGGATTTTCGGAAGCGGAACCAATGTAGTTTATCAGAATCTGCCTCCCGGGAAGTATGTTTTCAAAGTCAGGGCGAGGAAACCTACATCAGCATGGACTGAGCCTGTTGAATACCGGATCACCATCAAAGCAACCTTCTGGCAGCATCCCCTTTTCTTTGTTGGTTTATCCCTTCTGTTTGCCATTATGGTCGCCCTGGTGATCATCCGGCGGAAAAACCTCCAGTTGAAACGCCTGGAGATCGACCACCAGTTGATCACACTGGAACAGAAGGCGCTTCAGTCGATGATGAACCCGCATTTTGTCTTCAATGCCCTGAGTTCAATGCAAAGTTATCTGCTAATGGACAAATCACGGGAAGCCGGATTGTATCTTTCCCAGTTTGCCCGGTTGATCCGTCAGAACCTCAGCGCCCTTAATTCTCCTATGATCGGTCTCGACGAAGAGATCGACCGGTTAAAGAATTACCTTGACCTCGAACAATTGAGGATGTCTGATGGATTTGACTACACAATTGAATTAGATGAAAGCGTGGAGGATGAGGAGATCACAATCCCCTCCATGATCATTCAACCATTTGCGGAGAATGCGATCATTCACGGTATTTCGCGTCTCGACCGGAAGGGGACAATCCGGATATTATTATCCATGCATTCCGAAAAGTCGTTGATGATCATCATCGAAGATAATGGGATCGGATTACAACATTCAGGTACTGCTTCGGACCGGAGTGAGAAGCATTTGCACCTGGGCATGGGAATGACCCGTAAACGTCTAGAAATCCTGGGCAAAAAGATGAACGTTGAAACCTCAATTGAGTTTTCAGAAGCTTTTCCCGGAAGCCCCAATCCCGGGACCCGTGTGGTGATTGTGGTACCGGTGGGGAATTAGTTGGCAGTCCGTTTACCCTCCAGCCACTACCTTTTATTCAATGAACTATACCGTTGGCTCAATGGGGTGGTTTAACTTCGGCTGGCGTATAGTACATATCAATCACCTTTGTTATCTGCCCGGCTAAGTAAAATGGTATGCTTATCAGGCGGAATTTTTTACCAGAATCCGTTTGCAAATCATCAAT
>JADHVS010000287.1 GCA_016783865.1 Bacteroidales bacterium
TCCCTTGATAGACAAACACCAGAAGAAGTATATTTCAATCAGCCAATAGAAGAACTGGCTGCATAATGAACAAAACCGCAGAATTGACACTACACCTTAAATCTCAAAAAAAGTGTCCAGTCAATGGGGTCCACCTCTCTTTTGGCCTACTGAACCTATCATATTCCCTTTAGCGTCCTTCCTAAAACTCTCCTGAAGTAGAAAATAAAATAAATATTTTCTTGGCAAATTAATTGGTAGGCGTATGACATGAAATTCTGTTGAGCCGAATCCGATACCATTTATTAATCCAGACAAAACAGCTGTTTTTCCATTTTCCATACAAGGTGTTATCTTGGCAAATATGATGTCCCCATTTTGAAAAGGTGTATATCCTTTTTTAACTTTTCCGAATTCCCTCGTTTCTGACAAATCAATAATACCAGTTAATGCTTCAACTCTTTTCATTGGTAAGAAAGACACTTCTAATTCATCAGAATATTGAGATCTGTCAAATTTGGGATTAACTTCAGAAAATGAACCCAATTTTTGCCTCACCCACCCCGTTGGTAAACTATTATTCATGCAGCGAGTATCTCATTTAGTTCATCCAGAATGGCATTAAAACTATCATCAAACATATTGAAAATTTCATTGTTGCAGTTCTTCTATTTGGGTTTTGCCATTTTCTGTGCATACATATTTGCCAGTTTTCGGAGCACCTGTAAATGTAATCCAACCCTCCTTGATTATTAATTGAATATCCTTTTCTACTTGCCGTTTTGAAATATTATGCTTCGTCGCAAAAGCTTCAATTAAAAATCCAGTTTCACCGTGTATTTCTTTTACCATCTCACCGATCCTCACGGCACGTTTTTTCCCAATACCGAACTTTACTCCGAACTTTACTCCGAACTTTTCACCGAACTTTTTTACAGCCTCATTTACAGCAGCACTTACAGCCTCATATTCTCTAACAAAGGTTACACTGAAAAAGTCATCGAATGAAAATTGCGGTTCGGGTAATCCGGTTTCTGCAACTGCGTTTCGCATTCTACTGATACCGGTCCCCAACTTTTCAATGTATCCTATCCGGTGTAATAGAGACGCGATTAAGGGATTCCGGGTAAGACTTATTTTTCCAAAATTGTTTTTATTTAATCCTTTGGGTAAGCCCCCGGGGTTGGAAATTTCAACTCGGTCAGGAAATATTTCCACCATCACCCTGGCGCCTGTTTCCAAATAATCACGATGGGTAACGGCATTAACTACAGCTTCCCTTAAAGCAACGATGGGAATTTCTAAGATATCCTCCCTCCGAATCCCTTCGATACGGGCGGACTTGTTGAGATGGCGTTCCAAGAACTTCAAAGTGTTTTCGATGTTTAAGATGATATTTTCACTGAAATCTTTCTGATCCAGAATATCGGCTTTTCCGGTTCCTTTAAAAGCTACACAGGAAACATAGGCTTGCGGCAGGACGGCTACCGGATCGGCAGTAAAAAAGAGGATACCAGCATTATTGAAAATCGGTATTCCGTTGTCTTGTTTTACAACCCCAAGGTTCATTAGAATATTTTCAAAATCTAAAAGGGGTGTAATCTTACCTTTAGTGAGAAAACTGTCTAATAGTGGTTGATTAAAGTCTTCAGAAAAGTTCGCTTTAGGTTGCCACTGTTCATCAAATCGTATCCGTCCTTCGTTTTGAATAAAATCGATAATCTCTTCTGTTCTCAATTTTTGTGAAATGGCACCAACACGAATATAAAATCCATTTGTGCAGCGATAAGGTTTATTGGAACCTTCAGGAACGGTAACAATCAAAATATTATTGAATGCTTCCAGATTAATATGAACAGGGGGATCACATTGGGAAGCAAAATCCTGAGCTTTGGTACGAAGGCGATTGTTAATATTGACTCCAGGGACAGATCCGTCATCATCAATCCCAACAAATATCCTACCACCAGATGCATTGGCAAATGCTATCAGTTCTTTTTTAAAATCAGTATTTAAACCACGTTTAAATTCAATCTTATAATCTTCACCCTGGGCAATTATCTGATCTAATTCCGGTTGCGTCATTATTTCACAAGCGTCTCATTTAAATCATTCAAAATGGCTTCCAACCTACCCTCAAACACATTGTACCCCTTCATCGCTCCACCGTATTCATAAAACGGCACATTATCGAAATCATCCACCGTTATTTCCAGACTGGTGGAGATGTGTTCTTTGATCATTGTCAGCCAATCCAGTTGTTCGTCGGTGAATAAATTGCCTGCCTTGCGCTGGTTTTCCAGCCACAAGTTGAAACGCTGGTCAATCGTGTCGTGGTAAGGTATCAGTTCATTGTTTTGGTCAATCCCGAAGCGCACCAGGGCGATAATGTCAGTCAGTAAATAATCAGGGCTGCGTTTCCGCACTTTGGATTTTTCCAGTTGTTCATAGGCTCGCCAAACCAGTTCGGTGTTCAGATTATAGGGTGGTTTCTGCATGGCTGCCGCCAGACTCTTGACCATTTCATAGGTCAGATGGCGCTTATCGTAGGGCTGGTTATAGATGATCTGCAAGGCGGTGATTTCGTCCTTATTGGCTTTGATAAATTCTTTGAAGGTCTTTACCGCCTGTTCGGCCTGGCCACTCTCAAACACCGCCGAAATAATGGCGTCCTGGCTGACCACATCGATGATCTGGTATTGTTCCTGCTGAATAGCCATCAAAATGTTACGGAAATTCGGATCATCAAATTCGGCGCAGGCCTCGATAGTCAGTTTTTCCTTTGCCTGTTCGATTTGTTCGGCGGTTGGTTCGGTGGTGTTAAATAATTCCTGCGCTTTGGCAATCGGTTTATCAGGATCAACGGCATCCAGTAAATTATTGATGATTTCCGAAAGTTGTTTACCGCCTGCGGCTCCTTCAAGTTCTATACGTTGGTCATTTTCCAGTTGGACATTCAGTTTTGCCAGCCGTCCCGCCATCGTCACCAGAGTATCCTCATCCCGCTGGCCCATTGCGATGGCAGCCACCAGCTTTTTGAAGGGCACCGATTTCTTACGCTCCAAGGGACGGGAATCGGTTTTATCACTCTGGGTTACGCCAACCGCATCCACGATGATAAAATGGGTTTTATTCTCCACATCGGGCGTGACGGCTTTCAGGTCGGTGGAAGAAATCACCCGCGTGCCTCTACCCTTCATCTGCTCAAAATAGACGCTGGATTTCACATCCCGCATAAACAGCAGGCATTCCAGGGGACGAATATCGGTGCCAGTGGAAATCATGTCCACCGTTACCGCGATTCGAGGATTATAGGAATTGCGGAAGCTGGCGATCAAGTCTTCGGGCTTTTCGCCCGCAGTGCGATAGGTGATCTTTTTGCAGAAATCATTGCCCTTGCCGAATTCCTGGCGCATTATTTCAACAATGTCTTCGGCATGGGAATCATCTTTGGCAAATACCAGTGTTTTGGGTATTTCGGTCCGCCCGGGGAAAATCTCAGTAAACAGCTTATCACGGAATGTTTTAACAATCGTTCGAATCTGATCCTTGGCCACCACCGACCGATCCAGTTCCGTATTGGCATAGACCAGGTCCACGTCCAGGTTTTCCCAGCGGATTTCACGGGTCTGGCGGTTGCGCTTGTCGATCTGATAACCCGCCTCCACCATGCTGCCCTTTTCGGATATTCTCGTTTTTATCCGATAGACCTCATAGCCCACGTTGACTCGATCCGCTACAGCCCGTTCGTGATTGTATTCCGTTACCAGATTCTGGTTGAAAAATCCGAAGGTCTGCTTGGAGGGTGTTGCGGTCAAGCCGATCAGGAAAGCATCGAAATATTCCAGGACCTGCCGCCACTGATTATAAATTGACCGATGGCATTCATCGGTAATGATGAAATCAAATGTTTCAATGGGTATATCGGCGTTGTAGAGAACCTGCTTCACCTCGTCGGTGGTCACATCGGCCAGCGATAATTCATCCAGTTCGGCATCGAATTCCTGCCCTTTCAGCATTGAAAACAGGCGCTGGATGGTTGTGATACAAACCTTGCTAACATCATCGATTGTGGGTCCTGTCAACAATTGGACATTGTACAATTCAGTAAATTTCCGCCCATCATCAGGGGTAATGTACTGGGCAAATTCACCCCGTGTCTGGCGACCTAAAGTCCGGCGATCCACCAGAAACAGTACTCGCTTAGCCTTGGCAAACTTGATCAATCGATAGACAGCACTCACCGCCATAAAGGTTTTGCCGCTGCCAGTTGCCATCTGAACCAAGGCTCGTGGCCTGGCGTCATAAAATGATCTTTCCAATTCGGTGATCGCTTCAAACTGGCAGTCTCGCAATAAACTTTTTTCCAGAATTGGATTTTTTCTTAAGCGGCCACGCAGAGTACTTTCTTGATTAACCCATTCCAGAAGCGTCTTTGGCTGATGAAATGAAAATACTCGCCGAGAACGAGGCTCAGGATCGCGTTCATCACGGAAGAAAGTTTCTTTACCAGTACTCTCAAATGCGAACGGAAGCGGCACCTCAAAATGGGGAATGTTCTCAAGGAATTTGCGAATATATTTGCCGGTCTGGTCAGATACTCCCGATAATGTCATTCCTTCAGGCTTGGCTTCAATTGCTCCAACAGCTTTTCGATTAACAAACAGAATATAATCCGCGGGACCTTTGTCCGTCGGGAATTCACGTACGGCAATTCCAATACCGGCCGCAAAATTGATATCTTTGACGTCCTGAAGAAGCCAGCCTGCTTTGATCAGCATCTGATCGATATTCTGTCGTGCCAGTTGTTCGGGGGTGGTCATATATCTGGATTAAACTTTAGAATTCGATTAACAAAGGTCTTTCAGAATTTCTCATAGATAACCAAGGAGTAAAGTCTCTCGCTTCATCAGACCACTGTTCACGTAGAGCCACGTGTTTCAAATTACCTAAGGACATCACAATCCCCTCTGTATGGTTACAAAAACATTCAAAGTTAAGTACATTTATTTGAACTATCTATCATTCTGTAATATCAACAGAAGATGAGGAATAATGATCGAATTGAGTCTAAAAATATTTGCGACTTGAATCAGGTATGGTATTAAACAGATTTTGAGTGAAAATTAAGTTGTTGTATGTCCTTAATAAAAGAGATATATAGATTATACTAATTGGGTATCCGGAGGATCGGTATCCCGAAGAATCATATCCACAATGAAAATCATGTTTTTTGATTCATTGTCATATTCACCATCACATAACCAGGACTTCCCCCGAAAACAGCCTTTAGATTCTTATAACATACGATATTAATGAAGATACAGTAATTTGCAAGTGGCGAAGTACTTTTTCCGGAAAAAAAACGGGGGAACTTCCTGCAACACAAAAAAAAGATGGCGT
>JADHVS010000288.1 GCA_016783865.1 Bacteroidales bacterium
TGTTGTATTTGAAAAGCATGGGAACTATTACGAATTGCCGCCCGACCTGAAAGAGGCCTTTATTGCCGACTGGATGGCAATCGATTCGATTTATCCACCCAGACTGGCTACCGTTTCTGATTTTGTCGATCACATTGATCATATTGTTGAGGTGATCGGTATAGATCATGTGGGCATTGGAACCGATTTTGATGGCGGGGGACAGCTGGATGATTGTTATGATGTATCTGAACTGGGCAACATCACTAAAGAGTTATTAAACCGCGGGTACAGCGAAGAGGACATTCAGAAGATCTGGAGTGGTAATTTTTTAAGGGTCTTCAGGGCTGTGGAGGCAGTAGCGGTGGACGGTGAGCTATGATCGTCAGTAGGAGTTTGATGGAAGGGAGTGAACATATCAGTGAGCAGTGACCGGTGATCAGTGATCAGAGTGGGAATGAGGTTGTGATGATACTTCGACATTCATAATTCGTACTTCATTATTCGTTATTCAAAAAGAAAGGCCACCATCGCTGGCGGCCTCTCCCTCATCAACCAATAACTAAACCACGCAAAAAAAGCGTTTCTTCAAATCACGAACCAAAACGATTATTTACTTCTTCCCAATTTATAATATTCCAGAAAGCTTCGATGTATTCGGGCCTTCTGTTCTGATATTTTAAATAATATGCATGCTCCCATACATCAAGTGTCAGGATGGGTGTGCCTTTTACTTCGGCCAGGTCCATCAGCGCATTATCCTGGTTGGGAGTGCTGGTCACAACCAGCCCGCTGTCTGTTTTTACGAGCCATGCCCAGCCCGATCCAAACCGGGTGGCAGCAGCCGTTGAAAATTTTTCACGAAAATCATCAAAAGAACCAAAAGCGCTGTTAATTGCATCAAGCAGGGCTCCATCAGGGGTTCCGCCACCACCCGGTGACATCACTTCCCAGAACAGCAAATGGTTATAATATCCACCTCCATTGTTCCTTACGGCAGCCGGCAGTCCGGATACATTCTTAAAAACAGCCTCGATATCAAGTCCCTCAAGATCGGTACCACTCACGGCATCGTTCAATTTTGAGGTATACGCTGCATGATGCCTGGAGTGATGGATCTCCATGGTGCGCCCATCGATATATGGTTCCAGTGCGTTGTAGTCGTATTTTAAATCTGGCACTTCGAAAGCCATCTTTTTAATTTTTTTTTGGTTATAAATTCATGACAAAGATAACATACTTTAGACTAAATATAAATAGATTAACATATATTTAACCTCGGTGGTGAATCCTGCGGGCGCATTGCCTTCGCCCGACCCGGGAGCTCGTTTCCCCGCCGCTTGCAGGGGGATTAGCGAGCGCAAATAAAGGATCGAAGATTGAATTCGCACGCTGTCGCTGAAGCTTTAGCGTAAGTGTCCGAACTCAGGAACTCGTTTCCCCGCCGTTTGCGGCCAGGAACTTCAATGATGATTGTATGTATTGGAAATAGATAATATGTCCTGTATGTAGGATAGAAACACCATTAATATATCTTATAAAAAAGATAAAAAATAGATATATTTGTCCTGTATATAGGACAAATAAAATGAACAAAGAACTATTAAAGAGGATAATACTTGAAAATCAGGAGTTCATACCCGGCGTTGATATAACTGCAAGGGATTATTCTGTTGATCCGGAAGGAAATTATATAATAGTTGGACCAAGACGTGCAGGGAAGACATATTTTTTATACCGGTTAATTCAGGATTGGTCAGACAGGTATGGAAATTTAAACCAGATCCTGTATATAAACTTTGAGGATGAAAGGTTGATGGAAATGAGAACTGAAAGCCTTGATTTGATCATTGAATCTTACAGGGAAATGTATGACCTGAAACCGGTATTATATTTTGATGAGATTCAGATTATACCAGGATGGCAAAAGTTTTTACTTAAGCTTACTGATCTGAATTACAGGATATATGTAGCCGGAAGCAATGCTGAACTGACAAGTTCTGAAATGGTTTCTGTTCTGGGTGGCAGATTCATAGTAATCAATATTGATAACCTTTCATTTGAAGAATTTTTACATTTCAAGGGAATTGAATTAGAGGAGAACTTTGAAAATAATCAACAGAGATTTAGCATTGTACATCATTTCTATGAATATATGACAACTGGTGGATTTCCGGAAGCCCTGCATTTCAAGAATAAAAAGGAATACCTGAGCAATCTTTTCCAGAAGGTTTTTTATGGAGATATTACATCCAGGTATATGATCAGGAATGAACATGGTTTGAAATTGATGGTAAAAAAGATTGCTGAAAACATAGGCGACGAATCGGCTTTCAATCACATAAAAAACCTGATTCAATCTGCTGGTATTGAGATTGGGACATCAACGGTTATTGAATATTTCAGTTGTCTTGAGAAGAGTTTTCTGGCATATCAATTGTCGAATTACTATTCAAAGTTTGCAGAAAGGGAAAATAAAAGGAAGTTTTATTTTGCTGACAATGGTTTTCTCAACCTTTTTTTACTTGACCCCCTGGATAAACTCCTTGAAAACCTGGTTTTTAATGAATTAAGACGGAAAAAATTGGATGAGTTCTTTTATATCAGAGATAGGTACAAGATTGACTTTTACCTTCCTGATCAACAAATGGCAATCCAGGTAGCCTACAGTGTTGAAAGGCCTGAAATATTAAAACCACAAATCAGAAGCTTAAAGGCTAAGTTCAAAACTCTGGATATTGAAAAGGCTTTTATATTAACCTTTAATGAAGAGTTTGACATTGAGGATAATTGGTATTTAATAAAGGTGGTTCCTGCCTGGAAGTGGTTATTAAAGGGCCAGGGTTATTACATTAGCTGAGTGATGATGTATCCTGTTATTCCTCAACAATAACAAAGATCTCTTCATCCGGTTTTTTCATATAATATTGTTCCCGGGCGAATTTCTCCAGGTTTTCGCGGTTGGTTTTGAGTTCATTCAGTTTCCTTGAATCCTGTTCGATGCGGGTCTCATAATATTCCTTTTGTCTTTCCATCTCATTCAGTTTCCGGACAATTTTTATCCTGTCAATCAGGTTGTTACGGTCAAAAATGAGCAGCCAGAAAAAGAATATCAGAAGAGTGAGGATATATTTATTCCTCAGGATTTTATAGGTTATGCGAAGGAACCGCTTCATGTCCCCAAAAAAAAGAAAAAAAAGGATACGGGCTGAAACAACTTTTCAACAGGGAAGGTGGAGGAAAGGATTTTGTGCAGGAGGCGGGTATTTTTTTCACAAATTATTTGTCAGTTGTCTATAATCTGCGGTAATTAACCTTAACCCAATTCCCAAATCCCACACTCACGACTCACGACTCACGACTCACGATTCACGACTCACTTCTCCCCCATATATGGATACCTGTAATCAACAGGAGGAACAAAATTCTCCTTAATCGTCCTCGGACTTGCCCACCTGATCATGTTCAGGTAAGATCCGGCCTTGTCGTTTGTTCCGGATGCCCTCGCCCCGCCAAATGGCTGCTGTCCGACCACTGCACCGGTAGGTTTATCGTTGATATAGAAATTACCGGCAGCATGACACAGTTTGTCAGTAGCCTCCTGGATGGCATAACGGTCAGCTGCAAAAATAGCCCCGGTGAGTGCGTATGTAGATGTATTATCCAGTAGATCAAGTGTTTCTTCCCACTTATCGTCTTCATATACATAAATGGTCAGGATGGGTCCAAACAGTTCTTCCACCATGGTGATGTATTGCGGATCATAGGCCTGGATCACCGTTGGCTCGATAAAATAACCTTTTGACTTATCGCATTTCCCGCCGATAATAACATCGGCATCTTTGTCCTTCTTTGCCTGCTCGATAAAGCCGGCCAGGCTATCGAAGGAGGATTCGTCGATCACAGCGCACATGAAGTTGGTGAAATCTTCGGGTACACCCATTTTGAGCGATTTCAGGTCGGCCTCCAGTCCTTTTTTAACTTCAGTCCAGAGACTGGCAGGAATATAGGCACGGGATGCGGCCGAACATTTTTGTCCCTGGTATTCAAAGGCTCCCCTGGTCAGGGCTGTTATGACAGGTTGAGCGGGAGCCGAGGGATGGGCGATAACAAAATCCTTACCACCTGTCTCGCCAACAATCCGGGGATAGCTTTTATACTTATGAATATTGTTCCCGATTGTTTTCCAGATATCATGGAATACCCCGGTCGATCCTGTGAAATGAATACCTGCAAATTCGGGATGCTCAAGGATCACTTCTCCAACAACAGGTCCAGAGGCAAATACGAGATTGATCACACCATCTGGTAATCCCGCCTCCTGGAACAGGTCCATCAGTATTTTTGCAGAATACACCTGTGTCCTGGAGCATTTCCAAACCACCGTATTACCCATCATGGCAGGAGCTGTGGGAAGGTTACCGGCGATGGAAGTAAAATTAAACGGGGTAAGAGCAAAGACAAATCCTTCCAGCGGACGGTATTCGAGCCGGTTCCATTCATCAACCGGCGAATATGGCTGTTCGAGGTAAATATCTTCCATAAACTGTATATTGAACCGGAAGAAATCGATCAATTCACATGCAGAATCAATCTCAGACTGGTGCACTGTCTTCGATTGGCCGATCATGGTGGCGGCATTCAGTTTGTCTCGATATGGTCCCGCCAGCAGACTGGCCATTTTCAGGAAAATAGAGGCGCGGTGTTCCCATGACATGGCAGCCCATTTATCTTTAGCTTTCAATGCTGCATCAATGGCCATTTTAACATGACTGGCATCTCCCTGGTAATAATAACCGATCTTATTTTTCAGATCGTGCGGAGGATAGATATCAACCTTCCTGTCGGTTTTAACCCCTTTTCCATCGATAACCATCATGATCTCAACCTCATCGTTGTATTGTCTTTCAAGCTCAGCCTTCAGGCTGGCTTTCTCCGGTGACCCGGGCAGGTAATCCCTTAATGGTTCGTTATAAGCCTCGGGTACTGTAAATAGTTTCTGTGACATAAGTAATTAATTTAAAATATCTTACTGCGCCGGGAGGCGCAGTAAGATAAGGATCCATACTTAACCCCTTAAGTATATTATCAGGTTCAATTATCTAAACTTAGAACAAAAATATGGAATAGGGGAAATGAAGTAAATGACATTTAACAGGTTTTAAATGTGTTATAGAACCTGTTTTGCAGACTCAAAGCTATTTTTGTTACTTTAAATGAGGTTTTTCGGGGGAAGGTTCTGGTGGAATAAAAATAGTTAAAGAGGATATGATAATGGCGGTAAGGAATATGAAAAAAGAAACTAATTGGTTACATTTGCATTTGAAAGATGAGGATTCTTGAGCCGTATAAAAACTATTTCTGGGAATTTTACAACTCATTAAAGCAGAATGTAAAG
>JADHVS010000289.1 GCA_016783865.1 Bacteroidales bacterium
ATCTATATGATTCATTAGGCAACAAGTGTTAGACTAAAGAAAAGTGAAAAGGTTTCCAAAATAGTTAATGTGAATAAGGTATTAAGTTGTGGTTCCCCACGCTTCGGCGACATCGCGCCAAAGCAGATTCGCCTTCCGCTTTCGATTCAAGCCATAGTGCTGTCACTACAGCGCGACGTCGGTCGTCCCTTTTTATGGACTTCGGCGCAATTACCCTCCCCGCATTCATACCCGGATTCACATCTGAGCCTGCAAGTATCCCGACTTGTCAGGTGTAGACGGGGCTTTCTGCGTAGGCAGGTAAATATTAGAACTTTAGCGTAAACGCAATCCCTGCGAAGAAATCGTCTTCATCGCCATACCCACCCAAGTCAATCTGCAAATTTTCTGAGTGGCTGTAGCCAATTCCAACCGAAAAGCGTTTTTTACCTATGATATTTTCTGTGCGTTCACTTGTTGATTTATAATAGTTATTATCTATATCAACGCTGACATCTCCGTCTCCGTACTCTATGATTTCAGTGTACGGGTAGGAATCAGTGATTTGTTTTTTATCCCTTACAATAGTCTGAGTAGAGAAGAATGTTGTCCCAATACGGAAACTGAAATTTCGCAGACTAAAAGGATCATTCTCGGTTAAATCATCGTCTGGCATACTGAATTCCAAGCCCACAGGTATTTTGTACATTGAAACTTGTGTTTCATAAGTTCTGTCTGCGTCAAGTTTGCTGGTTTCTGTTTCGGTATAATCTTGCCAGTCATCAAAGTTACCATTGTATATGTATTCCGTTTCAATGGTTGATTCAGAAACAAAATCAGTCTCTCTTGATGTTTGGCGGTAACTATAGAACGCTCCAATACCGAAGTTGATAACATCCCCGATAGGAACTTGCAAACGTCCAAACAAATCCATACTGCTACCAGTGATATCACCAATATCATTATGGTAATGATGTTCTGAGTATGCTTCGCTCCAATCAGTATTTGTAGTATCGGTATAATTTCTGTTTTTTGTCCAGTCAAGCTGATTGTCACTGGATGACTCGTAGTCACCGAATGATTTCCCCAGCATGGTTCCCACTTGAAAGAATCCATCATTTTTTCTTTCATCACGAGAATTGAATACACGCTTGACAGATCCACCTATCTGGTGCATACTTCCGCTCTCCTCAATCAGGCTTTTATATGTCTCTACGATTGTGCCTGTTTCATAGTCCTGCATATCTGCATCGTCATACAGAGTATAATCACCTGAGTAGTAATCATTAGTCTTAATTCGGCCATTTATCAGTTTCTGATTGATGAGATCCGCTCTTAACTCCAGGCCTATGTCGATCATGAAAGCAATATGCGATTTTGCGTAGGAATCCTCTTTTGTTGTCAGAAAGTCTCCATTTTCTGCATAGGTATAGTCTGAATATTCTTCTTCCATGATGTAGTGTGTTGTGGCTTCATCAAATCCGTAGTTGAAACCTTCAATCCAAATATTACCGTACCAAGGATCCCAAATCCAATACCCCCCAGAAGCACCATGCAATAGATCTCCAAAACCGAATACTCCCATCTCTGTCCGGGCTTCATCATCTTCACTGATTTCATGGTCAAAAGCCAATTTCCATCCTAGAGTCATGGGTCCCATTTTGAGATTATTATTGAGAATGAAAGCCGATCTTCGGTCTATATCATAATTGATATATTTTCCTGATGAGATATTTTTGGTGTCATAGAGCCCGTCACCATCCTGGTCATAATAATTGGTGGAGCTATATTCATACTCTCCTTCACCATCGTACGCATTCTCGGCTTCTTTTGAGTTTCTCAACCTTAGAAGGAAAGAATGTTTCAGAAATCCGAATAGGGGATTTTTAAAAGAAAGGCCAATCGGAAAATCCTTTAAAAAATCATTACGGATTTGCTCTTGTGACTGCATTATTGAATCTTCATTCCACAATCCAATTTCTTCAAATGAACTCTCATCAAGATTGAAATCAGCAAGGTTTGTGAAGAAATACATTCCATCCACGAACCGCAGTTCAATGGGATCGTATATGAGATCCCAGTCATCCTGAATGATATTGCCCAAGGATTGACTGCGAATTGATGTCGGTTCTTGAGCATTACCAAAAGTTGCTAAACCAATTATAAAAAGTGCGGTAATTAAAATTGTTTTTTTCATTGGTAAATCCTCCTTAATTGCCAATAATCAATTGGACCGTGTGTAAATCAATTCCATAACCAGTGTCGACACTAGAACTATTTTCTACTGTTACAACAACAGAACTATCATATGTATAGGTTGCAAGATCATTTTCAGATATGAAATATGTTTGCGTAGTCGGTCCATTTTGGATAGGATTAATGACGGTGAAAAAACTACCGTCAATATAAATATTTGCGTATTCAGAACTGGAGTTATAATCTCCATCAATCGTGATGATTAGCGTCCCCGTGCAATTTGTAGATACGTTAGGATAAAAATAATGAATAGTTGTGGCACCACTTGAATACCAATACTGTTCACTGGTTTCATCAAAATCACAAGAAACTACAGAAATTGTTACCGATGCTTCATTTGAATAATCCGTATAAACCATTCCACTGTAGTCGTTGTAGGCTCTTACACGGTAGGAGTATGTGCTGTCAAATTCAAAGCCAATAGTATCAGTATCTGTATAACTAGTTGTGTTTGTACTAACGGTAGCTAATGATTCAAAACCCGTACCTATATATCTCTCAATCTGAAAACCATTTTCCAATGAAGAGTTGTCAGTCCAAGTTAAAGAAACGGTTTTTGCTCCGCTTATTTGAGAAGCTACAAGATTTGATGGAGGATTAAAATTAAATGTAGCCGATGCTTCATTTGAATAATCCGTATAAACCGTTCCGCTGTAGTCGTTGTAGGCTCTTACACGGTAGGAGTATGTGCTGTCAATTTCAAAGCCATAAGTTTCAGTATCAACATAAATGGGTGTGTCTGCACCAACGGTAGCCAATGATTCAAAACCCGTACCTAAATCTCTTTCAATCTCAAATCCGCTTTCCAATGAAGAGTTATCAATCCAAGTTAAAGAAACGGTTTTTGCTCCGGTTATTTGAGAGGCTACAAGATTTGATGGAGGATTAAAATAAAATTCAAAGGTATTACTGTAACTGGTGTCGGTTTCTTCCCAACTATTAAGTGCCCTTATTCCAATACGGTATTGAGGATCTGATGATATGACCGGAATTACCATACTGGTATCATCCCTATCTGCAGAAAGGGTATTGATTGTTAAATATATCCCGGAATAAATGTCTAATGTATCAATATTGATATCAAATGATGATTCGGATTCAGTATTGTCGTGCCAGAACAATTCAACTATTTCCGGACTGAGAATTTTAAAATTGATGTTACTTGGCGCCTGCCAAAGCGGTGTTTTAATTTCAATATCATCCACCTTGTGTGTACCTGTCTTGACAATATTTGCTACTTTGTAAGTGTAATATTGATTTTGGGTAAGTGCAGTATCCCAGAAAGCTGTTGAATTTTGATCGTTTAGCGTTTCAACTAAAGAATAGTTAATATCCCCACCTTCAATGCCAGAAACTACAATATTATCCAATAAGCCATAGCCATAATTTTCAGTGGAATAGAGCCACTGAAGCGTAAGTTGTGTAATGGAACCTGTGTAATAATAGACTGAAAAATACGCCCAATAACCACCATAATAGTCATAACCCCAGTGAACAAGATCTTCTCCATTAACATAGAGATAACCATCACCATCATTTACACCCTTACACCAAAATGAAATAAAGACATTGGAATTTTGAGGAACGGTAATCGTTTTTTCTATATACTCGTATCCGTAATAACCTGTATAAGACCTGGTGGAATAGTTTCCTTCATACACTTCACCACTTGTGTCCTCACTTGTAACATACCAACCACCATAATCACCATATTCTATCCAGCCGCCTGGGAATGATCCACTTTCAAATCCTTCGGAGATATTACCTTCGTAACCACTTGCTGCTCGAAAGATTTTATAGCACAGAAAATTCTCGTCTGTGCTGGCTTCCCATTCCAGATTAACTTTGTCTGAACGGATTTTCCCATTGTAGTATCCCGTTGTGAAATCATCACCATCCATTAGGTTTGATGAATTTATTGTAGGATTTGAATCCGCTTCATCCAGTTCCAATTGAGCGATACCCATTGGTGTTTCTTCAGTGCATCCCCAAAATAGGACACTTATAACCAAAGTAATTAGCATTTTTCGATTTTTCATTTTATCCTCCTGCTTATTTTCTATTTTATCAAATATACCTGCTAATGGCGCGATGGAATCACTTAACTGATATTTATAAAGAATTATCTGGTGATTCAAATTTAAGATATTTTGATTATTCATCTGTAGGATATAAGTATTTTGTGAGAACCAACAGTTAAAATCTGATTAATTATAATTCTTAAATAATGATCGTTGATAATTATAGATAACAATCCGTACTAATTTGATTTTATTAATAATAATACTTCTATCAGTTTATCAAATTGCAACATTCTTACCCGCACCTACATTATTAATCGTATTCAGAATGGGTACCAGAATATAATACTTTACAGATACTTATAAAAATCAAATTAGAGGGCAAACCAAAAACAAGTTATCAACAAAATTCCAGACCGGAAAAGACACAGTTGGTGTGGAGCTCCACGGCTTCAGCCTGCTCCGCCAACTAACGGATGGCATCCTTAATATAATCTGTAGGGACAACTCTCGCGAGTTGTCCCCACACAATTAATTATTTAATCAGAATAATCTTGCGATTAACTGCTGAATGCTCCGTCTCGGCTCGCAAAATGTAGATACCACTGGCCATCAGGCTTCCAAATTCATCTTTACCTCGCCAGGTAAGAAAATGACGCCCCGGTTCCATAATACCGGAATGGAGGGTTGCCACCTGCCCGCCTAACAAGTCATAGACCCGCACGGTTACCTGCATCTGCTCGGGTATGTTAATCGGAACTGTCGTGCTGGGATTAAACGGGTTAGGGAAATTGGCCTCCAGGCTGAATTGACGCGGCAGCAGGTTTTCTAGCTGCTGGTCGACCTGTTCCTGCCTTCCGACAATTACCGCAAATTCAGCGCTACCATAGACCGGCCGGAAAGAGTAGGTATCCGATTCACGCAGGTCCACGGTCCGCAGGTGGGTTTTATCCAGCAATATTACTGAAAGGTTCCCCGGAATAGCATCGACACCAATCATTTGTAGTTCAGCGGACTTTCGCTCCTGAGCCGTGACCGTGAAGTCCCAAATTTGAATATCAGTAACCTGAGCACGGATATCACTAACAAAAGCCGGGTAATCGGTATC
>JADHVS010000290.1 GCA_016783865.1 Bacteroidales bacterium
TGATCCAATCATCTGGTGTGGTGAGTGTGATGCTTGCCGCGCTGAACATTACCCGGCTTGCAGCTCATTGAAGCTGGTTGGTGTTGACATGGATGGTGGATTTGCAGAATATATTTCAGTGCCTGAAAGCATGGTTCTTAAATTACCCGGAAATATTCAGGGAAAGCATGCTGCCCTGATAGAACTGATATCCATTGGGTTTCACGCCTCCAACAGGGCCGGTATCAGACCACATGATAACATCGCCATATGGGGTTGCGGCAAGGTGGGTAATGCCATACTGCTTGCCACTAAGATCAAAACAGATGGAAAAGTCTTTCTCGTCGACATCCTGGAAAAGAGGTTGTCCCGTGCAAAAGCAGCTTTTCCTGAAATTGTAACAATTGATGCGTCCCGAAAAGATCCGGTTGAGGAGATCATGAAACAAACCGGAAACAAGGGGGTGGATATTGCATATGAGGCTGTAGGCCATGCCCGGCTTGAAAAGGAAATCGTACATCCGGTAAGGGGATGTGTGCAGGCTATCAGGGGAGGCGGTACAGTTTGTGTTCTTGGATTGTCTGACCAGCCGGCACCACTTATTATGAAGGAACTGATCTGGAAGGAAGCAAAGATCATTGCCAGCCGGGTCAGCCATGGTGAATTCAGTGAAATAATTGATCATTTGAAGGCGGGCAGATTGAATCCCGATTATCTGATCACATCAACAAGGCCAATGAAAGAGGCCCAGGGTGCTTTTGAAATGTTAAAAGCAGAACCTGAGAACCATCTTAAAATACTGCTTGAACTTTAGGATAGTCTATTCGTGCCTGAGTGTATCAGATGGATTAGTAGATGCAGAGCGTATGGTGTGATAACTGATAGTGATCAATGCTATCACCAGAGAAAGCAATCCCGCATACACAAAAATCATCAGACTGATATTGGTTGAAAAGGAGAAGTTCTTCAGCCAAAATTTCATTGACAGGATCCCTATTGGAATTGAGATCAGAAATGCACCGATAATCAATTTGACAAAATCGGTTGAAAGCAGCAAGACGATTTTCGATATGGAGGAACCCATGACTTTCCTGATTCCGATCTCTTTTATCCTTTGTTGCGTAGAATACGATGCCAGTCCGAACAGGCCTACGCAGGCGATGATGATTGCCAGAAGGGTGAATATACTGAACAGGCGGCCGGAAGCCCTGTCACTCTGATACATGTTGTTGATGTAATCCTCCAGGAAATAATATGTAAATGCCACGTTAGGATTAACTTCATTCCATTTTTCTTCAATGCGCTCAATGTTTCTCTCACATCCTGGCCATTATGTCTCCCGCGGCATATAATTCCAGCACTTCGGGAATTTTTGCCTCAACCTGCCTGGCATGGGCATTGTTTTCAATTTCCAGGTAGGTGTAGACAGAAAAAGTAACGTAGCTGGGTTGCTGAATGAAACCAGCTCCGTTTAACGCGGCCAGGAAATCAAAGTAAAAATGGGAGTTGGACGGCACATCCTCACATACTCCGACTACCTGTAATTCGCCGAAGGGGGAAGTAATTGTTTTTCCAAGAGGGTCTTCGTCCCCAAAATACCTTTTCGCTGTTGTTTCGGTCAGAATTAATTCGAGGGGATTTCTTAATACTTCACCGGGATTTCCACTCAGTAATCTGATCGAAAACATGTCAAAAAAGTTACTGTCGGCAAGTACCACGTGTCTTTCTGTAAATGTTTGATCTTCATAAGTATATGTGACCTCACCCTGTCCCTTGAATAGCCTGCATGAAGATTTTATTTCTGGCATTTCCTGCAGCAGCAGGGCGCCCATGGAGTGAGGTGACAGGGCATAATCCACCTGAGTGTCGGGATAATACCGGTGAAGGGCCAGGCGGTATATATCGTCTGCTTTTTCATGGAACCGGTCGTATGATAATTCCGATCGTATATGAAGCAGGATTATAAAACAACAGGCCAGACCAATGGCCAGGCCTAAAATATTTACAGCAGAAAAGAGCTTGTTCCTGAAGAGATTCCTCAGGGCAATCAGAAAGTAATTTTTTAACATGTTGAACTTTTTTTCTAATACTCACCCACGCAGGTCAAATACCGTTCCGAAATTTTCCTGATTATCCTTAAAAATTGTTGCGAATGTGAGCTATCCCACTGGTGGTCTTGTGTACAAAGATTTCTGTATTGTATAATCACGGTCCATCAGCATACTATTTAATGTACGTTTTCGTACACTTAAAGTATTATTATTATACAGTAGTTTCTCAGATGTAAAATTTTATGCAGGTTTCGATTTGTGGATAACTAACTATGAGGCATAGTTTGGTTTTCGATTCAAAATGCCCTTTATAACGATAGTCAAAACAAGGATCACACCAAGATTAAGAATAATCAGCGGAGAGCAGCTTATATCAAATGTCCAGGAAAAGTATAAACCCAGAAACGTAGCGATAATACCACTCATCAATCCGTAAAAAATCCGCTGATCCCATCTTTTTGAAAATAAAGCAGAAATTGAAGCAGGTAAAATAAGAAAGGCAAATATGGTTAATATTCCACCGATGTGAATGGCCTCAATGATCACGATGCTGAAAGAGAAATAGAATAAAAAATCCCATTTTTTAATTTGACTCAAGGGCTTTTGCTCCTTGAGATAATCCTCCGAAAGAGAAATGAACTTTTTTCTGTAGATTATATGAAACATTCCGATAATAGCAACTATGATTGCCAGCCGGATGAGCTGTGGCCAGGTGGTCCAGAGAATGGCCCCGGTGAGCATGTCATGGACATGGACGTCACCCCCGGTTCCTTTATCGAGAATGATGACAGCTGCTGTTGTTGCTAAAGCATAAGCAATACCAATGAAAGCCTCTATTGGGACTTTGATCTTCGGATTTTTCAGGTAAGTAAATATCAGGGCAGCTATCAAACAGAAGACCAGTGATGCCAGATAAGTTATAATCTCTGATAATGGGAAGGATCCGGCAGTCACCTCATGCAGATCCAGCTGATGTTCCAGGAATACGGCAAATACACTTCCCAGGGCTGCTACCTGGGCCAATGCTATGTCGATAAATATAATCTCCCGTTTCAATACATGAATGCCAAAATAGGAAGTAATAATTAGCAGTATGATACTGGCCAGGAGTGGAACAATGAGAAATTGTATCATCTTTATATGGTTTTTTTTGCTGGCAGAATTATTTTCAAAAATGCCATTATAAATACCAGCAAGCCAAGCAGGACAACAATAGCAGGCCCGTTTGAAATATTCAGATAATAGGATAGGAGTATCCCTGCTACTGATCCGGCTGTGCCAATGATCCAGCTCCAGATAAGACGGGCTTTCCAGTTTTGATTAAACAGCATGGCGGCAGCTGAAGGCGCAATTAATAATGTAAACACGAGAAAGATACCACCGATCAGCACAGCCTTTACCACAACAAAGCCAAAGGTCAGGTAAAAAAACAAGTCGAGCAGTTTAACTCTGTTTTTGGAATAGGGATAACCGTTACCGGCACCGGATATGTCAGCTATTTGTCTGCTGAAGATCAAGTGAATGACTCCTACACCAGCAAACATAAGGGCACACTTAATTACTTTATCCCACGTGACCCATAAAATGTTCCCTGTTATTGTTTTCGTGATGTAATTTGAACCTCCCGGTATCTTCTCGGCCAGTAAAAGGGCGAGGGCCAGCCCGAGGCAATAAATAATACCGATAACAGCTTCAGGGGGAATGAACAATTCTTTCTTCTTCAGAAAGGCAAAACTTCCGATAATGATCAATGTAAAGAGGTAGGAAATACCCTGTACCTCTTTCGATTCTTCTGCAAATCCTAACAGGAGACCGATCATGGTTCCCAGCGCTGCGATCTGGGCGATGGCAATATCAATAAATATGATCCCCCTGGAAAGGATATGTGATCCAAAATAGCCCAGTACGAGGGCAAGTAATATGCTGGCAGCAATGGGTGGGGCAAGAAAGAGTAAAGTATCTGTCATGTTTCAATCATTGTATGCTGTTATTGATCTGGTCTATCCAGTAGTCAACTAACTGAAAATTATCATCTACACTTTCAATACCATGGACAAAGAGGGGCAGGTAAAGGGCTTTAATGCCCGTCTTATCCTCAATCATCTGCGGCGATTTTTTTTCAAAATAGCTGGCCACAAGCATGAGTTGTATGTTTTGTTCCTTGATGGTCTGTATCATGTGTTGAACATGTTTTGCAGAAGGAGGTATGCCAGGTTTGGGCTCAATATATCCAATGATCTCCAATCCGAATGTTTCTGAAAAGTAGGCCCAGTTTTTATGGTAGGCAACTACTTTCATTCCCCTGAATGGTTCTGCTCTTTTTAACCATCCTCCCAGCTTGTCGTATAATTTTTCTCCCTGGTATTCTTGTTCCAGGAATGTAAATAATGTTTTGTTTTCAAGTAAGTTGGCCAGAGCTTTGCCGCCAAACAGGTCAACCAGTTCATCCCCAAACAATGCCCGGTCAACCCGGTCATTGAATTCCTCCAGGTTTGATGTATAATAGGAAGAGTTGGCCGGATCGACTTTGATCAGCCCGGTGGTAATATTCCTGGCGATAATCTTCCAGTTTAAAGGACCTGTATTGATATGCGGATTCCCCATCAGGTGCACATCGCCTTCTGTGCGGTCTGCCTTCTCTACTTTTTGAAGTAACTTAATCCCGTCAGAGACCGAGACAAACCCTATCTCACCGTCCATAATTTGTTTGTTCCTGGCTTTATCGAGCAGCGTGGTCGACCAGATTTCCAGGTCCATTCCTGTCGTAATCCACATGTCGGCCTGGTTCAGTATCATTGCATAACTTGGTTTTGGGGGCACAAAATGCGGGTCCTGCTCACCATGTGCAATGAACTGGATATAACCATGCTCCCTGGCAATTTCTTCAGCAATGGCAGCATAATCTGAAAATGAACAAACGATATTAATATTTGCGTCTGCATGCCCGCCATGATACCTGTGCCTGTGCTGATGACCTCCCTGTCCATATATGCCCAGTGAAACCATCGTTATGATCATAAAAACCAAAGCACCCTTTTTCATTCTTATTCTTTTCATCTTTCAATTTTTAATTCAAAATTCAAAATTTCAGTTCATTTCTTAATAAGCTTCATGCTTATGCGGTCCCATGGCCCATACCACCTGAATAATGATGGTTTGATCACTGGGGATGGCGCCTGTCAGATCTCTCCGGCTGGTGATATCCCTGGCATTGTACTGATACTGTAGCCGGGTAAATACAAATTCACTCTCCCAGAAATCAATGGCCAGGGTGAAATCCCACTGGTTTTGCCGGGGATCATATGGTAACTCTGAATATCCGATGCGT
>JADHVS010000291.1 GCA_016783865.1 Bacteroidales bacterium
TGGAGGAGAGGGACCTGATTTCCAATCCCGGGCCTGAAAACTGGGATCAATACGGAGGATGGGCCTCCGGTCCCCAGCTTGAAGCAACGGGATATTTCCGGGTGGAGAAACATGAAGGCAAATGGTGGCTGGTAGATCCCGAAGGCAGGCTCTTCTGGTCGCATGGCATATGTGTAGTTGGTGGTGTTCAAACCACCACAATAACAGATCGTGAATACATGTACAGTTTTTTACCTCCGAAAGATTCACCATTGGGCCAATTCTATGAATTCACTAACACAATGAGAGGTTACTATAAAGACTATGATTCATTTGAGATATACAGTTATCATCAGGCCAATATGTTCAGAAAATACGGTCAGGATTGGCTTGAAAAGGATAAGGAGCAAACATTTCGACGCATGAGAAGCTGGGGACTGAACACTTGTGCTGGCTGGTCGAACAGAGATTATTACGAAATGCGTCAGGCTCCATATACGGTCTCTGTATCCACTGGAGGATCACGGATTATAGAAGGTTTCGGTATAAGTGAGGGCCGTGGTTTTCCTGATCCGTTTGACCCCGGCTTCAGGCAGGTTCTGCGTGAGACGCTGGCGGAAGAAAAGGGCCATAGCCTTGGTGATCCGTGGTGTATTGGTATATTCGTGGATAACGAACTGAATTGGGGATGGGATGGATTTTCTCTCACGATCGGCACATTGAAAAGTCCTGCTACGCAACCTGCCAAGCAGGAATTCATCAATGATCTCAGAACCAGGTATCGGACCATAACCAGTCTCAATGACGAATGGGGATCGGACTATTCCTCCTTTATTGCCCTGTTAGAAGATACAATTCCTCCTGATATGAAAAAGGCCCATGGTGATCTGGCAACGTTTTATGGTAAAATCGCAGATGCCTATCTGGGGGTATGCTGTCAGGAAGTTAAGCGTGTGGCACCAGATCAGCTTTACTTTGGATGTCGTTTCTGGTCAGTCAACCTGGCAGTCGCTGAAGCAGCCTCAAAGTACTGCGATGCTGTTAGTTTTAACCGCTATTATTACACCATCGATAATTTCAGCCTTCCCGGAGATATTGACATGCCACTGATGTTCAGCGAATTCCATTTCGGCGCCCTTGATCGCGGGATGCTGCACCCAAGTCTCAGGCAGACAAAAGATCAGAACCACAGGGCGCAGATCTACATACAGTTTATCCAGAGCGCATTAAGAAATCCGAATGCCATCGGTACACATTGGTTCCAGTTCAGGGATCAGGAGACAACAGGTCGGGTGGGTGATGGAGAGAACTACCAGCTTGGTTTTATTGATATTTGTGACAGGCCTTATGAGGAAACCATTCAGGCTTGTCGGGAGATTGGATACGGAATGTATGAATATCGGTTCGCAAATCATTGAAAAACATAAACTATATGGATATTTTTCACGTGATATTAGATGCGAAAAGAGGATAGGTGCATATATTCAAAAGTGAAAGAATCAACATGAAAAAATTTGAAAGAAAAACCATCGCCAGTTCAATATTACTGTTCATTGTCATGGCTTGTCTCGCTGCAGATCAGGATACTGGACAAACACTGGGAGATCACAATTTATCCACATATTGTTCGAAAGTATTGGTGGGTCATGATATGGAGGTTTCCCTTTATACTTCTAGGATGTTCAGGATCCGTACATCAAACCTGGAGGGTGAAAAATTCCCTCCAAAATATGAGATCCCGTTTATAATAGGTAAACTGGAAAAATGGGATCCGGTGGAATACAGCCACTGGGAGGACGGACAATATGACTATATCGAAACAGAGGTCATACGTATCCTGATCTCAAAGGCCAACCTGGATTGGACCGTATGGTCAAAAGGAGGTGAGAGACAAATATATCCATCTGAGGGCCGGATAACCGGATTGTTCCGGGATGGTTATACGGTTTTTGATAATGCCAGTGCATTCAATGAGCATAACAACAACAATCGGTATACACACTGGTTTTACAATCCTTCCACAGGCAGGTATGTGGATACTTACCTGCATGAAGATCTGATATTTGAGCAGTATTTTATTTACGGACCGGATTACCCGGCCCTCTTCTCTCAACTGAATGAATTGATCGGGCCTGAACCATTGCTTCCATTGAAGGCATACGGTACCTTCCACATGCAACACCTGATCTGTGAGGGCAGCCAGGAGCAGCTTCTTGCATATGCGCGAAAACTGCGCGATAAGGACCTGCCCTGTGATGCCTTGATCATTGCTGATGAGTGGGGGGACGGATGTCCGGGAGGAGGAGGTGATGATTACTGGGGACAGCTTGACTGGTATGAGAATTATACCAAACCTTTATCGGTAAAAGGCATGTGTGATTCACTGGATGCCATGCATTTTGATGTGATGACCATCCATCATAGTGCTCCTGATTTTGTGCACAGGGCAGAGAACACCCCGAGACGCATCAGGGAATGGACCTCCCGGGTATACGATGAAAATTTATGGTGGGAAAAGATGGAGGAGCAATACGATCAGGGTGTAGACGGTACCTGGCAGGATACCCGCCAGAATGATATTACTGACGGGGTTATCTGGGCATATACCCAGGAATACATTGGACCGGAAAACAGGGTGCTTTTCAATGGATGCAGAAAAATGATGCTGTTTAACTTTTGGGATATAGATGGCCGGGACAATACCATTGCCGCCAATAACCTGATAGGTTCCCGCAGGTATCCCTTCAGGTGGACAGGAGATATAGAAAATTCCTATGCAGAGCTAAAATATCAAATCAACGCAATAACCAATACACATGGTTCAATGAAAGGAGTATCCTACATCACCTGTGATGATTTCGGTAAAGACTGGAAAGTCCATGCCCGGTTTAACCAGTTTCTAGATTTTCTTCCGGTTTCAAGGACGCATGCCTACAGACCCTGGCAATTTATTTTAAGTGACGAGGAGTGGGAGCATCTTTTCAAAGAGGAAGGATATGAATCAGCGGAGGATTACATTCTGTTTCCGGATGATGCGTCTCACAATCCAATGCGACCATTGAGTGAAGTAAAGCGAGAAATCATGGAAAAGCTGACCAATAAGGTTACATATGACATAAAGACAGCGGAAAACAGCATACGCAAACACCGAAAACTACGGTACATGTTACTGCCATATATTTACTCCACTGCATATGTGAACTATCTTACCGGTATACCTATATGCCGTCCCATGCTGCTTGCATTTCCTGAAGATTCAAGATGCAGGCAGGATCACTTCCCTTACCAGTATATGTTCGGTGAATACATTCTTGTTGCACCTGTTTACGGGGATTTCAATACAATGGAAATTTATCTGCCATCTGGAAATAATTGGATAGATTATTGGGATAAGAGAATGTATGAAGGTGGACAACTTCTTACGTACAAAACCTCAGATGTTGAAAAATTACCGCTTTTTATCCGTTCCGGTTCAATCATTCCAATGAGAAAAGAGCAAAACTGGATCGAGAAAGGAGAGATCTGGGATCCGCTGATATTTGATATTTATCCTGACGAAGTTTCCACATTCACGCTTTTCGAAGATGATGGTCGGACCATCTATTACCAGGACGGTCAATTTGCAGAAACGATTTTCGAATGTTCCCTGAAATCTTCAGAGATATCAATCATCATCAATAAGTCAGAGGGTGATTATAACGGAAAACCGGATGATCGAACCTTTCTGTTTCACTTGAATATGATTGAAAGTCAACCGGAGACGATAATTTGTAATGCGGAAGTATTAAAGGAAGTACCTGATCTTAAAAAGTTAGATAATGAATTATGCGGGTGGACCTACAACAGGGACCAGGGAATAGTAACCATCAAATTATTTGGTAAAGCTTCAGAAAAATCAGAGATAATCGTGTCCTTAGAATCAACATGGAATTAATGCATCATGACGCAATTTATTGAGAAACTGCTTCTCACGAGTATGATAATCCTCCTTCTTACTATTCTCAACGGTTGTCAGAAGGAACCGGATTTGCCCAATATTGTTTTCATCATGGCTGATGACCTGGGCTATGGTGATCTGGGATGCTACGGAGCAGAGAAAATCCATACCCCTAATATTGATCGCCTTGCAGATGAAGGTATGCAGTTTACGGATGCTCATAGTGGTTCAGCAGTATGTACACCAACCCGTTACGGTGTTTTAACCGGCAGGTATTGCTGGCGCAGCTGGTTAAAAAACTGGGTTTTATGGGAAAATATGCCACTACTGATCGATATAACAAGGTTGACGGTGGCTTCCATGTTGCGGCAGCAAGGTTATACAACAGCCTGTATTGGCAAATGGCATCTTGGCTGGGGTGTAGAGACTGACCATGGGTGGGACGGGGATGTGAAACCCGGTCCCCTCGAAGTAGGATTCGATTATTTTTTTGGCGTGCCCCACAGCCATAATTCACCGGATTTTTTAAAAGTTTTCATGGAGAATCATAGAATCATCGGATTAAATCCGGGTGATGACATCCATGATGAGGAAGTGATGAAAAGGGTACGAAGGAATCTGGAAGAAACTGCTATAAACCTGTCGGAAGTTGTTGTCCGGTTTATCGAGGAAAATAAAAACCGGCCTTTTTTTCTGTATTATCCAACAACTAATATCCACTCTCCTATCACTCCTAATGAGCGTTTTAAAGTAATGAGTGAAGCCGGCCAATATGGAGATTTCGTAGTCGAATTTGACTGGGCCGTTGGTGAGATTATATCCGCTCTGGACAGGCTTAACCTCACGGAAAACACATTGATTTTTGTTACCAGCGATAATGGCGGAACTCTTGAGGCCACTGAATTCGGGCACCAGTCCAATGCACCCTGGAGGGGGAGTAAGAAGCAGATCTATGAAGGAGGGCACCGGATACCATTCATTGTCCGATGGCCTGGTAAGGTCGAACCAGGTTCTGTCTGCGATGTGACCATTTGTCTGACCGATTTAATGGCCACATGCGCAGCCATTATCCAATACCCGCTCCCAAGAGACGCGGCAGAAGACAGTTATAATATCCTGCCGCTGCTGCTGGGACAAACTTATGAGGGTCCAATCCGTGAAGCAACTGTGCATCATTCCGTTTCGGGTATGTTCGCGATCCGGCAGGGTAAATGGAAACTTATTGAAGGTCTTGGGAATGGCGGACCCGAAATTGGACCGGAAACAGATGTCAGTGCAGAGGGGCAACCCAAACGAGATACTATAACAGGTGATTTTAAGGATCTCGTTTATTATTTTCCACCCCCGCCACAGCCGGGTGCAGGTGAACCTGAAGGGCAGCTGTACGATCTTGAATCGGACCCGGGAGAAACTAATAATCTTTGGAACGAACATC
>JADHVS010000292.1 GCA_016783865.1 Bacteroidales bacterium
GGGGGTGCCATGATCCTGATTTTCAAGCCATTCAAAGTTGGCGATGTAATCGAAGCACAGGGTCACACTGGCAAGATCAAGGAGATACTGATTTTCAATACCATCATGCTGACTGGTGATAACAAGACTATCATAATTCCCAACGGAAGATTGGCTACCGGGTCCATGACCAATTATTCCACCGAACCGCAGCGCAGGGTTGATATGACATTTGGCATTGGTTACGGAGATGATAGTGAGAAGGCTAAAGAAGTCCTGACTAAACTCATTGAAGCCGACGAACGGATATTAAAAGAACCTGAACCTTTTGTAGCCTTATCTGAACTGGCCGACAGCTCTGTTAATTTTGTTGTCCGTGTGTGGGCTCTGTCAGAAAACTACTGGGGCATTTATTTTGACATGCAGGAAAAGGTCTACCAGCATTTGCGAAGGAAGGATTGAACATTCCGTTCCCACAGATGGATGTACATCTTCACCAGCAAAAATAAATTCATTTTTTAGTATCTTTGCATTCCTGTTGACTGGTCGGTTTGCCGAGTGGCTAGGCGCTGGTCTGCAAAACCAGTTACAGCGGTTCGACTCCGCTACCGACCTCCCCAAAATCCCCTGCCGCGAAGCGACTGGGGATTTGCTTTTTTAACCGAGCCAAGCTTGCTTGAGCGAAGGGTAAAAAGCAAATAACCAACACTGCCAAAGGCAGTGGCAGGGGATTTTGTGGAAGGGACACCCAAAACCGGATCAATGAAATTAATCCGCTACCGACCTCAATAAAAAGCTAACGCACTGTTTTATAGGTCGTTAGCTTTATTGTTTTGGGGCAATTTGGAGAACAAGTCAAAGATTTGAAAATAATTCTTCATTAAGAAATTCAAATGCCTCCATAGGTCTGTAGATTTCTCCGGTTCGCAAGAGAGCATTTGTATCATTAAGAAATTCTATATCTGATAACTTCTCAGTAAGATTTTTAATGAATTGTTTTTTGGTGGGCACTTTTACTCCATTAAAGTCCATATAGGATGAATAACAGGAAAGAATTATACCGGGATCAGGTTTCAAAATGGCTAAAGCTTGATACAAATCAAATAGATCTCTGCCTTTCTTCCTCTGGTACAATGCCCGAAATTTTGTTCCCAGTAATTCCTCCAGGTTGTATGTTTGAATTTGGGCTGATCCTTTGAACCAACTTGTGTCAACCGAGAAGTCACTTTCTTTGTATCCAAGTATTGAGAAATGTTCCCTGCAATTGATCTCCACCTTCAATCTCAAAGGCACGGGAGGAGTAGATTCTGAATCAAACCTGAAGATCAAAGTATTGTTGTTTGACTTCTGTTTGACCTTGGGATCCCCAAGGAAGGATAGCACCTTCCTCAGACTTTCAATAATGCTTTTAATTGGACCTGGTTTTTTCTGGACCAGGTCAATATCTTCTGAATACCTGGCATGGGATGTGAGGTAGAGTTTATGCAAAGCTGTTCCACCTCTAAATGCAAGATGTTCAGACAGGTAAGCATCTGAGAAGATTTCAACTAGCGATCTGCAGATTACGAGATCTTGTTCAACTTGCTCACTACTAATCCAAGGAGCAGTATCAGACCACTCAATAATATCATTTGATGGTATCATTCGTCTATCTCAATTTCAATGTTTTTTGCTACTCTCCACCTGTTCTCGGACGATGATCCATTAAAAGGAACAGACTGTCTTAATGGGATTCTTTGAAATTTGGAGCCATATTTCATTGACCGCTTATATAGTGAATCAGCAAGCAATTGATTGTTTAGTTCATATTCAAGCAAGTAACCTAGTCTTTGAATAGCGGTTGTAGTTGAAGATGCAAAAAGATCCTGCGAAAAGGACTCGGGGCTAATTTCCTCCATTAATTCATTTACTACAGTAGCCACACGGGATAATCCTCCAGATCGATTCTGGTATTGTACTAAATCAATGGCAGTTAAAACTTCCGATGAAATTTTTACATAGCCAGATTGAGTTTTTCTCTCCTTTAATAGTTTAGCAGGCAGGGTACGTTTGCTGATGTAATTTATTTTTATTCCTTTCTTGGCTGTTGACCTCATGACAGGATATCCCGTAATCACAAAGAACTCCTGGGGTGCCTGGTGAGCAGCACCAAAAAGTGCTGCTGCACTAATGGTACCTACGTAGTACGGTCTATTTAAAAACTTCATGAGATCATCAATAAACTGGATAGGAGGTATTATACCCCTGAGAGCATACTCTGAAGATATGATTAAATAGAATCCTTTATGGATTGAAACAATCTTCCCTTTTTTCGAGAGCCGGAGTAATGCACTTTTTATTGCAGCCTCCGAGATCTCTGGATTCTCTTCTGCAAGATGATCTAATGAAAAAGAGATCCTCCCCCTTTGTTCAAGGTTTTCAATCCAAGTTCTTACCGTTATGTTAAGTCCATCAGTCATTATACCTGATAAATATTTTGCGAAAGGTACTGAAAAACGACACTTAATGCAAAATAAATATCAAAAATAGATCAGAAGAAATGATCATCAGAGCAACTAAGAAGCTATTGAATGCCTCGGGTATAATGCATGTAAAGAATCTGATTCATTCAGATTCTCCATTTCCAGGAGAATGATGTGCGGGATTGTTTTCGACACGAAGACAAGGGAAGATGTTGATTCATTTCCTTCACAGTTCAACAAAGCTATCAAAACTGTGTCCCGGTAAATCATTGAACAGGGCTCTCCCGGTATTTCCTGAAAGATTAGAACAGCTTCTTAGAAGGCTAGGATATTCAAGACTTATTTTCCAGTTTCAAGTGCAAACAAAACCTGAGATCTTCGCCACCAGCAGCCGAAGTATGCTTGCACATATGAACCAGATGAAATATAACATTGAAAACCATTTAGCACTTGCAGAGAAATTGGAGGATATCAATTATTGCGATATTGAAGACATACTCAGTGACACGCTTTTATCATCAATAGAACCTGGAAAATTTGAGAAGCCAACAGATCCTGCTAGTTTTTTGGATTCTTAATATACTTGTTAGTCATTCTTCAATTAGTGATTATAGGTTAAAGAGCAGGAAGGTTCAGAAGGTAGTTTGTGCTTCTTCCACCTTCACCTGAATCCGATAAGATTCCTTTTTCTATCAAATCTTGAATATCTCTACGGGCAGTATCTCTATGTACTTTCGTCATCTTCGCCCATTTGGATGAATGCAACTTACCAACAAAGTCACCTTGAAGTTTATTGATCATTTTGACTTGTCTCTCATTGAGTTGGGTGGTTTTATGCAATTCCCAGAACTTTGCCTTTATCAATATTTTCGATAATGTTTCATCGGTTGCTTCAAGTGCCTCAGTTAAGCGTTCAAAGTACCACACGAGCCATTGGCTTACGTCCATACTTCCCTTTTGTGTCGACTCCAATACATCATAATACCCCTTTTTGGACTTCATGAGCTGAGCCGACATACTATAGAATCTTTGGTTGGTTCTGTCTGCTCTGGCCAATTGAGAATCTGCAATGGCTCTGGCAATTCTTCCATTCCCATCATCGAACGGGTGAATACTTACGAACCACAAATGGGCTATAGCTGATTTAACTACGGGCTCCATAATTTTATCCGTATTGAACCACTCTAGAAACTGATTCATCATCTCTTCTAATCGTGGAGCTTCAGGAGCGGTGTAATGTACCTTTTCTCTCCCCATTGGACCTGATACAACTTGCATTGGACCGTGTTCATCACCCCTCCATTCACCTACTGTGATCTTATGCATCCCACTTCTTCCGGTGGGGAATAGGGCAGCATGCCATCCACACATACGATCCTTAGTTAGAGGGCCCATATATTTCTGAGTTGCATCCAACATCATATCTACTACCCCTTCTACATTACGACTTGCATTTGGTAATCCTGATATTTCCATCCCTAACCTTCGAGCCACTGACGACCTTACTTCCTCCGGGTTCAATAACTCTCCTTCAATTTCACTTGACTTAACAATGTCTTCGGTTAATGTCTCAAGTACAGCTTCTTCCCTAAGTTCGAACCCTATGCTTTCCATTCTACCTATTAACCTTCCCTGTAGATCACGCACCTTACTCACGTATGGGAGTAGTGTGTTGTTATCCCATTTAAAGTTTGGCCAATCTTTGCTATGATGTAAATACATTATTACTCCTTTTAAATGCCGTAACATATGCTGCGAATATAAGACATATTTGCCGTATTACAAAATATATGCCGCAATTATTACGTCAAATGGAACATTTAATTGCCGTATTGACCTGAAAAGGACCGTAAGTGGCAATTCACTTCCACTTTTAATTAAGAAAGACAGTTAATTACTCTCCGCTACCCACCTCAACAATTCATCTAATTCTTTTATATGCAATGAGTTAGTTGTTTGATTCCAGGGCAGATATCAATAACTTCAACTGTCGGCGGAAATCAGATATTTTTTAAAGACTGCTGATAAATCTTCTATAACTGTTTCGATATCAGGCAAGGATGAGGTCTGCAGCTGGTACCCCAGACTTTGTTCCCAGGAACGATTAAGGATATCTATGCTCCTTTCATTTATAAGCTGATCAATCCCATTGAAAGTGTACCCCTTAAAGATCATTTTATTTTTCAGTGCATAGCAAATATCTTTCCAATCGGTGTCTTTTATATATTTCCTGAGTGCATATATATCATAAAAATCCCGTGGTGCTGTGTAAGATCTCTGCACAAGGGAGCGTATCTTTTCAGCCATTACTTCTTTTATTGTATAGCAAGGAATCTTTGTGTCGCCAATGGAGTCTGCATCAGAGTACGGATGTTTTATAAGAAGATACTCAGTCTCAAATTCCAACAGTTCAAAAAGAGTAATTTCCACCTTGATACTTGTGAGCCATCGTTCAGGTGCAGGTGGTGCCTGATTTTTCCCATGATTAGCTCCCCAATATCGGATCTTCGCCTGGTAACCAGCAAGTTTGTTGTTAAAAGTCAATGCTTTCAACTCATCCAGATACATTAATATACCGGAGCTATGATATACAATCTCTATTACTTTATTTACTTGTCCACGGGTTAGTTGATAATCCGGATCTGTTGAAGTAAAATCCAGATCCTCCGAGAAACGATAATCGGGGAACCTGCACTTGCGAAGACATGTTCCACCTTTTTATGTATAGTTTAACGTTATGTACTATACCAAGACGTTAAGTCTTGATACAGTGAGCGATAATGCCACCTAATCTTATTATTACTATACATAATATTAAAACGATTTTAGCCACTCTACCAACTTATCGTTAT
>JADHVS010000293.1 GCA_016783865.1 Bacteroidales bacterium
CGGATAATTTTAAATCGGATTATTTCAGGAACGGGGTAAATATTGAAAATAGCCTGGCTGTTTCTGCCACAGGAGATAAGGCATTTGGAAGGTTATCATATACCAACAGGAATACGGCCGGTATCATCGAATTCACCGATCAAAAGCAGAACACCCTGAATACCAGCGTAACCGTAATGCCAACAGATAAGGTCACTGCTTCTGCTAATATTACATATCTGAGGAAGGAAAGTGATAACCTTCCCAACAACGGGTATTCGGGTGCTATTGTAGATGCTGCCTGGGTACAAAGGGACATGGATATTGCAGCATTGAGAGAGCAGTATGATAAGTATGGTAATACAGAATTGGGACCATATGGAAACTGGATGGACAATCCGTTTTATGTCCTGGATAACCTCACCGGGTTTGCCAGGGACAGGGTATTTGGTAACGGAAGCCTGACATACAAGATGACCGACTGGCTGTCTGTAATCGCCCGTGCCGGTCTGGATTTTTATAATGAGTATAGAAAGGACATTACACTATCAGGCACATGGGGTAATATAGGAAGTGGCCGGGGTGGCCAATTCAACCAAACCCAGCTTTTCAATAAGGAAGTGAATGCAGACCTGATCCTCAAATTTGATAAGGAATTCGGAGATATCAGGGTCGATGGTCTGGTAGGCGCCAATTACAGGAATGATGAATACAAACAAATGTACATGAGAGCTAGCGATCTAACCGTTCCGGATCTCTTTACAATATCCAATGTGTCTGGTACACCGACCATCAGCATGTACGATTATATGAAGGAGACCAACAGCGTTTATGCGGCCGCCAACCTCTCATATAAAGATTTTCTGTTTTTTGGAGTAACAGGCAGAAATGACTGGAGTTCAACGCTTCCTGCTGAGAACAGGTCATACTTCTATCCTTCGGTAAGTCTTGGTTTCAGCGTGATTGATGCGTTTCAGCTGGAATCAGATGTGCTCAGTTATGCAAAGCTTAGAGCCAGCTGGGCCAAGGTTGGCGGTGATACCGGACCCTATCAGTTAGACAGAACATATTCAGCAGGTACCTATAATGCAATATCAATTTTCAGGCCGACGGGTACGCTGCCTCCGGTTGATCTGCTACCTGAGGAAACCAAATCATTTGAGCTGGGTGCAGATGTAAGGTTGTGGAGAGACCGTCTCGTACTTGACCTGACCTATTACAACCAGACGACCGTTAACCAGATCCTTTCAGTTGCGACATCAACAGCAACCGGGTACAGCGCCATGCGGCTGAATGCAGGTGAGATATCAAACAGCGGTGTTGAGATTATGTTAAATTCAAGGGCGGTTACAAATCCATCAGGATTCACCTGGGACATAACATTGAACTGGGCAAAGAACAAGAGTATGGTTAATGAACTATATGGCGATCTTGAGTCATACGTTATATCGGGTGGATTTGGCGGTTGTAAAACACTTGGTATACCTGATGAAGAATGGGGTATCCTCTGGGGACTTCCATTCAGGAGAAATGATGCCGGAAAGATCATTGTAAATGCCAATGGTGTTCCTACCACTACCAATGAAGGAAAAGCACTGGGAGCAGTCACACCTGACTGGGTGGGCGGCATCAGGAATTCATTCAGATTTAAGGGAGTTAACCTTAGCTTCCTGCTGGATGGCCGCATGGGCGGAGATTTCTTCAGCTGCACAGCATGGCACTCATACTTTACCGGATCATATGAAGTAACCGTAAAGGATAATGTGCGTGAAACAGGACTGATCGTCGATGGCGTAAAAGAAGACGGCAGTGTTAATGATATCCGGGTCTCGGCACAGGATTACTACATGGGCTCATGGATGTGGAACAATCATGAATACTCTATTTTAGATGGTTCTTATATTAAGCTTCGTGAGTTAGTTCTGGGATATGACTTTAATGTAAGTAACCTTAGCTGGTTGTATAAACTGAATATCTCCTTTGTAGGAAGAAACCTTGCCCTGCTTTATCGAAGCGAGGGTGCAAAGCTTCATGGAATTGATCCTGAAGTCGGACTTGGAGGAGGGGAAGAAGGCCTGGGCTTTGAGAATTTCCAGATACCCACGACCAGGAGTTATGGAGTCAGACTGAGTGTAAGCTTTTAACCAATGAAAATTAGTTTAGCCATGAAAAGAATAAATCAAATTAAAATTTTAATCCTGGCAGTATTGATGGTTGTTGTCGGCTCCTGTACCAAGGATTTCGATGAAATGAATGTAAATCCAAATGCTGCCACCGAGGTGCCTGCAACCAATGTATTTGGTCAGGCGGTCCTGAATGCTACCTACATTCTCTTAGGAGAAAGACTCGATATCTATTATGCCGGAACCTGGGCAGGTCACACTGTGCATATAGGAATTGGTGATTATGAATACAGGGTCGATATCAACAACAGCCAGTGGCGGAGTTTTTACATAGCCATGTCGTATTTTGTTGATGCCATGAAACTTGCAGAGGAAGAGGGAAACACAAACCTCTATGCCGCTGCCCTTACCATGAAGGCATATCTTGCGCACAAGGCCACTGATTGCTGGGGAAAAATACCTTATTCTGAAGCTTTCATGCTGGAAGAAGGGATATTATACCCAAAATATGATACTGAGGCTGAAGTATATAACCAGGTTCTTGATGAACTGGAAACTGCTGCCGGAATGTTTGATCCTGCCGGCGATGAGTTGGGAGACGGGGATTTTCTGATGAAAGGAGATATTGACAAATGGATCAAATTCTGTAATTCAACACGCCTGCGGGTTGCCACACGAATGACAGCGGGCGATGAGAATGCAGGAAAAGCTGTTATAGCAGATATACTTGGTAGTCCTGCTGCTAATCCTCTCATTGAAGATAATGACGATAATGCTTACCTCTGGTGGCCCGGTATTACTCCTGACCAGGAACTTTGGTTTGAAAGGGTGGGCGCTCCGGATGGAAATAAAACAGATGCTTACCGGACAAATCATTATATGATCTCTGCATTGAAAGCCAATAACGATCCAAGATTAGGTGTCTATGCAGATCCAAACAAATGGGGTGAGTATAACGGATATCAGTTTGGACCGGATCAGTCAATAGATACAATGAACAATGGAAACAATGTTTCCCATATCGGTGATCGTTTTGGAAATGATCCGGATGGATTCTCCCCATACTTTAATGCTGCCGAGGTATATTTCCTCAAAGCAGAAGCATATGAAAGGGGATTTGCAACAGGTAATGCACAGCAAGCCTATGAGATGGGGATTACCAGATCACTCGAGGAAAACGGGATTGATGCCACAGCCATTGCAACCTTCCTGGCAGAACCAGAAGTTGCATGGGGAGGTGGTACGACCTCTAATCTCGAGAAAATATATCTGCAGAAGTGGTTATGTTTGTTTAAGCAAAGTGTTGAGGCATGGGCCGAAGCCAGAAGAACAGATGTTCCTCTGATGCCTGACGTTGAAAAGAACTATTCCAGTTCACATAACAGGCCTCCATTCAGGATGTCATATGCAGATGAGGAAAAATCGCTCAATACAAAATTCCCGACTGAAGTTGTTGAATCGGATATTTTCTGGGGAACACAAATGTGGTGGGATAAAAGATCCGGAGTACAATAATTCTTTTTGCTTTCAAAGAGTTTTTTTCATTTTCATAGATTAAATTTAGGGTAGTTGGAGAAACAGATGGGAATTATTTTCCATCTGTTTCTTTTTCAATATAATATCATGTTGGTGGTCATTATTATAAAAAGCCTTAAAATGAAACCAATAAATCTTATAATTAAAATTCTTTTAGTTATAATTTTCTTTACTTCATGTAAATCAAAAAAAGAAACTAATAGCTGGTCATTTGTAAGCATGCCAGATTTTTTAAATGTAGATTGCGATTATCCCCAGCCAGGATGGGAGGATGCCCTTTCTTATATTCTTGAATCAATAAAGAATGAGAATCCTGATTTTTTGTTAGTCGCAGGCGATTTGGTAATGGGACATTGGGATAGTACCGGATGGAATGACAAAGATTCGATTGCAAAATATTCCAAGAGGTATTATTCAGCATGGAAAAAGCGTATGGATCATTTCGGATTAAAATACTACACTACCCTGGGAGATCATGAGATTGGAGACGACGCATGGCTAACTCCAAAAAAATTTGCTGCTGTAAAAGAGTACAAAAAAGCTTTTTCCGAGCACCTGAAGATGCCGCAAAACGGACCAGAGCATATGAAAGGAACCGCATTCTGGTGGAGACATAAAAATGTATTATTTATCTCAACCGATGTCTTTGAGGAAGGTTCAAGCAAACTCGGAATGATTAAAACAGGGGTTTCAGGGGAACAGCTGGAATGGTTAAAACAAGTACTTGAGCAGAATGCAGATGCAGATCATAAAATTGTGTTGGGACACACACCGATACTTGGACCTGTAAGACAATGGAGCTCAAGCGGATTGATGATAGAGGAAGGAAGAGATTCTCAATTCTGGCAAACAATGAAAGAACATCATGTTGATGCTTATTTATGTGGAGAAGTACATGCCATTACCTGTATCGAAAGAGATGGAATTATGCAAATTGCTCATGGTGGTTTAATTGGTTATAATACTCGTACGAATTATTTGGTAGTTAATGTGACCAAAGAAAAAATTAATTTGAAAATAAAAGAGATTGAAATGTTACCAACAGGAGATCATTTACGGCAGACAAAAAATAATCGCCCATTGCAAAACGTGTCAATCACTGATGAAAATAAAGAAAAAGGTTTTTATCTGGTTGGTACTGCAACCATTGATAAATCAATCCAGGAAATGCAGATTTTAAATAGAAAAGGGTACTTTTCAATTGAATATGAGTCGAGCAATGAAACTGCATACCCTGTTTTTGACGGGGAGGATGTTTTAACTGAATTGCCCAAAATAACAGTTAATGATAGCGAAAAAACCAAATAACTGTCACCAATAAACACGAGCTATAAATAATTGTATTTTAGATAATTATTAAAATTTACCGAATGAGAAACTTAATATGTGTATTCCTTATTGTTGTGGCAGGTTTTGTCCAGAACCTCAACGGTCAGGCCGAGGATGTTTCAAGCCTCATCGATCAGAGAAAATTCAACCCATCGACCATTTTGTGGTATGATTCCCCTGCACAGGTTTGGGAAGAAGCTCTTCCTGTAGGAAATGGCAGGCTGGGCGCTATGGTCTTTGGCAGGTTCAGTGAAGAACGGATCCAGCTAAATGAAGAAACCTATTGGTCGGGTGGGCCTTAT
>JADHVS010000049.1 GCA_016783865.1 Bacteroidales bacterium
CTTTCGGACTCATGGAGGATAGCCAGGCATTCACGGTCAACATACTCTCCAACGACTATCAAAAAGAGATACTGCTTTGTGGAACCCGGTCGGGGCAGGATCTGGATAAAGCAGCTTCCTGCGGCTTCACCATGGTCAAGGGCGAAACAACCACGGCATTTTACATCCAGCAATCCACCATCCATTACGAATGCCGCATCATCCACAAACACCTCCTCGATGCATCCGCACTGGATTCGGCTATCATCGAGACTTATTACCCGTTACGGGATTTTCACATGGTTTACTATGGAGAGATCGTTGGAGTATATAGGAATGAGGAATGAAGGACGAGGGACGAAGGGCGAAGGATGAGGGACGTGAGACGTAAGACGTGAATTTCGAATTTCCAATTTCCTACAAAGTTTTTTAAATTTGCACCCGTTTCCGGGATGTTAGCTCAGTTGGTTTAGAGCGCATGCTTGACAGGCATGGGGTCGCTAGTTCGAATCTAGTACATCCCACAAGGGTTTCAGATATTTTAGAAATCTACTTGCCATGAAATTTGCCATAATCATTTCCCTTCCCCTTTATGATTCTTTGGAACCTTTTGACTTTTTATATTTAAAACCTTCTTTAAACATATTTAAAATTAACAAAAAGTGTTTACGAAGGTCTGACGTGTCTACAGACGCCACACAATCAAAGGGATAGTCTCCATCCCCAACCCAGGGCAAAATCGAACGGTATCACCGAACGATGAAAAATGTTGTTAAAATAGAAGCAATCACATTTTAAAATGTTGTAACTTTGACTAAATCACGCACATGGAATTACGTCATACTAGTGAACATTGTTTTGAAGACGTACAGTCAATATAAATCGGCGTGGGGTGGTCAATTTAGTCGGCATATCCAATTCACTAAAATAAACACCAGAAAAGAATGAAATTAGCTTTTATTGGCACATACCCACCCAGGGAATGCGGCATTGGCACCTTTACGAATAACCTGTTTAACTCAATGTTAGTTAACAATGAAAGTATTGAAGTTGGGTATGAGGGTTTTGTTGTTGCATTAAACGACATCGACCTTACTTATAATTACCCTGAAGAGGTAAAACTGACCATCAGGCAGGAACACCAGGAAGATTATTTAAAGGCCGTTAAATTCATTAATCTAAGCGGCGCTGACCTTTGTATCCTTGAACATGAATTTGGTATTTTCGGTGGTCAAAACGGGGTATATATCCTTCCTTTGTTACATAGATTGGAAGTTCCTCTTATTGTAACGCTACATACTATACTTAAAACCCCATCGTATAACGAAAAAGCTGTTTTGCAGGAAATATGTAAAATGGCACATAAAATAGTGGTGATGAGCCATAAAGCAATTGAATTCCTGGCGAGTATTTACAATGTGCCGGAAAAAAAAATTGTTTTTATAGAACATGGCGTACCAGACATTCATTTCAGCCAGGAAAAATCGAAAAAGGAGTTTAAGCTCGAAAATAACAAAGTGTTACTTACCTTCGGTTTTATTGGACGCAACAAAGGAATTGAAACGGTAATAAAAGCATTGCCTAAAGTTGTTGAAAAACACCCCGATGTTCTGTATATCGTTTTAGGCAAAACCCACCCTCATGTGCTGCGACATTCAGGCGAAGAATATCGTATTTTCTTAATGCGTTTGGTCAAAAACCTACAACTGGAGAAGCATGTTGTGTTTCTTAATGAGTTTATTAACGTACAAGATTTGTTCAAATACCTATCCGCTTCTGATATATACATAACACCCTATTTGAACGAATCTCAAATTACCAGCGGAACCCTTTCGTATGCTGTTGGGGTTGGTTCGGCTGTTATTTCAACACCGTATTGGCATGCTGCAGAGTTGTTGGCAGAAGGAAGGGGAAGGCTTTTTGACTTTAATGATTCCAACAGCCTTACTTCCACTTTAACAGAACTCTTAGATAAACCTGAGGAGTTAAATGAGCTTAAAAGAAAAGCATATGATTATGGCCGAAAAATTACCTGGCCGAAAACAGGAGAAAAGTATGTTGCGCTTGCTGTAACTATTCTGAAGGAAGGGTATAAGTTAATTGTAAAGAAAGACACAGTTTTGGATTTCCTCATTCTGCCCCCTTTTTCTCTTGCTCATATCAATCGATTAACAGACGATACAGGCATCATCCAACATGCAAAATTTGGCATTCCAAACTTAAAAGAAGGCTATTGCATTGATGATAATGCCAGGGCTTTGCTTATGGTGTTAATGGCATACAGGCAAATAAAAGATATTCGAGCCCTTGAATTATCGCCCATCTATTTAAGCTATATCCATTATATGCAAAATGCAAACGGCACCTTCAGGAATTTCCTGAGTTTTAGCAGAAACTTCCTGGATGAGGTTGGTTCCGAAGATTCTTTTGGCCGGACTATATGGGCATTGGGATACCTGCTGAGTAATGCCCCCAACGATGCCTATTATCAAACAGGTAAATTAGTGTTTTTTAATGCATCTCCCAATTTTGAAAAATTAAAGTCCATCAGAAGTATCGCCAATACCATGATCGGAATAAGCTATTATCTGAAAAGTAACCCATCGGACGATTCAATGACTGAAAGATTACGAAACCTGGCTCAAAACTTAAGTAAACATTATGAAGAAAACGAATCCCCCGATTGGAAATGGTTTGAATCCTTACTTGCATACGATAATGGCATTTTACCTTTAGCTCTTTTACATTCAGCAGAAATACTTAACGATGATAAAATAACAAATACGGCGCTCGAATCTATGAACTTTCTGACAAAGCATACACTGAAGGATAATTACATATCGATCATTGGAAATGAGAAATGGTACAAGAAAGAAGGGGAACGTTCTGTTTTTGCCCAACAACCAATAGATGCCATGGCCATGGTTTTAATGTACCACCAAGCCTTTCATGTAACAAAGGATAAAGATTACCTCAATAAGCTATACACTTCATTTTTGTGGTTCCTTGGTGAAAATGACCTGAGAATGAGCCTGTATGATTTTGAGACACAGGGATGCTGCGATGGATTTGAACGTTATGGTGTAAACCGCAATCAGGGTGCAGAAAGTTCATTGTCGTATCTAATTTCTCATTTAACCGTATTGCAGGCTTATGAAGAATTTCACAAGTCAGATTAAAGAAGTAACATGGAAACAGCGATGTTGATAAACAGATATCAAAATAACCCTATCCTCACAAAGGATGACGTGCCCTATCCGGTTGCTACGGTGCATAATGCCGCTGTTGTAAAGCACGAGGGGAAGTATATAATGATATTTCGCTCACATAAACTGAACGGAAGAAGTATACTTGGGATGGCAGAGAGTGAAGATGGATACAATTTTAAAGTGAATGACAAACCTTTTATGATTCCGGCTACTGAGGGGATTTTTAAAGAATACGAGACCTATGGAGTGGAAGATCCAAGGATTATTTTTATGGACGGCGAATACCTCATTACATATAGTGCTTATTCCAGGCATGGTGTGCGTATTGGACTGGCAAGAACAAAAGATTTCAAATCTGTTGAAAGATTTTCACTTATTACCGAATCCGACTACCGGAATGTTGTAATCTTCCCTGAAAAAATTGGGGGTTTATATGCCAGGCTCGACCGCCCTCATTCTGAAATATCGCCTTGGTCCATCTGGATATCCTATTCTCCCGATCTAAAGTATTGGGGCGAATCGAAACTAATTATGAAACCATTACAATACCATTGGGATGAGATGAAGATAGGTCCCGGAGCGCCCCCTATTAAAACATCCCGTGGTTGGTTAAGCATCTATCACGGCGTGTTTCCAACTATGGATGGGAGTGTTTATAGATTAGGGGTGGCATTGCACGATTTGGAAGATCCTTCAAAAATTATTGCCGTTGGCGATGAATGGATTCTACAACCCGAAGAAGTTTATGAAATTACAGGCTATGTCCATAATGTGGTGTTTACCTGTGGCGCTGTTCCGGAAGACGATGGAAGCGTTAAAATCTATTGGGGTGGCGCTGACAAAGTGATGTGTGTAGGTACAGCGAAATTGGAAGCCCTTGTTGACCATTGTTTAAACAATCCGCGGGAACAATGAAAATCGCAATACTCTCATCTATTGCCTGGCGGACACCTCCCCGAAAATATGGCCCCTGGGAACAAGTAGCATCTAATATCGCTGAGGGAATGGTTGAACGGGGCATTGATGTAACATTATTTGCCTCAGGCGATTCTATTACAAAAGGCAAATTAGCGTCAGTTTGCGAGCAACCGTACGCCGAAGATTCTAAAATCGACCCCAAAGTAGCAGAATGCCTTCATATCAGCTATCTGATGGAACAAGCAGATACGTTTGATTTAATTCATAATAATTTTGATTTTCTACCTCTAAGTTATTCCCGTTTGATCAAAACACCCATGGTAACCACTATTCATGGTTTTTCTTCTCCAAAAATTCTTCCGGTCTATAAAAAATACAACAGCACCGGTTATTATGTTTCTATCAGTAATTCCGACCGCAGTCCTGAACTTGATTACACTGCAACCGTTTACAATGGTGTTAACGACAATGAATTTATATTCAGGCCTGGATCAGAAGATTATCTGCTTTTTTTCGGCAGGATTCATCCGGAAAAGGGGGTTTATGAGTCCATCCAAATTGGTAAGAAATCAAAAAGAAAGCTCATCATTTCCGGTTTAATTCAGGATCAGGAATACTTTGACCTTAAGGTTAAGCCATTTATCGATGATAATGATATAGTTTATGTTGGCAATTCTGGGCCTGATGAACGGAATAAGCTTTTGGGTGGCGCGTTTGCTCTTTTACATCCGATTAGTTTTGAAGAACCTTTTGGCCTGAGTGTGGTTGAAGCCATGTTTTGTGGCACACCCGTTATTGCATTTAACAGGGGCGCTATGCCTGAATTAATTCTTGATGGGAAGACCGGTTTCTTGGTAAACACGATTGAAGAAGCGCTGGAAGCGGTAAATAATATTAAAATGATTAACAGGAAATATTGCAGGGAATGGGCAATTTCAAAATTCAGCAGGCAAAAAATGATAGAAGGTTATCTGGAGGTTTATGAGAAGATTTTATAAATGCATAATAGGGAAGAAGCAACTGCTACCGTCACTATTTTGAATTCTTAAGTTCATGTAAAAGCTGCCCTAAATCAATACATGCATAAGAAGAAGCATAGTCTGACATGGCGTATGGAATTATCAGATCACCATTATGAATAATCGAACCACATGAATAAATTACATTGGGCACATATCCTTCTCTTTCCACTTCATTTGGAATCATTAAAGGAGCCTTTAATCTTCCTATTTCTTTTTCAGGATTATCAAGTTCATACAAACAAGCGCCTAGAACATACTCCCTCATTTGTCCAACGGCATGCGTTATAACCAGCCATCCTTCTTCCGTCTCGATGGGTGATCCGCAATTTCCGATTTGAACGAATTCCCAATGATATTTGGGTTCCTGAATGAGTTTGGCATCCCGCCAAATATTGATGTCATCTGAAAATGCAACGTAATTATTTACTTCATCTATTCTGCAGAGCATGGCATATTTTCCATTAATCTTCCTCGGAAATAATGCCATCCCTTTATCTTTCGAAATTTCACCGTGAAGAGGTAATACTTTAAAACTATAAAAATTTTTGGTTTTAAGTAACTTCGGTAATATGGTTGTGCCATCATAAGCAGTGTAAGTGGCAAAGTAGGTTACATCACCGTTATCGTCTGTGAATTTAACAAAACGTGCGTCTTCAATACCATTTTTTTCAGTTTCAGAGATAGGGAAAATAACTCTTTCAGATATAGCCGAATCAATGGAGAATTCAAGTTCATAATGAGATGAAGCCAGCCACATTATTTGATAAAATAACAATTCTTTATTTGCCGCAAGGTTAAGAGTCTTTCTTGTTTCTTCTACACACCTTTTCAATTCCCCATAAGTAAAATTTTCACCTAATTTGTCAAAAACAAGTTCGGATGGAATTATATTATTACGTTTTTGCATTTCATCCAGCTTCTTTGTAAAGGATTCTTTATTATAGACATGTCTTTTGATACGATCTGCCTCATCTAACATTTTGCCGACAGGTTCAATACTCAGGTTATTATCCTTGTCAAGAACCCCGGAACGGAAAACGATTGAGGAAATATGTCCTTCTCCTGTTGCTCTGAAACTTAAAATCACCCTTTTTTCTTTAGGCCCTAATTCGGTTTGATCAGGATGTTCAACAATGGATGGATTAAAAAAAGCTGCCGATTCAATAGAATATTCCATTGTGAAATAGGAACCAATAAGCACTTTCCTGGATAGATTAAGGTTATTAGGGTTAATATTCATTTCTTTAAATAAGTGAGTTAATTTATTGAAATGATTTTCAAATATTTTTGAAATATTTCTGTGACGCTTGGAATACCCTCTCAGCACCTGGCTTATTGCTATATTTACATCTCCTTCTGACATAGCCAATACCTGACGGATTATATTTGCGCTTCTTTCGTTATTAGGATAATGAAATCGGGCAATTATCCTGGTAGGATCGGGATAAAATTTACCATCTTTTCTTGTTACATAAAATTCCATAGATCAAAATTTGCAACAAGTTCATCCATTTGTTTCCGGTTCAGCTTTCCAACCCCGCCAACATAGTTGTATTGAAGCAAACTGTCTTTGCCTCCGGAGTAATATACCTTGTCTACCACCTTCTGATTGTAGTGTCATCAAGCAAGAGAATTTCAGCAGTAATAAAAATGCTTCCATCGTATAGCAAAGAAAAACTGTAAATAATCATTCTCCACTTGATATTTAGATTTTTTCTCAACAAGCAATTGTTAACTCAAGTTTCGGGGTTAAAAATTGAACGTAAATATTTATAGATATATGTTAATAACATGCTGATAACTTTTCGGTAAAAAAGTGAAGGCATTCTCATATTCACGCCGAAGTGGCTGACCACCCTCCCTGCAATGACTTATGAACGATCCTTTTCCTGTGTCTGAATGACATGATACAAATTTACATATTTTTCATTTTGTTCAACATCCTCATTAATTTTGGTTTTTTGTCTCTTCCGTAGCGATTCCCCTAAGAGTTCCAATCGATGCGCATCATGAACAATACGATCAAGGATGTCATCTGCCACTGTCTGCTCACCGATTACTTCATACCATTGTACGACGGGTAATTGAGATGTAATAATCGTTGACCGGTTACCGTGCCGGAAAAGCCGACCAAATTGACCTCCTGTTTTACTTTGCTGATCCTTGATGATTTTGGCATACAACCACTTGATAATCAAAATCGGGCAGTTTTATTGGAGATCATCGAAGACATACATGAAAAATATATCAATATGCTTGACAGGCATGAGGTCGCTAGTTCGAACCGAAGCTCACGAGGACGAAGTCCGAGTAATCTAGTACATCCCACCCTTATCCCTAATAACTACAACATCATCGATGATGTGATCGGCATCTTTAACAAAGAGATAGACTTTAGTCAAATTGTGGCAAAAACATTATTATATTTGTATTGATAATATGCTTCATCTAACATCCCAAAATCACAGAACCATGAAAAACGTATTATTATTAGCAGGGTTCCTTTGCGGGCTCCTTATCATTCCAGAGGCTGCACAGGCTCAAAAGAAAACAACCCGTTTTCAGGAGGTGAAGGAAATCCCGGCAAACAAGGCAGTCGTTTACATCTTTCGGGTCGGTTCTTATGGCTTTGCAGTTCATTACACTGTGAATGCCGACGACACTCCGGTTTCCCCCGTACATCTTTATACAGGAGGATACCTCGTCTATTTTGCGGATCCTGGCAAAACTGAATTCTGGGCAAAAGTGGCCGAAGGAGAGTCCCATATAGTCCTGGATATAGAAGCCGGCAAAAGCTATTTTATCCAGGGTTCGGTAAAAATGGGGATGATAGTTGGACGTCCGTTTTTAAAAGAGGTGCCTGCCAGCGAAGGACTCAAGAAAATCAAAAAATGTAAACTGTTGGTTTTAAATCACTGACCGCTCACCACTCACTTCTCACCTCTTCCGTTTTACGTCGACACCTATCCCTTGTTGATAAATTGTCACAAAACCATCCATGCGTGTACTAACCCATACATACTCCGAAGAGGATTTGGTGGAAGGACTGAAAACAGGGTCGGGAGAGGTGATCCGGTTCATCTGCCGGAACGTCTGTTTGAAGGAGAGCCAGAAATCGCAACAGGAAAACAAGTACAAAATTTCCGGATGCTACATTCACACGAGAAGAATGGATCGTATTTGAATGGAAATCAGAAGATACCATACCCATGGATCTCAAGATCCTCGACGATGTCACCGGAAAACTGGTTTATACCCGGACCGTGGAGGCTTCAATCTCCTCTGACACCTTACAGAGGTTTACATTGCCTCCTGGCAACTATCGCTGGTCTCTTGGCGACCATTCAAAGAAAAGAACATTTACCATCCTGAAACGATAACCTCCAAATTCATGGAAGGAAACTGGCAAAAACAGGTAAAGGTGGGCCTGGCAATCTATCTGCTCGTTGAAACAGAGAGCAAGATCTTTAACATTCCTTACGTTACCATCTCCGGAAAACGCTTTTACATCCTCTCCTTTGAACCGGACGAAGAGCCGTTGAGCGGATTGCAATCCTATACCGCCAGTTATCCCGGGGAGAGCCATCCCGTCTCACTCGCTCTGATTGAGTACCCTGGCCTAGCTTGACAGAACAATCACCCCTCTGTTGGAAGGGAAAAGCCAGCCTGAGCGGGTGGAGATCCTTCTCGACCTGGTTCAGCGTGGCATCCCATACAAGCATGATCTGCAGCAGTTTAGGGAAGAGAATTACCTCTTTGCAGATGAAACCCTCTTCTACCCTTTTGCCGATTGCGAAGACCGGGCGGTATTATTTGCCAGGTTGGTGAAACACTATACGGGGCTGGACGTGGTTGGCCTGGATTACCCCGACCATGTCTCAGCTGCTGTAAAACTCAATGAAGATAATCCGGGGGATTATATCCTGGTCAACGACCAGCGTTACTATATCTGCGATCCAACCTACATCGGAGCAAAACCCGGAATGGCGATGGAGTGCATGAAGAACGAACGGCCGGTGGTGATTCCTGTAAACTAGTTGGCAGTTAGCAGTTGGCAGTTGGCAGTGGGCAGCCGGCCGAGTAAGCTTCATTCTGGTCATGTTCCGTAGCATAAGCCGTTTGAGCGATGATCGGTAAATCCTTCCGGAAGGAGGTAATCTCACGGGTAGCATCCAGACCGTTCATCCCCGGCAACCTGATATCCATCAACACCACGCCAGTTGATATCTCCTCTGATCCTACTCATTGATGATCGCCCTTTCCCTAACAAGCGTGCCAGTTCTTCGGCAGAAGCCCCTGCATCCTCCATTTCGGAGACGGGTGATCCGGTTCATTCAGCCTTTCGGTAAACGATGGAGACAAGGGATTTGTCGTCTCCTCCCATGTTGATGGATAGTCCGTACGGCCTTTCCGATGTGATCGGGATCTGGGCATCTCCGGCTTTCCCGGTGAGCTGTTCCAAAATGGTGATTGCCTGGTGGACGCCGGTGGCTCCTGTCGGATGTCCCCAGCCAACAAGGCCGCCGGTAGTATTGAAAGGTACCTTTCCGGTACGCTTTGTGTTCCCCTGCAGGATAAATTCTGCACCACCTCCGTGCGGGGCGAATCCGATGGCTTCCGTTGCCAGGATGCCGGCAATGGTAAAACAGTCGTGGCACTCTACCGTTCCGATTTGATCCCTGGTAATCCCGGCCGACTCCAGCGCTTTTCTGACGGCTTCCCTGGTAGTTGAGAGAACAGTTAGATCATCGGGTGGTTTGGTGATGTCCTCTTCTGCCTGCCCGATGCCAAGGACCTCAATCGCTTCACTCTTTGGAATACCTACCCGCTTCAGTCCCTCTTCAGAAACAACCGCAATGGCAGAGGCGGCATCGGAAACTTTGGAGCAGTCAAAGACATTCAGGCTGTCAACAAAACCACGTGGATTGGGTTTCATCATACCCAGCGACCAGAGGTCTTCTGTGGTATTGTGGTACTCCTGCGCCGTAGGGCAAAGGCGTGCATTGTCAATGGCGTTGACAAACCATTGAGCCATGGCTTTCCGGGGCTCTTCATCTCCGAACTTCTCAAGGTATGCTTTGGCACGGTCACTGAACTTACCCGGGAAATAGTACGCGTGACCATCTTTTCGATCATTCGCCCATCCGGCAGCAGCCAGGATATCGGCGCCATAGATGGCTTTTACTGTATTCTGAACTTCAACGCCCAACACCAGTACCACTTCTGCGGTTTCTGCCAGCACCGAACGGATCCCGGTCACCAGAGCCAGGGCGCCTGAAGCGCAGGCGCCTTCAACACGTACTGCTGGTTTGTGTCGTAATCCTTCATCGATAAAAGGCAGGTAGGCAGGCAGGTTGCCCTGGCGGTTAAAGCGGGCAGCAATGAAGTTGCCAATCACAGCTTCATCAACATGTTTGGCACCTCCAATCTGTTTGAGTACACCCTGGCCCGCTTCTTTGATATAATCATCTATGCCCGGACGCGGTTTTTTCGGGTGAAACTCTTTCCGGCCTGTACCCAGTGAGATGGTATTGTAGCCGGCGACCATATATACTTTCTTGCGTAATTTCATAGTTTGTCCTCCTTCGTTTAATCCAGGTAATTATTGATGGGTCCGTAAGCATGAAAGAAGCCGGTCAGCAGCACCGTGTTTACATCTTTCTCGTTAAAAGCTACCTTGTCGGCTACCAGTTTGAGGCCGATCTCTTTCGATCGTCTGGCATACTTTTTAGCAAGTTCGGCGCCGGGGGTATCCATCGTTTTAATTTCATTAAAGATCGCTTTCAAAAGATCCTCTTTCTTTCCGGAAAATGCAACGCTTTTCCATGGCTGCATGGAAACAGGCATGGCTCCAAGTTTTGCGTCACAGGCAGCCTGAAAGCCGGTGATCATCACATACTCCCTGGTGTCAGGGTTGTATACACCAACAGGCCTCCCCTTCTCATACTTCAGGATCCCATCTTTCTGCGAACCGTCGGAATACTGTCCTCCAAGAATCCCTTGCCCAATCAACCTGTCGAGCAGGTTGCTGTGGAGGTCTTCATCCTTCAGGAATGGATTCATCACACTCATGATATACTGGCAGACATCCACACCGACGTAATCGATCAACTGAAAAATACCCATGGGTCGGACTAGATATTCCTGGCTGACTTTATTCATCATATAAATCGCTTCAGGCAGGGAACTCTCCTTCGCCAGATTCTCCGCTTCATGGATACCGTGAAGAGCATCCCGCATAAAATGGCCATTCCCAACAAAACCGGCAAAATCGTTAGAGGGAACGACCACCTTCCGGAGGTTCTTGGCATACTGAAGAGCGAACTCTTCCACTTCGGGAAGGGTATGATCGCTTTTGATCACTTCAACCAACTTTTGGACAGCCGGAGGATTATAAAAATGGAACCCGATGATCCGTCCGCCCAGGTTGGCCTTTTCGTCAAGCTGTGTGATTGGAATAGAGGATGTGTTAGTGAAGTACCAGAGTTTGTGGGGATTGTTCCGGTCAACCTGTGTGAGGATCTTCACCTTCAGCTCCGGATCCTCTTTGATCGCTTCAAAGATCAATGTAGAGTTGTAAGCGACCTCCAGATGTACTGAGGGACGGATGGTCAACATCACATCTTCAACATACTGCAGGATGATCTCTTCGTTATCGATCAGGTCAGCCCTGTCGGCATAAGCGGCCCTGAGCTGAACCGTTTTCTTCTCAGCTGCCTTCAGCGCCTGAGCCCGTATGTACTTCATCAGGCCAACCAGGGCTTCGTTTGACACATCAATGGCGTTGATCACGAAAGCCTTTCCCTTGTTCTCAGGTTTCAGGCTCAGATCAGCCATCTCCTGTGCCGTGAGGAGCAGGATACCGCTACCCATCTTCCCGGCAGCTCCCAGAACAGTGACGTTTGATAATCTTTCTGTGTAGTTCATAAGTTAAGGATTGATTATTACCAGTTTGGTTTGCGTTTTTCCAGAAATGCTTTCATCCCCTCACCGGATTCCCCGTTCCCGAACAGGCTGGCGAACTCCTCAGCCTCCAGGCGGCAGGCCTCCTTAAAGTCCATATGGAATCCCTGCCGGGTCACCTCTTTGGCCTTCATTACAGCGAGGGGACCTTTGGTAGCAATACGGCCTGCCAGTGCTTTGGCTTCGGCGAGAAGCTCCTCCGGTTCCGTCACCTTTTGCACCAGTCCCATCCGCAGCGCATCATCCGCTGTGATCATATCTCCGGAAAGGATCATGTACAACGCATTTGAAATACCTGCAATCCGTGAAAGGCGTTGTGTACCGGCATACCCGGGGATCAGGCCGAGGCTCACCTCGGGCTGACTGAACTTGGCTTTGTTGCTGGCAATCCGAATGTCACACGCCATAGCCAGTTCACACCCACCGCCCAGAGCAAATCCGTTGACAGCTGCGATCACCGGTGCACGAAAGTGCGCGATACGGTAAAAGGTATCCTGTCCGGTAAGGGAAAAACTCCTGGCCTGGTCATAGTTCATCTCCGACATTTCAGCAATGTCGGCACCGGCAACGAACGCTTTGTCAACACCGGTCAGAATCACAGCTTTAATCGATTCATCTGCATCTAAATGATCCAGTAGATGATTCATTTCAACGAAAAAGTGCGAATTCAGGGCGTTGAGAACCTGGGGACGATGGATGGTTATGGTCGCAATGCCATGATCCACGTCCGGTTTCAAAATCTCGTATTCCATTCGGTTGAGGGTTTAGTCATTTAGTCTGTGAAAAGATAAACAAATATAAAAAAAAGTCTGCATCTTTGTCTAAGCTCAAAAAAAAATCAAAATGGCTCTTATCTTAACACGTGAGGATGTAATTCAGGTCCTCTCCATGAAAGATTGCATGGAGGTGGTGGAAAAAGCATTTGTGGAACTGGTGAACGGCACGGCCGAACTACCACTGCGCATACCGATCAAATCCCCTGACGGACTCTCCCTCTATATGCCTGCTTACCTGAAAGAGATGAAAGCGCTTGCATGCAAAGTAGTGGCCGTATACAAAGACAATCCGGCCAAATTTAACCTTCCCACAACCATCGGTAAGGTCCTGCTGCAAAATCCCGAAACAGGCGAAGTGATCTGCGTCATGGATGGTGGTTACCTGACAGCTGTCAGAACAGGCGCCGCCAGCGGTGTGGCTACCAAATTCCTTGCCAACGACAAACCCAATATGAAAGTCGGAATTTATGGAGCCGGCGTACAGGCAAAGACACAGCTTTGGGCGGTCGCTGAAGCACGAAACATACAAATAGTTTATGTCTACGACAAAGCAATCGAACTCGCCGATAAATTTGCCGTGGATATGAATGCACAGTTGAATGTAGAGGTTGAAATTGCTACCACCCCTGAGCAGGTCCTGGATTCAGATATCCTCATTACCGCTACCTCGTCACCCACTCCGCTCTTTGATGGCAAGTTGGTGAAACCCGGCACCCATATCAACGGCATTGGAAGCCATACGCCGAATGCACGTGAGCTTGATGCAGAGATCATCAAACGGTCCAAATTTATCGGGGACTCCCGCGAAGCCTGCTTCAAGGAGGCCGGCGATATCATGATCCCGCTGCAGGAAGGCTCCATCACAGAGGAACACTTCTATGCCGAACTGGGAGAGATCATAACAGGTAAAAAGCCTGGAAGGACCAGCGCAGAAGAGATCACCCTTTTCAAATCCAACGGATTGGCGATCCAGGATGCCGCTACAGCGAAACTGGTTTACGATAAAGCCCGGGAACAAGGTGTTGGTAAAGAGATTGAATTATAGGGTCGAAGGTCGAAGTGATTTGCGAATAATTCGATTTTTGATTTACGATGTTTTTCGCTTCCTCGCTACCTCGCTACCTCACTACTCACCAGTTCACCAGTTCACCAGTTCACCAGTTCACGCCTGACCGTATGACCGTATGACCGTATGACTTAATGACTAAACTTTTTCCATGATGCGCCGCACAAAAATTATCGCTACCCTGGGGCCAGCCAGTCAATCACCGGAAATGATCCGGCAACTGATCCTTGCCGGGATGGATGTGGCCCGGCTGAACTTTTCCCACGGGACGTACCCGGATCACGCCAGGGTTATCGGGAACCTAAGGAAGATCAGCGCAGAACTGGATAAACCCATCACCATCCTTCAGGATCTCCAGGGGCCAAAGATCAGGGTGGGCATTCTTCCCCAAGGGCAGATGGAACTGGAAAAAGAGACCATAATGAAACTGGTTCCGGAGGATCTGTATACCGGCCTGAATGATGAGATCCCAATCGATTATCCCTCTATAGCAGAGGAGGTGAAGCCAGGTATGCAGGTGCTGCTGGATGATGGCTTGCTTGAATTGAAAGTCGACCGGGTCGATGGGAATTCAGTGATCTGTCTGGTCATTGAAGGAGGAACACTCAAACAGCGAAAAGGGGTGAATTTTCCCAACCTCAACCTGAAGTTGCCCTCCCTCACAGAAAAAGACAAGCGTGACCTGGAGTTTGGAATAGCGCATGACGTCGATTGGATCTCTTTGAGCTTTGTACGAAGCGCTGCGGACATCCGGGAGTTGAAATCCATCATTGAGAGCCTCGGAAAATTTAAGCCGGTAATTGCAAAGATCGAAAAACCGCAGGCGATCGAACACCTGGCAGAGATTGTCGAAGAGGCACAGGGGATCATGGTTGCCCGTGGCGACCTGGGAGTGGAGATGAGTCCGGAACGTGTTCCATTGCTCCAGAAAGAGATCATCGAGCTCTGTAACCGCATCGGCAAGCCCGTGATCACCGCCACACAGATGCTTGAGAGCATGATGTACGAAGCACGTCCTACCCGTGCCGAAGCGTCAGATGTGGCCAATGCGATCATCGATGGCACCGACTGTATCATGCTTTCGGGGGAGACAGCTGCAGGGAAGTTCCCTGTTAAAGCAGTGGAAATCATGAGTAAGATTGCTACAGAAGTGGAGTCACAGATTGAGTTCAAAACCTATCCCCCGGAAGGGAACCTGGATATCATGGCACTGAGTGAAGCAACCAACATCATTGAAAAGATTACTGATCCCCATTGTGTAGTAGTCCTGACCACCAGTGGTAGAAGTGCCCGTTTTGTGGCTGCAGAGCGGCCGAAAACGCCAATCTATGCCATGACAACCAGCCTCAACGTCTACCATGAACTCAACCTGTTATGGGGGATCAACCCAATCCTGGTGTCGATGATATCCAGTACCTTCAACGACCTTGTCACCCTGGCAGAACAAACACTCCTGGAAAAAGAGCTCGCTGCTTCAGGGAATAAAATTGTAGTTATCGGAGGAGTACCCGCTGGTATCCCCGGGGGAACCAACTTCATAAAGATCCACACCATCTGATCGGATTGATTTCAGGATTTTTGATTTGTATATTTGTCACAGTATTAACCAACACTGAACCAAATGAGAACCACCAGCATCATCATTTCCTTCCTGTTGTGTGCAGCATTTTTCATGACAGGCTGTTCAAAAAAAGAGGCTCCTGGTCCGGTCAGGAATTGTGGGTTTATCATTCAGGCACAACCATAGAAGAGATCAAGTGGTCTGAAACCGGTGAATTCAAGTTGACGAATAGTGGGAACACGCTCACTGTGACAACAAAAGACCCGTGGGAAGGAGATTATGGAATCGGTGAATACACACGGATTAATCCGTGATGCTATCCACTTCTCAACAAGAGATCACTCGTTCCGGATATTGGTTTCACCCATCACCTGCACATCATTTCAAAGCTCAATCTTCAACCGTTCAAGGGTTCCGGTCTTAACATTGGATACGGTATAGGTCAACGTTTGATCAGCCTCCTTCTTTATCCGAATAATCCGGTAACTCCTTGCTGGTAATACAATGCGATCCGGAGCATCCGGATTCTCCCCATCGGTGAGGTAATAAGGAATATCGGAGAGGTTTTCAATCCTGAAGTAAGAATAGGTGAAATCTTCGTAAAGCGGTCCTGTGCGGGTCAGGCAGGAGCGGACAAACGGTTTTGCAAACACCCTGTTCCCGGCCAACGTATCCCCATACCAAACAAGTGTCCGCCCGAGAAAGAGAGCCTCCTTTAACTCCTTTTCATTTCTAGCTCTCGCGAAAACCAACGTCATGGATCGGTGAGAATCACCGGTCGAAGAAATAACTTCAGCGGTTGTCCCATGGATATCCGTATTCCCTGTCATGGCAAGTTGGTGATCCAAACACCACTCCATGACACCTGGATAGAATGTAACATCATTGAAGATTTCGATGCCATGGAGCCATCTGTTTTGTATCAGTTTCCTGTGAATATCCTGCATCCTGGCTATCCCATCGGGCTGCTGCTTAACCCATCCTGGGTGATTCCATTGGATGAATGCCCCCTCTCCTACCGCTTTTTCGATGACAGTAAAAAATGTAGTATCTTCAAAGGTGATGGAATCGGGCAGAAAAAGGGCATTGAAATGACCAGGTGGCATTTTTCGTGTGATCTCTGTTCCGCGTATCAGGATGAGATCATTCCGTTCCGCATACTTTTTGGCAACGGCAAAGGCTGAGTTGTCGTCCCCTTTTATATATTTTTTTCGCGGCTGGTACTCCAGGTGGTCGGTGATTGCAAGGACATCCAGGCCATCCTGAATCGCTTCGCGTACCCGGAAAGCAGGCCACACCTCACCATCTGAAAACACGGTATGCGTATGGAAATCACATTTCAGCGTTACATACCCAGGTATTTCACCGGTTTTGATCAGTTTTCCCTGGGAAAATCCAACCAATCCTGATCCCAGGAACAACGCAATAAGTATGAGTTTCTTCATATGGTTACTATATAATCCATGTTCATCCGCTATTGAGTAGAAAATAATTCGTAAATCGTAATTCGTAAATCGTAATTCGTAAATCGTAATTCGTAATTACAATTTAAGTGTTTCCTTCAACACCTTATACCCCGAAGTGCTTGCTTTCAGACTGGTCCCATCCTGCATCAATACAGCATAACTCTCTTTGTCGTAATATTCAAGTTTGTCCATGAAATCAACGTTGATGATGGTAGAGCGGTGAATCCTCACAAACCTGGTGGGATCAAGGTGCTTTTCAAAGTATTTCATGGTCTTTTCCTTCAGGAAACGTTCCTTTTCTGTGTGAATGGTCACATAATCACCCTCGGCTTCAAAATACCTGATATCATGGACCGGGATCACGTGAACCTTATGTCTGACCTTAACTGCGATCCGGGTCAACAGATCTGGTTGCTCACCCACTGCCCGAAGTATGTTTTTCACAGGTTTGGCACCCCCGGAGCCTGTTGAAAGCAGGCCCAGGGCTTTTGCCAGGGCCTGATCGAACCGCTCTCTGGAATAGGGTTTCAGCAGGTAATCGAGGGCATTCATCTCAAATGCCTTGATGGCAAATTGGTCAAACGCCGTACTGAAAATGATCACCGGTGGATCATCCAGCAGCTCCAGCATCTCGAAACCGGTCAGTTTCGGCATCTGGATATCAAGGAAGATGAGATCGGGCTTCAGCTCCTGGATCGCTTTCAATCCGGAGAATCCATCCGCATACTCCCCTGCAACTTCCACGGTTGGATATCCCTTGAGGTAATCCCGGATGATCTGCCGGGCAGGAGGCTCATCATCAATGATCAGGACTTTGTAATTAGATTCTTTGGTCATTGGTCATTGGTCATTAAGGTATCCTCAACCTTACAAAATACTTGTTCCCCTCTTTCCATGTTTTTAACAGATCATCCCGGTGATAGGTAAGCCTGAGTCGCTCTCTGATGTTGGTCAATCCCACTCCAGCCCCCTTCCGGGGAGCGGCATCCGGATCAAAATCGTTGACAATGGTAATCTCCGTGAAATCAGACTCTACCCTGCACTCAGTCTCAATCCGGACCTGGTCGGTACTTTCGTAAACCCCATGTTTGATCGCGTTTTCATAGAGTGGCTGCAGCAACATCACCGGGATTTGCTGGTCGAAGCAATCTTGCCGGATTTGGAATTCGTAGACGAGCTTCTCCCCAAACCGGATCTTTTCGATCTCGAGGTATCGTTTGATATTTTCAAGCTCCATGGAGAGAGGGGTCATGCTGTCAGCTCCGGATGAGACCGAATACCTCAGGAAATCAGATAGACTGATCACCATCTCCCTTGCTTTCTCCGGGTTACTCACCGTAAGGGAGCTGATGGAGTTCAGGCTGTTGAACAGGAAATGCGGATTGATCTGCGATTTCAACATATTCAATTCGGTCTCTTTCAACAAGGTATTTAACCGGGCCTCCATCTTCAGTTTCTCCTGCAGGTTGAAATTGTATATCAACAGGTAGAATGTAAGTCCCACAAGAACATAGAGGAGAACTCCGCTGAAAAGCCTGACCGGAATGGATACATAAAGAAAGTCATTGTAAGCCGTCTGTTCCTGGAACAATATGGAGAGAATGGAGTACCCGACACCGAACCAGATCACGATGATCAGCACCAGGGATGTCATGTGATTGAATATGATGTTGAAGCTGGTTTTCCTGGCTGGCGAACTGTAACGCACGATAAACCACATCGGTAGTCCGATCCCCGCAAAAAGCAGGTTGAAGACCAGGCTGTCGGCCAGAGCTATCTCAAGGGGAAAATGATATTGAAAAGTGAGAATGGAAAACTGGATCCCGGCCAGGATGATCCAGATCCCGAAATAGAGAATGATGGTTTTTGTGTTTTGAAATACAGGATGCTGCATCAATGGCCTGATTAATAACTTTTGATCTCACCGCCACCAAAGATAGCTTCGGCTTTGATGATCAGGATACGTGTGGGATCAGGACTCTCTTTGATCACACGCCGTTTGTCTTCAAATCCACCGAGGATGGACGAGTTTTTTACAACCACTTTCCAGTCAGCAGGAACAATCACGGTGGCTCCTCCGAATATCGCACTGATTTCGAGTGTATGTTCTCCGGGAGCCAGCGCAGCTTTGGTCAGGTCTACTTCCGCTCCCCCGAAGATACAGGAGATCCTCCCCCCTTTGAACGACTGGTGAGTCACCTGTTGCTTGGTCCCACCAAAGATTGTCTCTTCGTTGATATACCCCTCTTCCAGGATCAGGTTCCCCTTGCTCCGGTGCAGGCCGGGTCTCCTGAATCCTTTGAACAGGACAATCAACCCGATAGCAATCAGAATTGCCGGCCAGAACAGGCTATGGACACTAAAGGGTAACACGCCGAATTTAGGAATGATGAAAATCCCGCCTACCAGGATCAGGATGATTCCGGGCACATAACTTTCCCGGCCGAAAAGGCTGATCACTCCAAGTGCGATGAGTAACATCTGCCAGGAAAAAATAATAGATTTCCATGTTATTGGAATAAATCCAACATTTAAACCGAGCAGGATCAGGCCGGCCAGAATTGCAACCGCTCCAAGTGCATATTTCTTCATACGCCTGCAGTTTGAGTATTTATCCGTAGTGTCTCCGGAATGTTTTTCAAAGTATGAATTCATTTTTTCAGATTTTAAAGTTAGACATTTTTTGATGAAGCAAAATTATTCTGTATGAAATGCGTTGAGAACAGGCTTTCTGCGGGTACCCGATTTTTCCCGGTGAAACCCGGAATTTGTATTTTTGTTCGTGCCTGTTAATAACAATGAAGACACGGAAATCACGAAAAAATACAGATTAATCCGTGAAAATCCATATAAATCCGGATAATCTGTGTTCCAATAAATCCTTAGCTTTGCAGGGATGAAGCTTTCATTTTACAAATATCACGGAACAGGCAATGATTTCATTCTGGTCGATAACAGGGAAGGAACAATCGCACTATCGAAAAAGCAGATCGAACGTTTGTGTGATCGTCATTTTGGCGTCGGTGCCAACGGGCTGATGTTACTTACTTCCGAAAAGGGGTATGATTTCGGCATGGTCTACTTCAATGCCGATGGGAACGAAAGCACCCTATGCGGGAACGGAGGCAGGTGCATAACAGCCTTCGCACATATGCTGGGTATTATCGGTCAATCCGCCCGGTTTCTGGCCAGCGACGGCGAACATACTGCCAAAATCCTGAAAGACGAAGGGAATGTGAAATGGGTCCGGTTGAAAATGGCGGATTTAACTACCCCACCCCTGGCCCCTCCCCAACAAGGGAGGGGAGTATCGGATATCGAAACAGATAAATCGTCCTTCGTCCTTCGTCCTTCGTCTTTCTTAATCGACACCGGCTCTCCCCATCTGGTTATCTTCGTTGAGAACGTGAGTGAAATAGATGCTGTATCAGAGGGCCGTAAACTCCGGGACGATCCCCAATTCGCCCCGGATGGAACCAATGTCGATTTCGTGGAGATCATGGAATCCAATCTCTTCGTCAGGACCTATGAACGAGGGGTGGAGAATGAGACACTCTCCTGTGGTACGGGGGTAACGGCGGCAGCAATGGCCTATGCCAGTTGGCAGTTGGCAGTTGGCAGTCCGCAGTTGGCAGTTGGCAGTAATCAGTCAGCAGTTAGCAGGAATGTCATTGCGAGAAACGAAGTGACGAAGCAAACACATCAGGAATCAGGCATCGGGCATCGGACATCAACCATCAAAATTGAAACTCTTGGCGGCAAACTGACCGTGTCCTTCCGGTTAAAGGATGGAACATTTACGGATATTTGGCTGGAAGGCCCGGCCGAGCTCGTTTTTAGGGGTGAGGTTTTGTTGTCGTGAGACGTAAGACGTGAGACGTGAAAAGAAGGAAGAGGGACGAGGGGGTGAGGACTGAGGATTCGGGATCGAAGATTATTTTTTTTCCAGATAAATTTTAACTTGTCCGATAAAATTCATGGCATCTTTATATGAACTCTCGGCTTCCTCTTTTGTCGCTTTAAAACCGATCTCATAATCACTTTTTATTCTCCGGTCGAGAATCCGGGTGAACGATTTCCCCATTTCAATAGAAAAAGTACCAGATTTTATGAAGGTTTTATGGAATTGAATACTTACCCCTGAATGAGTGTATGTTTCTATACCCTTAGAAATCAATAACGCCTGTGCAGCATGAAACATGGCATAATAACTTCGGGATACGGCTGCGGTGTACCGTTGTGTTTCCAGTAACGCCTTGACATCAAGAAGTTCATCCTCCGCTCTGGCCAGATATATCCCGGGAATTTCACTCATAATACAATACCTTCTTGAAGAATATTCCTGAATAATGGCAGTTTTGAATGTTCCAGGGTCTCCTGATTGACAGGGTTTGTCGAAAGAAGGATATCATGATCAAGCATCAGACTATATTTCAGTTCGTTGAGTCTGTCAATCTCCTCGAATGCAGAATGCATATCTTTAAGAACTACAAGTAAATCAATATCAGATTCTTTTCCAGCCACCCCCCTGGCATAAGAACCGTAAAGGATAAGCTGATGAAACCGAATTCCATAAGCCTCCTTTACCTTGCCTTTAAAAATTTCAAGTATAGGAATAATCTGCCTTGTCTGACTGGGAATATCTGTTTTCATATTCTTTCCCGGATAACAATAACCATATATCTATCCACGCAAAAATACTGCTTTCCGTCCATATTATTACCTGCAAGCCCGTTTGTCGTTTAGAAATATAGGATAAGGGGAGAATAGACGAGTCATCTCACTGACAATCAGTTTATCTGATAAGTAATTTCATAGTGATATTTTGTTCTGACGATATAAATCTGATTATATATGTTCCTGCAGGATAACCTGAAACATCAAGAGTTGTTTTATTTTCTCCCGGATTTGATTCTAAAACCATCTCTTCTAATTCTCTTCCAGTTAAATCAAACATTTTAACTTTTGTTTTTCCAGATTTCTCTGATTCATCAACAAGATTAACTAAACCATTTGTTGGATTTGGATAAATCAGGAATTCTTCTTTTTTAACTGGGGTCGGAATTCCTGGCATTATTTCTTGAATTATTTCTTGAATAGAATCATTTGTTGGAGTTGAACAAATATCTTCTAAATGCCAATGTCTATCAATATATACTTCTGTTGTTGTTTGATTTGTTATTGAATCATACCAATAATTTGTTACAGGCATTCCTGAAATTGTATCTTCTC